>BNZR01000079.1 GCA_026001245.1 Clostridia bacterium
CGTTCAATGCCTGTTCGAGCCGAAAGCCTACGGCATTTCTTCCTACGAGAGCAACACGGAGAAAAAAAGATAATAGCTCAAGCGGAAATGGCGACAATCATTCCCAGAGTATCAACGGCAACAATAATACGCAAATCCAAATCAACAAATGAAAGGGTGCTAATTATGGGGGTTATGGATTGGTTGTTTGGTAGGAGCGATAGTCACAATCAAAATGCCAAAGGAGACGGCAATTATCAATATCAAGATAATAGCGTACATTTTGGGGATAGCGGACGTCCACGCGTAACCATGTGTCATAGGGAGGGTGGTATGAAATGTCCCTATAATGGTTATTGTGAAATGTGTGGTTATTACAAGGCATTAAAAGATGGGGACTATTGCTAATTTCGCAGATACAATGAATCTTAGTTGAAAGGGGAGGTTATCTATTATGGGATTTTTGAATTGGCGTTCAGGTCGTAAAGATAACCACAATCAAACGGCTAACGGAAATAATAATAGGCAATTTCAGAATAACGGAACAATAAATATGATCTCAAGTGGTCCGCCGGGTTGTCGCACGAATGGTCGCCCATCACTTGGCGGGTGTGAAGGTGGCGGCGGTTGCCCCAATATGTGGAGCTGTCCGATTTATAGCCGTTATCGTGACAATATTAGCGATTAAGTAGAAAGACATAGGCAACATAAGTAGCCTATTTATAGACTTCATCTACAAAGGAGGGTATCGTTGTGGGCTTTTTCAACAGAAATAAAAGCAATCCATCTAAACCTAACATAATTGTATCTGGAAAATGTAGGGCTTGTGAAAAATTTGATGCTAGCAACAACAAGTGTAAAGCCGGACAAACACTTAATGATGTGATGTGTCTTCGTTGGTCTGAAAAAAGCGCAAATTTTTTGGACTTGTAGAAAATGGATTCCTGCACCCAAAGTTTCACCGCCCCGCACTTTGTAGGGCGGTGCTGTCCGCGCTCCGCGTAGCCGACTTGTGCGCGCCGCTCCCAGTCATCTTAGCAAGCAGAATCTTACGCGAAGTTTTGTACTCGTCGCCTATGAATCCGAGTCGGAGCAACAAGCACCGCATGGCGTACTTTGGACTGCCCTCGACTTCCTTTTCCCTTGCGGTGACTCGTTTCTGCATTTTTGCCATGTTGCAGAGTTTCTCGACCAATTGGGCGTAGGCTGTGACTATGCCGCCGTCTTCGGTGGGCGGAAACCATGGAAACTTGAGTGTGTCGGCAGTCTGCTGAATCGGCAAGACCTCCGCGCCGAGCGCCATCTTAAGGAGCGCGGACTTGGCGTTTACCATTTTCGCGAGGTTGTCTAGCTTTTCGGGCGTGAAGCCGTCTAGCGGCATTTCGATGATTAAGCCATCAGGCTGTTCGGTGATGGCGGGCACTTCGGGGATACTCGGTTCGTCCTCAAAGTCGAAACCTTTCTCGCGTAGGCAGGTGAGTATGCCACCGCTGTCCTCGCCCGAAATTGTGAGCGTTCCGTTGCGACTGATACTGTAAGTCCCGATTACCCACGCGAATGTCGGTGCACCCTCGTTGGTGAGAGGTTGCTCGGTGATTTCGCTGATTGCGGTCGCCAGATTCTTGCGTTCCTGACCTTTGACATTGAAGTTGATTTCCATGTGTGTGACCTCCTTGTTATTTTGGTAGTCACATATTACCTCTAAATGTGGTATATAGCAAGTTGTAATTCCACAATATATAGCACAGTAATTTGGCGAGTTTATTAAGCAGATTGCACAATACCGCGCAGGACAAACACTACGCACGGCAAAGCGACACCGTTGCCCCACATTTTGTACTCGTTCGCGTCTGAGTGCGGGTGCTGTAACCATTTGATTATTTGCTTGCGGCTCTTAGCTTTGCCGCTCTTGCCCATGATTTTGCGGTGTGTTTCCCAGACATCAGACCAGAAATTGATGTCCTCCTCGGTCGGCTCCGACGTTTCGAGGTCTGAACACCAAGTTGGTGGGAAACCTTGGAGCAAGGCGCATTCGGTCGGGGTCAGCCGGCGAACGACATAGCGATTCTCAACAACGATGTTCTCGCCGCCGGGGAAGTCACCGCCCGAAGCCTTGAGTGTAGCGGGTTTGTCGTTGTAACTGCCATGTCCGTTGTTGCCGAACGACAACTGCTCCACGATGGCTTTGTTTTCTTCAATCTGCTGTTGTTGCGGGAATTTGTAGTCGCTCGCGCAGAGTGCGCCGACCCTATCTTGGTAGCAAATTGCGTGACGGTCGGCATCTGTTAGGGTAAAACTTACGTCCTCACCTACACCGCTGCCCTGCGGGCCGTTTTTCTCGGCGCGACCTATCATTGAACCTTGTACTGCTATGACGATTCCTCCCTGCCGACAGTCGGGCCTACCTCCGCCGACATCAAGTGTCCGCGAAGTTTCGGCCTCGTACACGCCGGCACGGGGGTTAGCGCTTTTCATGGCGTTGCTCTCGTAGGAAGAAATGCCGTAGGCTTTCGGCTCGAACAGGCATTGAACGCCTTTCGCGTCAGTCCCCGTCAGGGTATTCGCCGTATCCTCGCCAACTGTCAGCGCATATTGGCGCTCGTTCAGCACCATCGGCACGGAGTTGCCGCCCGACTGCCCTCGTAATGTTGGCGCGACCGCTTCGCTGTACGCGATACTTCCGGCATCGGCACCTTGACCGCCCATGAAAGAGGCGACAAGCGGAACATTTCCCCCGCCGGTTCCCATAGTAGCCCCTAAAGTCTGCACCAGCCCATCTTCGCGGATTTTCACACGACTATCTGCGGCGTGATTTTCAATCGCAACGGCGTGACAAAAACCCGATGTTACCGTGAAAGACGGCTCGCCGTCAGCACCAATTCCAATTCCAACTCTGGTGTTGTCGCTGGTGCGGACGGCGTTCCTCATGTCAATCGGGTACACGACCGCTGACTGATTATCTCCAGCGTCAGCCCTCAGCGCACCGACAAAATTCGCCCAAACATGACCGCCAATCCGCTTTAACGCTCCCGGCTCGAACCCGACTGATTCTCCAGCGCAACCCGCAGAAGTTCCGGTAGTTCCTTGCCCCGCGCAGAAGCGCGGCGCAAAATCCCTTGACACGCCTTCGCGCTCAAATAGAATCTCTCCGGCACATTCGCCTGCAAAATCGACGACAAGGTAGCAGCGACGCCTCCGTTGGGCGACTCCGAAGTGTTGAGCGTCAATCGTCCGATAGGCGAGGGAAAAGTTGTCCGCCATGATATTTCCTGCGGCGAGCCATTTCCCGTTTTCAGGTATAGGAACAGATATGGCTTCGTCTTTGATTTTACACAGTTCATTGAGTACCTCCAAAAAGTCGCTTTTACCTTGGGTTTTACTACTGAAAATGCCGGGCACATTCTCCATGACGGCGAAACGAGGATAGACGTTATTTGTAGCCGCCCTCATCTCTCGGATGACGCGCACAGCCTCATAGAACAACCCCGATTTTCCTTCAAGTCCGGCTCTTTTCCCCGCGATAGAAAATGATTGACATGGTGAGCCGAACGTAATTATGTCAACCGGCTCGATAGCTCCGCCGTTGATCTTGCAGATGTCGCCGAGGTGCTTCACGGACGGCAGGCGCTTGGTAGTGACGCGAATCGGGAACGGCTCGACTTCCGATGCAGTAATCGGCACTATGCCGCAAAGTTTCGCACCAAGACAGAAACCACCGCTACCATCAAACAATGACATCAACGTCATCGGCTGTTTCGTATTTCCATTTGAATCCAGCACTGGTTTTTCTCCTTCCTTTGGCACACTCACAGATGTTTGATGATTTTCGACCTACGGCTCTTGCCGCCGTTGCAACTCCATCGTGACACGCAACAAAACTTCCGTACTTGTCGTATTGAAGCACGGGTTTCATCTGTTTACGATTTATTTCAAAATAATTGTGCTTTTGGGCAATCGACCTATAATCTATTTTTGATGTTCGCGCAACCCAGTCTGTACTTGCCATAGCTCGTTCTATGCGTGTCCCATGAGTGTTCTGCTCTTTAATCGTTGCCCATTCGAGATTTTTCACACTGTTATTGCTCTTGTTCTCATCTATGTGGTTGACAGTTGGTTTTTGGTCTGGATTCAGAATAAAAGCTTCCGCAACAAGACGATGTATCCTACGTTCCTGCCGAAATCCACACGAGCATAAGGAAACATAATGATAACCTTGAGCGCGTTTGTTTTTCAAGATTTTATTACTGTGATTGCTCCAAACTCGCCCAATATTGCTGATTAGGTATTCATTTTCGAATCCCAAAATAGGGTGCCATTCTTCCTTACTCATGCGCCACCTCCACCACTAAGTCGGCGTACTTGCCGCGCTCACAGCACACATCGTTGTCTCCGCAACACTCAACGTAGCGGCGCAGAATCACACTCGCGTACTTCGGGTCAAGTTCCATCATGTGGCATACGCGGTCTGTCTGCTCACACGCAAGCAAAGTTGAGCCGGAGCCGCCGAACACATCAAGAACAATCCCATTCGGCTGACTACTGTTTTTTATCGGGTAAGCCAGTAAATCCAATGGTTTTGAGGTCGGGTGATTTTCGTTTCGCTTGGGCTTGTTGAAATTCCAGATAGTCTTTTCAGCGCGTCCGGCGTACCATTTGTGCGTCCCGGTTTTCAACCAGCCAAACAGAATAGGTTCGTGCTGCCACTGGTATGGCGAACGCCCCATGACCATCGAATCCTTAACCCAAATGCAAGTGCCGGAAAGGTGAAATCCAGCCTCGCGGAACGCTTTGCGGAAGTTTTCGCCCTCGGTGTCGGCATGGAAGATGTACGCAGAGCCGCCGCTCTCCAAGCTGTCCGCCATGTTGCGGAACGAGGAGAGCAGGAATTCGTAGAATTTCTCCGCGCTCATGCTGTCGTTCTTGATTTTCAGACCACTCGCCGACTGGAACGCCACGTTATACGGCGGGTCTGTCAGCACAAGGTTTGCTTTGCGGTCGCCCATCAGCAGTTTCACGGTTTCCGCGTCCGTCGCGTCGCCGCAGACGAGCCGATGCCGCCCTACAGTCCAAACATCGCCGGGCAAAACAAAAGCCGCCTCGTCAAGAGCGGCCGTCAGGTCGAAATCGTCGTCCTGTACGTCGTCGCCATCGGCGGCGAACAACTTCTCAATCTCGGCGGGGTCAAAGCCCGTAAGCTCAAGGTCGAAGCCGAGGTCTTTCAACTCGCCGAACTCTAACGCCAACAACGCCTCGTCCCACCCGGCAGACAGCGCGAGTCTGTTGTCCGCTAGTATATACGCTCGTTTCTGCGCATCCGTCAAGTGTTCGGCAAACACGCACGGCACTTCGGCGATGCCTTCAGCTTTTGCCGCCGCCACGCGTCCGTGTCCCACGATGATATTGTAATCGCCGTCGAGGATAATCGGCGACACAAAACCAAACTCGCGGAGTGACGCGCGTAGCTGTAAAATCTGCTCCTTTGAGTGCGTCCGAGCGTTGCGGGCGTACGGCACAAGGCGGTCAACGCCCACCTTTTCAAATCGCTCTGTAGTCTGCATAAATTAAAACCCCCTGTTAGTCAGCATTTCGAGGAACGCGTTGGTCTTGTTGCCGCCACCATACTCGGTAGTGGCGTTCTGTGCGATTATCGCCGAAATCTCGCGGTAGAGCGTCGTGGTCGCTTTCAGATACTCAAGCGAAGATTTCACATACGGCGACGCTTTGCCGCCCTGAATCACCCGACCAAGTTTCTTGTTCATCCACTCGCTCTCAAGATAATTGCGGCGCGTAAAAGCGAAATCCTCTATGAGTTGTCTAGGAACATATCTCTCACAGCCTGTGCCGATTACCCAATCAAGTGTCTGCGTGTAAATCTGAGCCGCAGTCGGCAAATTGTCCCCGCCCTCCTTGCTTGCCATTTCGAGGAACGTCGGCAAGAGCGCCGGTTTTGATTTTTCAT
>BNZR01000080.1 GCA_026001245.1 Clostridia bacterium
AGCATTTTTGTTGTCGGAATGTTCGTTCTTTGCTTGGGGCTTGTCTCTAATAAAATGATAAATTGGTAGGTGTGAGGGATTTTTGTGTGGTTTGGTGGTTGGGTTTAAGATAACGCCCTGATTTCAGCAACAGGAAGCTCGGTAAGCTCCGCGATTTGTTCTACAGGCGTTCCAAAGCGGAGCATCTTGCGGGCAATTTCAAGCTTGCCTAAAGCTCTGCCCTTAGCCTCCCCCTCGCGCAGGGTTGCAATCCTTGTATGCTGTTGGTCGAACTCCCATCTGCGCCGCGATCTGAATCTTGCGCGTTCGTCTTCGTCTGTGCTGATACTCGTTAAAATTTGTGTCGCCAATTGAATCTCCTCCTTCACCAATGCCATCTCTTGGATTTTGATTTGATACCTCTCGTCATCAGCGTATTTCAGAAACACGCTGAGCATTTCCGTTGCGGTCATATCCATGACCGGTTTCCGCAATGCTCCGTCAAGCTTGGACAGCTCGACAAATACCACGTTGATTGCGTCTGTCAGCTCGTCACCCTCATCGTTTTTTAGCGTGAAGCGATTTATAAAATCAGGCCTGTTCTCGAAAACGTCGTAGCCGCAAAACGTAATCTGATAGCTTCGAGCCAAGTCTCCGTACGAAACACCTTTACCGGGTTGTGACGAATGCAGGTCGCAGAGGTAATAGACGCTCCGCGTCTTAATCTGCGTGTGTCTGTTGTCCCGATTGTCTCCCGCCATTGGCATGGCTTGAAGCTCGATTTCTACTTGTTCGCCCGTATCCGTGACGCAGTTCACGTCAAAACGCTCTTGTTTGTCTTGACTGCTACTTACCGGCAACTCATTTCCGCGTACCATGACAGATTCCACGTTGAGTCCGATTATACTAGAAATTATAAACTTCAGCAGTGGGTTCGCGTCCGGGTGTGTCATTAGTGTTTTGAATACCGCGTCGTCAGATGGCGGCAGAATTTTTGGAATGTCCATCGGATTCACCTCGCTACTCTCATTATACACCAACAACCCCTCGATTGCAAGCCGAAATTTCCCCAAAAACTAATCTTGACAGCGGGTGTATAATATATTTAAGACTAACCTCACTATTTAAGGAGAACCCAATGAAAGACAACAGCGAACTGCGCCTTGCGGTGCTTATTGACGCGGACAACGCGCCCCCCCAAGGCCTTGACCGGGATTATGCCGGAGCTTGCCGTGCTGGGTACCCCCACCATCAAGCGCATTTACGGCGACTGGACCATGCCCAACCTGGCCGGCTGGAAGCGCAAGCTGCTGGAATACGCCATCACGCCAATCCAGCAATACGGCTACACCACAGGCAAAAACTCTACCGACTCCGCGATGATAATCGACGCGATGGACATACTCTACTCCGAAAAGGTGGACGGCTTCTGCATTGTGTCCAGCGACTCGGATTTTACCCGGCTGGCTATCCGTCTGCGCGAGGCGGGCATGAAGGTAATCGGTATCGGCGAGCGCAAAACCCCCAAGCCGTTTATCGTGTCGTGCGACAAGTTTATCTATATCGAGGTTCTGTCCAAGGCCGCCGAAAAGGCCGACGCGCCCGACCCTCCCGCGCCCAAAAAGCCGAAGAAAACCGAACACGCCGCGGCCGCCGAGCCTGCGACAGTCGCCGAAAACCCCAACAAAAAGCAGGAAATCACGCAGGACGTTATCAGCCTTATCGCAACCTCCGTGGATGATGTGGCCGATGACGACGGCTGGGCGTACCTGGGCGAGGTCGGCACATTGCTAATCAAAAAAATGCCGGACTTCGACTCGCGGAATTACGGCTACAAAAAGCTGTCCGCGCTGGTGCAATCGCTGGATAGCTTCGACATCGAGTACCAAAAGGGCGTAAAGGCCGACGGAAGCATTATTTTGATAAGGGTGAAGCGGGATTGAAGCTGTCGATTCTAAGTGACCCCACGTTTTATCTAACCCCCGCCATGCTGGTGGACTTAAGCGAGCATGTGGAGGTGGACTACTTGCCCGCCGAAAACGCGACGGCGGAGCGTCTAAGCGACGCGGAGATTATCTTCGGCTGTCCATCTGTGGAGCTGTTGCCGCAGTTGCCGTGGCTGCGCTGGCACCACCTGCCCAACGCCGCGATTCAGCCGTACATCAGCCCCGACCTGTACGCCAACCCGCAGATTATCCTAAGCAATTCACGCGGCGTGTACGGCGCGGCGGCGGCGGAGCATGTGGCGGCGATGGCACTGGGGTTGGCGCGTCAATTCCCGCTGTACAACAAACGTCAAAACGAGCAAATCTGGCAACGCGAGGACTACGGCGCAACAAGCGTTGAAAACAGCACCGCCGCGATATTCGGCCTAGGCGACCTAGGCGGCTGTACCGCAAAAAAGCTGAAAGCCCTAGGCGCATATATAATCGGCGTGCGCCGCTCACTATTAGACAAGCCGCCCTACGTAGACGAGCTGTTCGACCTACGCGCCACAAGGGAAGTCCTGTCAAGATCCGACTTCGTAATAAACTGCCTGCCATGGACACAAAGAACAGAAAAGTTATTCAACCAATCGCTATTCAAATCCATGAAAAAATCAGCCTATTTCATAAACATAGGCCGAGGCAAAACAGTAGACACGGAAGCAATGGTAGCGGCTCTGCAAAGCGGAACAATAGCAGGCGCGGCACTAGACGTAACCGACCCCGAACCCCTGCCGCAGGGTCACCCCCTATGGCAAATGCCAAACGTAACGATAACCCCCCACGCCTCCTGCGTAAGCGAAGACGTACAACAAAGAAAAGTAGAGCTATTCCTAAGACAACTAGAAAAATATCAAAGCAAACGCGCCGTGCCAAACAGAGTAAACTTCGCAAACGGCTACTAACGCAGATAGCGGATAATAGATATCAGATAACAGATAAGGCTGATATCCTAAACGCGCGTCCCTATCTGTTATCTGATATCCGTTATCTATTATCTGAAAACACGCCTTCGTAGCTCAGGGGATAGAGCGTTCGCCTCCTAAGCGAAGGGTCGCGCGTTCGAATCGCGCCGAGGGTGCCAATTGGGCTTAGAGTTGCAAGCATTTCCGACTTGCAACAATCAGTCAATTACTAACAGCAGACCCCCAAAACAGACCCTTTCGGGGTCAAAACAGGGGTCAAGCAAACGCCACTTGACAACCCCGCGAAGTCTCAAACGGCGGGAAGAACTGCAACCGTTCCCACTCTGTCATATCCGGCAACCGCAAAAACTTCTCCGGCCTGCAGGCCAAGCGCTCGTCACGCTCGTCATTCATTCTATGCCCAGCACCCATAGGGTCACCGTGCCAAAAGCCCGGTATCAACTCTTGCCCCGGCAAGTCCGAAGTCACCCCGAAAACGTCAAAATACTCCTCAATCAAGAACCGCTTTTCCTTGCAAACACGGTGCTTGTTATTGCGCATAACCTCATCAAGATAATTATCCCCAAACATACTACGAGCAACAAACAAGCTCGGAGCAAGCTGTGACCGAATCCATTTATCAAGCTTATCCCAAGTGTGGCAAGCCTTGCGAGTCACAAGCACCTTAACGCCTGAAACGCCCTCTAAAAATCTGTCCCACCAGTCGGAAAGCTTGCAACGGCTGATATTAATGTCAGTCGGCTCTACGAACTCTAGAAAATCGCGAATCAAACCCGCCGCACACGCGCCCACATTATCACCCGAATCAAGAATCAACCTAACCGCGCCATTTGCGTAATCGCCACGCAAAACCATCTCACAGCGAACCCAATGCGCGTTGAAATCGCCTTGTTCTTTTGCCTTGTCATAAAATCGAATCCGGCGTTGAGAGGAGGGAGAGCCAAAGTAAACAGACTTTGCCTTTTCGCGCCCCGATTTTTTCTTACGGCTAGAATTCGTACAGACATCACTAAAACGCCCCTTGACCCAATGTTCGGAATCACTGTCATGGTCGGCATGTTTAATTACCGTGTCGAGATTCAGGTACCCGCAATGGTCATCACAGGCCAAGTCAATGCGCGTGTAGTGAACAAAATCCCCGTCAAAGCCCGATATATATCTGAACATTTGCAACAAGCCGTACCCCGGCGTGAGCGTCTCAAAAGCCCTACAAGCATCCCCGGACAAGGACACGCAAACGCCCATAGGATACGTTCTAGCACTATCTTGGTTTTCATAATAGTTGCCGTCATACAAGACCCGAATCCCGTCAAACGAACAACCCGACTTGTAGCCGTTCATGCCATGCCCTGAATCCTTGAACAATTCAGGTTTAAGCCGCAGGAAATTCTTGATAACAAGCTCGTATTCGTTGCCGAAACCTAGAACAGTAAATGTAACCCAATCGAAGGAAACAGACGCTTTCACAACTTTCAACCTCCTGTTTGTAATGAATGCCCCCGTGATTACTATACGGGGGCTAGTCGTGCCGAACTTACAGCGCAAGCTAACCATCAAATGGAACGCCATCTATAACAAGCTTTGGCGGCGGCGTTTCATTTTTCGGCTCTTTTGAGGTCAATCGCGACAAGTCCCCTCCGGCGTTGCCGGCCCCCTCCCCGCCGCGCTCGACCCACGAAAAATCGCGATAACTGTCATAAACCGCGCCGAGCTTTCTACGATAGCGGAAAAATTCCGCGCCGCACCTTTCACGAAGACCGTACCAATAAGTAACAGCCACGAACACAGGAACACGAAAAAGGCTTAAAACCATGCCGGGAACGCCGAAACGATTCAACTTGCGGTGCTTTATTTCGTATTCTATAAACGCACGAATTTGCCTATCTAACAGCCTATCATGTTGCGTGATAAGAATCACGTCAAAGCCGTATTTTCGATGCTTACTAAAAAACTCAATCCACTCCGGGCGGTCGTTAGCGCGAAAGTCGCGACAGTTGAAAATCAATTGACACTCATCAATAACAAGTGTCGTTTGACTCTCCTTGCCGTACTTATGATACTGCGTAGCGTATCGCAGTAGATCCCTAGGCGTGATTTTAGAGTTAGGCCAGTGTTCAGGGGCAACACCTTTTTTAAGTTGCTTTTTCGTGGGCGTAATAGCGAAATTTGCGACTATTCGCCGCCCCAACATTGCAAGCCGAAGAAGTTCTCTAGCGGCGTTCAAGCTCTTGCCGCTACCCGGCGTGCCTGTATAAACACTAATCACCCTTGCGCCACCTTTGCCCATCTAAGCAGAATTGCCACAGCGTACCAAACCGCGATACAAGTAAGCCAAAGAACACCGATAGTAATCATTTCACCGACCGGAACCAGCCAGTTAATGAACCTCAAAAGCTCGTTGTCAAGCTCTAACGCCCAACGCAAAGGCGAAGTTGGGAGAATATCTATAGCACCACCCGCGACATCACCGAGAGCTTTAATCACAGCATTAATGCCGTCCACAATCAATTCCATAACACACCTACCAATTTATCATTTTATTAGAGACAAGCCCCAAGCAAAGAACGAACATTCCGACAACAAAAATGCG
>BNZR01000081.1 GCA_026001245.1 Clostridia bacterium
AGGTGGGCGTATGACACCTAAACGTGTGACGGTTTTTGCGGGACATTACGGCAGCGGCAAGACGCAGCTGGCCATCAACTACGCGCTGTGGTTGAGGGAGCGCGTTGCTAAGGTTGCGCTGGTAGACTTGGACATTGTTAATACTTACTTCCGCTCGGCGGACGCGGCCGAGGTGCTGAAAAACCGGGATATTAAGCTTATAGCGTCCGCTTTTGCGGGCTCGAACGTTGACGCGCCGAGTATTCCGCCCGACGTTAACGTTATCTTTGACAGCGACGAGTATCACGCCGTTATCGACTTGGGCGGCGACGAGCGCGGCGCGCTGGCGTTGGGCCGCTATGCCGACCGCTTCGGCGCGTTGGACGCGGACGTGCTTATGGTGGTCAACCGCTTTCGGTTGCAGACCTATAACGAGCAGAGCGCGGTGGCTATGCGTGCGGCCATAGAAGAGGCGGCTAAGGTGAGGTTTAACGGGTTGGTAAACAACTCGAATTTGGCGTGGCAGACCGAGGCGCGGGATATTATCAGCAGTGAAACCTCGTATTCCCAACCCATGGCCGAGATGATGGGCTTGCCGCTGAAAATGACCTCCGTGCGCGACGATCTATACGATGACGTTGTGGGCTGGGTTACCAAGCCGTTCGCTTTGAGTATTTTTTCTAAAGAGCAGTGGTCGGTTAATTGATGATTACGGGGGAGTTTTATTTTGGCTAGGGTTTCTTTTCGCGAGGAGCGGTGCAAGGGCTGCGGTCTTTGCGTGGGCGCGTGTCCCAAGAAGATTTTAGAGATGGGCGACTACAACAAAAAGGGCTTTCGCGTGGCGCGGTGTGTTGACCAAACCGCGTGTATCGGTTGCGCGTTTTGCGCCACTATGTGTCCCGACGCGGTGATTACAGTAGAAAAGTAGGGTTGTAAATTGGAAAAGGTTTTAATGAAGGGCAACGAGGCGATAGCCGAGGCCGCCATAATGGCCGGCTGTCGGCATTTCTTCGGGTACCCCATAACGCCGCAGACGGAGCTTGCCGCCTACATGGCGCGGCGTATGCCCAAGCTGGGCGGCACGTATTTGCAGGCCGAGAGCGAGATTGCCGCTATCAACATGGTAATCGGCGCGTCCGCCGCGGGCGTGCGGACTATGACATCCAGCTCCAGCCCCGGCGTTGCGCTGAAAAGCGAGGGCTTGAGCTATCTTGCGGGTTGCGATTTGCCCGCCGTTATCGTCAACGTACAGCGCGGAGGGCCGGGACTGGGCGGCATACAGCCGTCACAGGCGGACTATTTTATGGCCACGCGGGGCGGCGGCCACGGCGATTTTCATATGATAGTCTTGGCGCCCAACTCTGTGCAGGAGATGCTGGATTCCACAATCCGCGCCTTTGACTTAGCAGATAAATATCGCATGACGGTTATGCTGTTGGCCGACGGGATTTTAGGGCAGATGATGGAGCCGGTACAATTAACAATTAACAATGAACAATTAACAATTGAGAAGCCTTGGGCTACTACTGGGACGCGGGGATTGAGACCGCGTAATGTTGTTAATTCGCTTTATTTGCAGCCGGAGGACTTGGAGACTAAGAATGTTGAGCGTTATGCTCGTTATGCTGAGGTTGAGCGGGTTGTTGCCGGGGCGGAGCTGTATCGCGCCGAGGATGCGGATATTGTTATTGTGGCTTATGGGGCTTGCGCTCGTGTTGCTAAGAACGCCGTGGACGCGGCGCGGCGGGACGGGGTTGCGGCGGGTTTGATTCGGCCTACCTCATTGTGGCCGTTTCCTAAGGCTATTTTGGCCAAGGCGGCGGAGCGGGCTGGCGCGTTTATCTCTGTCGAGATGAGCATGGGGCAGATGATTGAGGACGTGGCTTTGGCTATACGTTGCCGCCGCCCTGTGTCGCTTTGCTCGCGTACGGGCGGCATGGTGCCTACCCCCGAACAGATTTTGGACTCTATCAGGAAAGCGGGTGAATCGCTGTGAGTATTGTTTTTGAACGCCCACGTGCGTTGTCTGACGTGGAAAACAGCTATTGCCCCGGTTGCACCCACGGCATAATCCACCGTTTGGTGGCCGAGGCGTTGGACGAGCTGAACCTTACGGAGCGCACCATTGGGGTCGCGCCTGTGGGTTGCGCCGTTATGGCCTATAAATTTTTCGAGTGCGACATGATTCAGGCGGCGCATGGCCGCGCCCCGGCGGTTGCCACGGGCGCGAAACGGGCGAATCCCGACAATATTGTGTTTACCTATCAGGGCGACGGGGACTTGGCGGCGATCGGCACGGCGGAGACCGTCCACGCAGCGGCTCGCGGCGAAAACATCACCGTTATCTTCGTCAACAACGCGATATACGGCATGACGGGCGGCCAGATGGCTCCCACAACGATTCCGGGGCAAATCACACAGACCTCGCCCTATGGCCGCGACGTTAACACGGCGGGTTACCCCGTCAAGGTGTGCGAAATGCTTGCGACCTTGGACGGGTTGCATTACTGCGAGCGCGTGGCGGTGAACAATGTCAAAAATGTTAGGCGCGCGGGCGCGGCCATCAAAAAAGCCTTTCAGAATCAGGTGGACGGCAAGGGCTTTTCGATAGTCGAGGTGCTGTCTACCTGCCCCACCAACTGGGGCTTGGATCCCGTCAAGGCGTTGGGCTGGCTGGAGGACAACCTGTTGCCGTACTATCCGCTGGGGGTTTACAAGGATCGCGATTCGGGGGTGACGGCATGACGCGCTCGATATTGCTTGCGGGCTTCGGCGGGCAGGGGATTCTGTTCGCGGGGAAGTTTTTGGCGTATTTGGGGCTGCTTGGCGACAAGCAAGTCAGCTGGTTGCCGTCCTACGGGCCGGAGATGCGCGGCGGTACGGCCAACTGCGGCGTGATTATCAGCGACACGCCCGTGGGGTCGCCGATTGTTTTAGAGCCCGACACGTTGATTGTAATGAATCCGCCGTCCTATGATAAATTCGAGCCGGCGGCTGTGAAAAACGCGCATGTTTTCGTAGACTCCGCGCTGATTACGCGCACCGCGACGCGTGACGACGTGCGGACGGCGTATATCCCGGCCACCAGATTGGCCGAGGAGCGCGGGCTGAAAGGGCTGGCCAACATGATTATGGTAGGCAAGCTTGTGGGGACGCTGGATCTATGCACGGAAGAGGAAGCCCGCGCCGCCATGGCGAAGACTGTCCCCGCGAGAAAGGCGGAGCTGTTGGAGAAGAATTTGGAGGCGTTGAGGCTGGGGCAAAGTTTATAACAATTGACAATGGACAATTAAGGAGACGAATCGTACTCCCTAATTGTCCATTGTTTGTCAATATAAAAACTCAACCTTTTTTGTTGCTATCCTTTCCGTAAAACTGGTGTCGTGTTCTACAAATAAAATTGTTGGCTTGTATTTTAGCACCAAGTTTTCAATTTGCCCGTGGCTTAGCACATCTATAAAATTCAGCGGTTCGTCCCAAATATACAAATGGGCTTGCTCGCACAAGCTGCCCGCCAATAGAACCTTTTTCTTTTGCCCTTCGCTGTAATCCTCAATATTTTTATCAAATTGCGAACGCTCGAAGCTTAGCTTTCGGAGTATTGATTTGAATAGGCTCTCATCGATTTGCAAGCCGTCGGCGTAATCGCGCAAATCCCCTTTTAGGTGCGATGTTGTTTGTGAAACATACGAGATTTTTAAATTTGAACCGATATTTAGTGTTCCTCCGTGGGTTATACTTTCGCCGAATAGCAGCTTTATAACGCTTGATTTTCCGCATCCGTTTTTACCGATTAAAGCTACCTGGTCGCCGTTTTGAATAGAAAAATTCAGACCATCAAAAATGGTGTTTCCGTCATAACTAATCGACAAATCCATTGCCTCGACCAGCGTTTGCTTTGGGTAAACAAGCGGCGAAAGCTTCAAATCGTCTGCTGTTTCTAGGTTCTTCAAAAGCTTAGATTTATCGCTTATCGCCCTGTTTTGCCGGGTTTCTATGTTTTTGGAAAGTTGCATAATTTTTGCCGCTTTATGCCCGACATAGCCTTTGTCGGCTTTTAATCCTGAACTTTGCTTGCCTTTTTTACCCTTTTCAGTCTTTGTACTCCAAGCAGACTTCTCTTTTGCACTCTGTTTTAGGCGATTTATATCCCTTTTTAATCTCTCGTTTTGCGATAATTCAAAATTATCTTGTAGTTCTTTGTTTGCTTCCCAAGTCGAAAAATTTCCTTGCTGAACGTCAATATCGGCTCTGTTTATCGAGATAATATGGTCTACGCATTCGTCAAGAACCGTTCGGTCGTGCGATACCAAAATAAACCCGCTTTTAGATTGCAGATATTTTGCGACGGCTTTTCGCGCTATTGTATCAAGATGATTCGTCGGCTCGTCAATCAGCAAAAAAGCGTTCGGTTTCAAAAATAGTGTAGCGAGTAAAATTTTTGTCTGTTGCCCGTGGGAAAGCAAATTGAACGGCATATAAATCAAGCCGGTATCAAATTCAAGCAAATTTAACTCGCGCTCCAACTCCCATTGCGCCAAAGTAGGGTGGATTGCCTTAGCGGCGTCGATTGCCGTCTCGCCTGGGTTTTTTGATTTGGAAGGGAAAGTATTCAAAATTGACATAGGCCGCAATATTGCCCCTATATTCAAACTTTCCAAGCAACAAATTAAAAAGGGTTGTTTTCCCTCGCCCGTTTCGCCCAACCAGTCCAAGCTTCCACGAAGTGTCGATTTGCAGATTGACATTCTCAAACACATTTTCAGTCGCACCATCGTAGCCAAATGTTAAATCTTTTATCGAAATTTGAGCCATCTATTTCACCGCCTTGACTCGGGGACGCTCTCGCGCCCCCTAATTGTCCATTGTTCATGTCAATTGTTAATTGTTCGTCAGCTTCCCATCAGCGCGATTACATCGAACGTGCCGTCGTCTACCAGGCGGCGTATGTATTCGGCCTGTAAGCCCTGCGGCGGCTTGTCGTACAATTCGTCCTCGCCGCGCAGACGCGCTATGGTCTCCTCGCTTAGGCGGTCGTCCAGCGTGTCCGCCGGCTCCGCAAAGTCAGAAACCCCCAGCGAATATACAATTTGCACCGCGTATTCACGCGCTTGCGTCCTATTCATGTTCCACCTCATATTTATTAACAAAACCCCTTGACAGGGATAACGATTTATTATACCATATAATACAGCGGTATGTCAACATAAAATAGAAAGAGGTTGCACCTATGAAACGTTTGCTTGCACTAACAC
>BNZR01000082.1 GCA_026001245.1 Clostridia bacterium
GGACTATAGGCTCTTGGATTACAAAGTCGAATAAATACATCGAAGATATGAACTTGTTTACGGCTTCCATGGGGAAATATACAAGTGAAGCGATGCGATACGCCGAGCAAGTTGGCGAAATAATGGGTATTGACCCCGGCGAATGGATGAGAAATCAAGGTCTGTTTATGACGCTTGCAAGCGGGTTTGGCGTGGTTGGTGACAGAGCGGAGATAATGAGCCGCAATCTCACTCAGCTTGGCTATGACATCTCCTCGTTCTTCAATATGAGCTTTACCGATGCAATGGCAAAACTTCAATCAGGGCTTGCGGGTGAGCTTGAACCTCTCCGTAGAATTGGTTATGACTTGTCGGTTGCGAGATTACAGCAAGAAGCCTACCGTCTTGGTATTAACAAGCGCATACAGGCCATGACGCAGGCTGAAAAAGCAGAGCTTCGCTACCATGCCATCTTGACACAGGTGACGGTAGCGCAGGGAGATATGGCGCGTACCCTAGAAGCTCCATCAAATCAGCTTCGTATCTTGCGAGCGCAAGTTGAAATGGCGGGGCGCGCCCTCGGGAACATCTTCATTCCAGCATTGAACGCTGTTCTACCGTATGCTATCGCGTTTGTCAAAGTCCTTCGTATTATTGCGGACAAGATTGCCAAACTTGCCAAGTTTGAGTTACCAGAAGTGGACTATAGCGGTATCGAAGCGATTACTGGGAGCGGTGTTGAAGACACTCTCGGCGATGCCGCAGATAAAGCGAAACAGCTTAAAAACAATCTGCTGGGGATTGACGAACTGAATATTATCTCGAAAGAAGATAATAATGATGGCCTTGGCAACATCAGCGGGGGCGGTCTCGGTTTTGAGTTGCCCCAATATAATTTCCTCGGCGAAGCCGTCACCAAAAAGGTTGATGAGATTGTGGCACGACTCCGACCATTCGTTGAGTGGTTAGAGACTCATTTCGATGAAATCCTGAAAACGGCTGTTGGAATTGGCGCGGCGATGCTTGCATGGAAAGTCGCAAAGGGACTTTTAGACGCATTGAAGTTTATCAGCGAATTGAAAAACTTGGGAGTAATAAAATTCGGTCTCGAATTTGGAGCGTTAGGACTTGTTGCATTTTTGGCCGACCTTAATGAGTTCGTAAAATACTTCGATGATTTCAAGAAAAACGGCGCGACCTTCCGCAATGTCGCGGGAATGATAAGCGAGTTTGTGGGCATGGTCGGCGATGCACTGATTCTGTTAGGCAGTTACAAGCTCGGAGGAGCCTTAAAACTCATTCAAGGTGTGGGAGAAATCATAGTTGCTATTGAAAATATGATAGCAAATAAGGCGGTAAACTGGGATAATGCCACAACCGCCATCCGAGGATTGTCTAATGTTGCGATAGGCATTGGTGTATTCACAGGCAACATTAAATTTGCGGCTTGGGGCGTTGCGATTCAAGGGTTATTCGGTGTAGTAAGCGACATAAAAGCTGGATTTGATGAAAACGGTAAATTTGACTGGAGTAGCGTTGATAAAACCTCATTGATAATCCATGGTGTAGAGGTTCTGGGCGGCCTTGTTGTCGCACTGGATGTATTCTCGAAACTCAAAGGACTCGCGAGTGTCAGTAAAGCGGCGAAATCTATCACGGATGTTACGACCGCAACCGGGGATTTAGGTACAGCTACTGGGGGTCTTTCTACGAAGCTGACCTCGCTTGCAAAGAATCTCGGAATGGGCTTGATTGTTATTGCTGAAGTCGCGTTGGCGGCCGGGATTACCGTGGGCGCGATATGGGGCTTGGGGCTATTGCTGGAGCAAGTCGGCAAGGCGTGGCAACCTGTCATTGACAATGGCGGTACGATTGCGATTGCTATAGGCATCGGAACAGGCCTCCTCGCCGCAATTGGAGTAGTAACGGCGGTGTTGGGTTCAGTCGGGACTCCGCTACTTGTAAATATTGCACTTGGTACAGCGATTTTATTTGGACTTGGAATAGCAACAGGCTTGTTCTTATTGGAAATATGGGCTATCGGAAAGGGCTTAAATAAAGTCGGTGAAGCTTGGGAACCTGTTCTTAAAAACGGTAAGACAATCGCGGATGGTATCGCGCTCGGAACTGGGTTACTGGTTGGCGTAGGCGTAGTTACCGCCGCGCTTGGAGTCGCTACCGTTGCCAGCGCAGGATTGCTTCCGGTTGCTATCGGGCTTGGTACAGGCATATTGTTTGAACTCGCGGGGGCTACCATTTTGTTCACAGAACGCCTTGTGTCCGTTGCGGACGAAATGAGCAACAAGCTCTCTCCTGCGCTTATCAACTTCAACGGTAAGCTCCCCGCCCTTTCCACGAATATGCGCAACTTCGTTAATTTTATGAGCGAATTTGCAGGGCATGTTGTGACATTCTCGAAAGCTAACGCCGTAGCGGGGTTAGCTGCGGCGATAGACACCATCGTTGGGTGGTTCACTAAAGACCCTCTTGAGAAAATGGCTGGTGACGTAAACAAAATCTACGAACAAACCAAAGGCTTAAACACAAAACTCAACTTGGCGGTTCCCGAATTACAAACTGCCGCCGATTTGCTCAAGAGCTATCAGACGTTCATTTCAGAAATCGAGACACTTACGAATAGCAATAACTCTGGCCTATCAAATGGTGTTTTCGTAAATATGAAAGACGTAGGCTCGAACCTTGTAACCGGGTTTGTTAGCGGCATACACGCTAAGTCTTCTGATTTCACCAAAGCTGGGAAAGAAATAATAGTTGGTTTCAAGACCGGGCTTGATGGCGAAAGGGGTGACGCTTTAACTAAAATGAAAGAATTTTCGAGTCAAGTTGTGGAAGCGTTCAAAACAGGCTCAAGCGGCAATAACATTGTCGGGCAGTTTAACGAAATCGGCGGGAACATCATTGCTGGGTTCAAGGATAAAATCAATACGACCTATCCGTCCTCTAGGTCAAGCCTTACGACTTGGGCTACCAATGTTGGTAATTGGTTCAAGGAAAGCGTTCCCGCACGCATATTTGCACAGGTAGCTATAGATATAGTCGATGCGTTCCGGAACAAAGTTATCGGTTGCTATACGACATCAAAAGCCCCGATTACCACGTGGGGTACAAGCGTTGTTAACTGGTTTGCGGGAGAAGCATCCTCGGGTGCTTTCTATCAGATAGCCACTAACTTGACAAATGGGTTTATTAATGGCATTACGGACTCAAGCAGACGTAGTCGTAATACAATCGCAAATTGGGCGAATAGCGTTACAAATGCTGCAAAGGCCACATTCGAAATAGCGTCTCCGTCCAAGGCCTTTTACGACATAGGCAAGTTTACGATTTTCGGTTTTAACAGCTCGATTACCAAAGAGGGCAAACGCTCTAAGCCCCTTGTGACATCTTGGGCTGACTCTCTGACTGAAATTAGTCCGACAATGGTTATGTCGGTAGACGCTTCGGCTCTGAAATACTACGATTCACAGAGCTTTGCGAAAAGTGTTTCCGCTAGCGTTTCTGCCGCAAATCATGTATCAGTTGACACCGAAACGGAAGATATGGAGCAAGCGGTATTAAACGCTCTCGTTAACTCCGGCTTGGTGAATGATATGCGCCGACAGGCGGATAAGTCGGAAAAAACTACAGTCCAAATCGGCAATCGCACTATTACGGATGCCGTAACGACTCAGCAGAGAGCGAACGGTTATCGCTTTGTGCGGTCACTCGCGTAGAAAAAAAGGGGGGTATAAATGGCTTACTTAGCGATTAACGGTTATGAATTACCTCCTCCAAAGCGAGGGGTGCAACCAATTGTGACAACGATTGTTGACGCAGGGAGAAACGCGAACGGCGCGGTGGTCGGCCAGCGTGTAGGTCGAGACCAGTATAAAATTGACGGCCTTGAGTGGCCGTGGCTCACGGCACAACAATGGTCACAAATATTGAGTGCGTTGTCAAAGTTTTTTGTTTCGGTAACGTTTAACGATCCGGTGACTAACCACCGGAAGACTCTGAAAATGTACTGCGGTGACCGTTCCGCTGAACCTTATTGGGTGGGCAACAATGGCGAACCGACTCATTATCGGGACTGTAAAGTTAGCTTGATTGATACGGGGGAGTGATTTCAAATGCAAAAGGTCTCAAATGCGTACAAAGAAAGTATGAAATCGTCTCTTCGAGAGAGGGCATACATTATGCTTGTGTTCGGGCTTATCAATCAAGCCGCTCAGGCGAACGCTCGGATTGATAGCGGTGACTTCACGTATTTCTCCAACGAGAGCAATGTCTTCTCAAACAGAACGGACAATGCCGCTTACGCCACGTTGGAAGAAGGGTTTACAAAGGTAGACGGGGCAATGTTCTTTCTTCCCAGGCAGAGCGCAGAAAACACCTATTACGATACCGGGCTTGTTGGCAGGGGCTTAGTTTCGAGTGCGGCCTATACGTTGATAATAAATCTTCATATCCCATCAACCTCTCTCAAGGGCATCACCATTGATTTCGGTGAGAACTATCCCGTTGACTTTGATATGATGGGCAGTAGCGGCCAAGTAATCGAGTTCCGAGGAAACACGCAAGCCGAGTTTACGACCGAAGAGGTGTTGGAGAATACAACCTCGGTTACTTTCGTGTTTTACGCAATGAGAAACCCGCAAAGTCGGCTTCGGATTTACTCCATTCGCCTTGGCTATGGATTGGTTTATTACAATGATTCGGTTATGTCCTCGACACTCGAAAGCTATATATCACCTATCGGGGCAGACGTACCGCAAATTGATTTTTCGGTAACGCTCAAAAACTACGACAAGTATTTTAACGTGGACAATCCAAAGTCAGCGATTAACTTCCTTGAAACCGAGCAAGCGATGGAGATTTACTACGGCTATCAATCTACCGACACGAGTGAAATTGAATGGATTCCCGGCAACAAACTCTTATGCTCGGAGTGGGAGTCGGACGATTCTACCGCAACCATTCGTTGCCAAGATATTTACCGCAATATGGATTCGGAATATTACCGTGGGATTTATAACAGCACGGGTAAAAGCTACTACGACCTTGCTGTAGAGATTTTGACTGACGCAGGGCAAACAAATTATTACATTGACCCTCGACTTAAAAATCTTTACACCAAAAATCCTATGCCGTTTGTACAGCATAAACAAGCGTTGCAGATAATCGCCAATGCCTGCCGCTGTGTCCTGTCTCAGACGAGATACG
>BNZR01000083.1 GCA_026001245.1 Clostridia bacterium
GTGACGGACAATCGCATGTATCTCAAAATCGTCAACCCGCGTCTCGAACTGGACGTTGTTCCGGGCGACACGGTGCAAGCGGGCATCGTAATCAGCAACAGCGAGGTCGGGCTCGGCAGCGTGTCGGTCATGCCTCTTGTTTATCGTCTGGTTTGCGCAAACGGTATGATTGTCAACGACCTCGGCAAGCGCAAATATCACATCGGGCGCGAGAACGATGAGTCGTGGGAGTTGTTCTCGGACGAAACCCTAATCGCCGATGATAACGCATTTATGCTGAAGCTTGCCGACATTGTGCGGACGGCGGTTGACGCGGCGAAGTTCGCTATGATTGTGGACAAACTCCGCGAAGCCGCGCACACGCGAATCACCGCGCCCGTTGTCGATATGGTGGAGCTTACCGGCAGACAATATGGTTTCACGAAAATCGAGAGCGATGGCGTTTTGCAACACCTCATCACGGGCGGCGACTTGTCGCTGTACGGATTATCCAACGCCGTGACCCGCGCCGCTTCCGATGTCGAAAGTTACGACCGCGCTACAGCGCTTGAAGGCGCGGGTTGGCAGATCGTGACGATGGAGCCGCGCCTGTGGCGGGAATTGAACGGGGTGATAGTGTGATTGTTTCTAAGAAAGTATACATCTGCTCCCCGTATCGCGGACGCAACGAAACTGAAATCGGCGAGAATGTCGGTAACGCCATAAAGTATTGCCGGTACGCCGTCAAGCAGGGCGTGTTCCCAATCGCGCCGCACTTGTACCTAACGCGCTTCCTCAATGACAACAATCCCGCCGAGCGTACCCTTGGACTGGAGTTAGGGCTTGTATTGCTCCGCGCTTGCTCGGAAGTATGGATATTTGGCGAGCGAATTTCCGAGGGTATGCGTGGCGAAATCGCGGAGGCACAGCGACTTGGCATTAAAATAATCAACATACAAATTTGAGAGGGGAAAACCACAATGAATAACACAAAAGCTACCACGCAACATTCCGAATTCATCGCGCTCGCGGACTGCACTCCCACCAACTATCAGCGTACCACGAAAGATAGCCATGTCACCGATATTAGCAACAACTTTGACGAGGCGAAATTGGGTACACTCACAGTTTCGTTACGCGATGGCAAGTATCATATCATCGATGGCTTACATCGCTCTAAAGCCCTGAAATCACTGGGCTACACTCACGCTCTCGCCATCGTGCTGACAGGGCTGACCTACGAGCAGGAGGCGGAGCTGTTTCGGCGACTCAACAAGGACAAGCGCGAGGTATCCACATTCGACGACTTCCGCGCGGGACTTGAGGCGAAAGACGAGATGTGCGTTAAAATTAACGACATCGTCAAGGCTAACGGCTTCCAAATCGGCAAGAGCAGAGGGTTTTCTAACATCCAATCCATAAAGGCATTGTGCGGCATCGTTGGGGATTACGGCTACAAGGTGCTTGATGACACGCTGTGCCTACTCGCCAACACATGGAGCAAGATTCCGAAAGCATCGGATTGCGAATTTTTACTCGGTACGGCTGAGTTTGTGAACCGCTACGGTATGCGCGAATTCGCTGAGCGCATGAAAGACAAATACGCCGTGATTCGCTTTGAGTACAGCGAGGCTATGCGTTTTCGCGGTTCTTCCGGCTCGACAACATCTCGCCATAAATTCTGCCGCATACTTGTTGAGCAATACAACAAGGGTTATGCTCACAACAACAAGAAACGCCTTGTCTGGGAGGACTCTACATGAAAGTCGCGATTGATAGAATCAAGGTTGCGGAGCGTATTCGCAAGGAAGTTGTGAAAATCGAGGAATTGGCAGACAGCATGAAAGGCTCGAAGCCGCCAAAGCGAAAGAACGCATGTTATCCGGGAAGAGTGACCCTGTGCCCAATCGGGCACAGGGTAGACCAAGGACGAGAGCGGTTGTCGGCGAAAAAATAGGCATGACGGGGCAGGATTATCAACGCGCAAAATACATCGCAGAAAACGCGCCGCAGGATGTTATCGAACAATTGGATAAGGGCGAACAATCCATCCGTAAAACTTATGATAACCTCCGCGCCGCTGTCAATTTGGAAGCTAAACCCGCAGCGGAGATGCCCACAATCCTGCAAATTCAAGCGAAACCAAAAGCTAAACCCAAGGCCAATCCGCTCGACTTGATTTCCGCTAAGGAACGCGAGCAGATCGCTAAGAACTGTATGTTTGACGCTCTGCCGCCCAATGAGAAAATCGATGAGCTACAACGTCAACTACGCACCGAACGCGCCCGCGCCGCAAGCGCGGAGTCCGAACTCACAAGGGAACGCGAATTGCGTAAAAACGACAACTATCACAACAGCGGCACGATTGAAATGCTCACGCGTCAGAACGCCGAGTTGGTCGCTCGGATAAAAGAACTGGAGGGAAAATATGAATCCGATTAACGTACCACTGGAGGAATTTTTGCGCCCATTCTTCGACCCAACTGAAAAAGTATGCCTGCGCGTGTTCGACGACCGCAAGAACAGCGCATTCAAGGGACAGAAATTCGAGTGCGAGGCGGGTAAAATCGCCACACTAACGGAAACACTCCACAAACACAACGCTCAAAATCGCGGCGTATTTTTCGCCGTGAATTATGGCGGTCATACGGACGAGGAAATCTCGCGAATCAATGCCGTGTTTGTGGAGAACGACACACTCAGTATAGCAGAGCAATTCACAAAAGTCAATGATTTTTCACTCGCACCGTCGCTGATGTAAATTGTATAATTAAATGCGAAAGGCGACAAACCCCGTCACGGCGGGAAAATCGCCCGACGCATTTAATTTTTTGCCCCGAGCGGGACAAGGTGACCGCCCACCCTCACCGAACGGGACACTCTCAAAAAACTACAACGGAGGTAAGGACCATGATAATCAACTCGAAATGCGGCAAGTACAGCGTGAACATCATAGACAACGGAGGGCGCGGCGAAACCTTTATAGCAGTCGCTAGAATGAATGTCTTCGATAGCGAAACAATGAACGACACGAGCTACTGGTTTTTAATCGGACATTACAAGACACTTAAAAGCGCAATCAGACAATCAGCAAAGAAAATGACAAGCCGCAACATTGAGCTTGCCGTAGCATAAGAGAAAAAGCAGGTGGGGCGGAAGCCAACCGCCCCACCCAATAAACAAAAACGGAGGTAACCAATAATGAATTACACGATTGCGACATTGAGAAGCTACGGCGGGGAATTTGTCATGACGCTTGACAATCAAGGTTATTTGTCAACAAACCAATTCACAGAGGACCAGGACGGCGAAATCGTTACATTGTTATTGGCTTGTCAAGGACGTGAAAGTTGCTGATTTCCGCAGACTGCAACGTAAACTTGTGGCGCAGTTCAACGGCGATGCCGCTTGCGTCAACGAGAGCCGCGTGTTGCGTCTGCCGGGCTTTTATCACTGCAAGGGCGCCCCGATCATGGTGGAATGTATCAAGTTTTCGCCGGAACTGCGGTACACGATGGCGGAGCTTGAAACTGTGTTGCCGCAGATAGCAGACGAGTCTGCAACGCTTGCTGTTACTACGCTCAAAGGCAATCGGCGCGGTTTGTCCCTCGTTCAACAGCGTTGCGACTTTATACAGCATTGCGCGGACAATGCCGCGACGCTATCCGAACATGATTGGTACGGCATGATTGCCAATCTCGCTGTTTTTGACGGCGGGGACAAAGTTATCCACGCGCTGTCTAAGGCGTATCCGAAATACGATTACTTTGAAACACAATCTAAAATAGCACACTTCCTAGAATCCGGCACAAAACCGATGACTTGTGCCAAGATTGCCGAGAGCGGATTCAAATGTCCGAAGCTGGATGTTTGCGGTTGTAAATCGCCCGCCGCGCTGTGTTATAGGCCGTCCTCGACCAATGAACTGCTTGATATTTTGAATAGTTTTGAAATTCGCAGTCAGCTTGAAAACATTCAAAACCTACGGCAATTCATACTGGATTACCTGTATAACATAGAGCCGATAGTTGCGGAAACGCTTATCAACTACAACATCAAAGCGCGCTTTGGTTTGAAATCTTTTGATTTACGGCCGCTGCTTGCTCTGCACCGTGAGTTTTACAAAAAGTATGCCGATAGCAAGGACACCAAGCGCGAAACTAACGGAACGGAATTGCCGAATTGGTATGAGCCGACTGATAAGGGCGGTATGCGATTCATTTCGGGCATACTCGCCGACTATATGTCGAAGAATATAGACGCATTTTACGGTGCCGGAAGTTATTATTTCTACGGTCACGGAGTGTATGAAATGCACGAAGATTTGGCGGCACAGGCGGCGGTTCGCGGACTTATGATAGCGCGATATGCCACGATGAACGCTATCACCGACACCGTTGGGCAATGGCGAATGTTGGTACGAAAAGCAGTGCGTGAAATCAACTGCAATCCGTTTATTGTCAACGTCCGCAATGGTTTATACAATGTGCTTGACGGCTCGTTCAAACCGCATACGGCTGAGTATTATTCTACTGTTCAAATCAGCGCGAATTACGATCCTACAGCGAAGTGTCCGCAGTTTTTAGCGTTTCTCAGCGGCATTTTGCCCGAAAGCGAGCTTAATTTGATACAGGAGATTTTCGGCTATCTGCTTATTCCCGTGAACAAGGCGCAGAAATCATTTGTGCTTGTCGGCGCGGCGAACGCGGGTAAATCTACGCTGTTATCAATAGCGCAGGAGGTGTTGCTCGGCAGCGAAAATGTATCAAATATTCCGTGGCAAAGTCTCGGAGACCGTTTCAACAAGGCAGAATTGTTCGGAAAACTAGGTAATATTTTCGCTGACTTGCCTTCCAAGAACATAGATGACGGCGGAATGTTCAAGGCACTAACCGGCGAGGATTATATCACGGCGGAGCGTAAAAATAAAGACCCGTTTAGTTTTCGCCCTTATGCGAGATTGTTGTTCTCTTGCAACGAAATACCTAGAAATTACAGCGATCGCTCAGACGGTTTTTATCGGCGTTTGATAATAATTCGTTTCGATAAATCTGTGCCGATGAGTAAGCGCGACCCAAATTTGCGTGAGCGCATCGCCGTGGAGCGCGATGGTATTTTGACTTGGGCGTTGGACGGGCTGAAACGACTCAT
>BNZR01000084.1 GCA_026001245.1 Clostridia bacterium
TGCACAAACGGATACGCACCATCGGTAATCTGCTCAAAAATGCCCCTATCTACAACGTATCGCTTCGAGTGAACTCCGTTTTCAAATTTTACATGCTTCATAACTCACCGCCTATGTTGAATCAGATGTACTCCAAACTTCGATATTATCTATGCGTCCGTCGTATCTCTTGCTTGCCGTACGGCACCACTCTACGGGTAGTTTCGGCAAGTCACCGTTCATAATCGCGAAAGCCACACAATCCAGCACAGTGGACAAGCCTATCGAAAATTCATTACCCTTGCTGTCTCGAAAAGCGAAAAGTACAGTTTCATTGCAATTGTCACACGTCGCATATTCCGCGCTGTAAACGCCCGCTCTGTTTGCTAGAATTTTATCGTGGTTGATGTCCATGTCCTGCCTCCTATTATAGGTGTTGTTAGGTGGTTTGTCAAGTGGGGGAGTTTCAAAAAAGACATGACCATAAGTCATGCCATTGTCGCGCTTGAACCCCTGCGTTTTACAGTGGCGGTAGCACTCGATCCGCCCATTCAATATACTTTGCTATCTTTTCGCGTTTCAGGTCACAGACTGCTTCGGAAAAGCTTGCGGTATCCATTGTAATGACTTTTTCAAAAACGCGGGTCGGTACGTTGTCTCCTATAAAGTCGCCCTCAGATATAATAAGCTTAACAGTTTCGCAGAGCTTGTAATCACGCACCGTTTGTTCATGTAGTATCAGGCAAAAATGTAGCTTGCAGAATGAACGGCTTTTTATTTTAACGAAATCCGGCATACCGGGCATATCGTCAAAGTAAATATTTTCGACTTTCTGCGCAAGTGCCTTATGTAGGTCGCCGCCGCGTTTAATCGCTCTGCCATAGAGGACTTGAGAATCAGACATATAACCGAAAATCCACGGCAAATTATTAAGGCTCGCCCCTAGGTAAAGCCAACCCCTCTCGCTTTTGTACTTGCGAAGCATATCAGATACAAGCTTCTGACTTGGGTGAATCTCCAAGTCTTGAAACAACATTTTAACCACAAGGTCAAAATTTTCACGCAGACGATTATATATGGCAATTGAAAGCTCTGTCATTCCGCGTCTTTGCTTTTTGTTCAAGGTGCGTTGGGCGCGTGATTTTTTAAGCGTACAATCGGCAAAAGCAACAAGGTCGCAGGTTGCCAAGCCCTCAACATCATGGAGGAAATGCTTCCCGTATGGACGTTCCATCGTGTATAAGCCTACAATCTGAACGGGATTTTCACATTCAGGGCAGACCGCATATGGCGTGTTGCCTCCGCTTTCCTCTCGAAAGAACATATCCCTTTTGAGCGTTTTGTTTTCAAACATGCCGCGCTCAATGGGAATTATTGCGTAATTTCCTTTTTTGAGTTTGCAGACATACACACCTATGTCCTCCTTCAAAAACTTTTCTGAAAGTGTTCTTCAACAGAAAACCACCAATCACTTGACAGTTCGGGAATCGCACCCTCTTTTTCCGCGAGTTTCAAGCAATCCAGCACGGTAAGCAGTCCCAATGAAAACTCATGTTCCTTGTCCCGCATGGCGAATATCAGCGGTTCACTACAGCGGTCACAGTTATTTTCAACGGGACTACCCGTAACTGTCGCCCTAGTTTTCAGAGCCATATTACTATCTCCATTCTACAACAAATTGCGTGAATTGTCAATCCCCACAGGCAGTCTCACCACAACAAAAACGACATGACCATAAGTCATGCCTTTTTCGCACTGTATGCAGTTTCGGCAAACTTTGCCGAGAATCTTTAGACGTTGCGGATTATTCATAGTCTCGCGATAATACTGGGATTATAACACCTCAAACATTGCGAATAACCCGAAAAACGCTGTTTTAATTTTTCAGTCCAGCGTCATGCCGGAGGGCTTGTCGGGCGGCGAGGGCGGTTTCTCCGCTTCAAACCGTGTGTTCACGGCGGCCTTGATTGCGGCGTAGTCACCTTTACTCAACTTCATCAGTTTGGCCGTATTGAGCAGTTGGAAGTCTGTCATTCCACCAAGCTTCAAGGCATAAAATGTTTCAATTTGTCCCTCAAGCTTCCCTTCGAGTTTCCCTTCAAGCTTTCCCTCAAGCTTCCCCTCAAGCTTTCCCTCAAGCTTCGCGTCACGCAGTCGTTGGCGTTCGTCCTTTTGGCGTTGCCGTTCGTCCATCTGACCGACTCGCCAATTGTGATACGTATACCGCACATCCTTGTCGGCAGACACAATGTTGTATCTGTTCATGAATTCCTGTAACCCAACGTCCATTTCTGATACCTCCTTTGCAAATTCCGGGTCTTTATAGCCCATCGTCAACGCGTACAGCCACCGCGCCAGCTCGCCGTCCTCCGGCGACGGACGACCACCGTCCAACTTCGCCAGGAATTTCGGCAACTCAATATCATGCATTTTGAAGTTCTCGGCCGCGACTTCATATGGCTCATCTGTGTACATAACCGCCGCCCGGTGATGATAGCCCGCGTGATTCGGTCTGATGTTGTCTCCGAGAATATTCACCATCGTCACAGCTGGAAGCTCGTCATACGACGCGCCTTTCGGCGTTTCATTTTGTATGATGTTGCCGAAGTTGAACAAGCTGCGGTCGTTCATCACTTTGACATTGCTGAGTTGCACCTCCGTGCTGATGAAGTCGCCGTTCTCGTCCTTGGCCAATACGTCAACGCGACAGCCGCGCATATAAGCTCCGGCAAGCTCCGTGGTCTGGCTACGCATTTGCACGATGGATTCAATCAGCGGCTGACCGCTGTCCGCGTATATCGCGTTAATCAAGCCGCGCATGGCAATTCCGGCGTGTTGCTCGTTCTCGAAAATCTTGGAGAACAGCACATCGCTAAGCGGCCACGGGTGTTCTTCGTCTGCCTCGACCAGCAGGGCGTGTATCCTATCGTTCATAAGTCACTCTCCATTTATATTATATCACATCTGTCAAGAGGGCGTGTGGGGAAATTCATTGAGATGTTTTTGCCATTTTGAGCATGTGCCTATATGATGTTTTTGCCTACAACTTTATATGGTAGCCATCCGGGTTGTCCTGATATGAAATACTCATATTTTTGTTTCTGCGAATGGAACGTGAATATGTCAATTTTATCGCCTAATTCCATCAAAAGAGACACCTTTTGTTTTGCGCAAATGTCAGAATATATCCAATTGCTCAAAGAAATGTCGCGTCCGCCTGCTGACGCTATAATATGATAGCCACTATTAGATTTATTGTCGATAGCGATAAACGCCCAATGCTTGCCCTCAACAGAGAACTTGCCACAGTTAACTTTTCTGAATATTGCTGTTTTGGTGATGTTCGCAGGCCTTCCCATTGATGGCGACGTTTCATCATCGGTTATATCGCTTCGGGTATCTATACTCAAGTGAAAACAGTCTTGATAGTTTCTGAACTCTGCATTAAGGTTCTTTATGTCCTTATCAGAGCGAAGTAGACGGTAATAAAGTTCAGGAGTCTCGGCTTTCAATTGCGTATGCTTATCAAATAATCCCTTGATAAATATCATGAGAATAGAAACCGCTATTGGATACGCGAAATCTCTCAGCACACGAACAATGATGTCAATCATAGCGTTCACCTGTTACAAGCACAGTTTCGTGGATAGGTCGTTCTCCGCGCAATAAACTGTAAATCAACTTCAATACCGAATTCGTTCGTTCGTTGAAAACCCTAGCACCGCCTACGTTCTTTTCCTCAAAATACGGTCGCTTGAACATATGCAGATGTATGACATTGACAACGGAGCAAATGCACGATGTATCTACTCGGCAATAAATGTCGAAAATTTCGCCTCTTATAATAATATTGGTATGCTCGATACCCAATATATGGCGGGTGTTGTGTCTGAGAATTCCCATATTCTTAAATTCATCTTTATTATATTTGTATCCATCATCCATCGGACTGTTCTTGCCAACAAAAAACTCAAACGACATAGGTTTCATTATGTCTATGGCATTAAGTAATCCGGCAAAGTTATTCACTTGCGGATTATACATCGTAATTTGCCGTTTTTCAACATTAACTATAAAAATTCATTAAAGTCAAACACGGGCATCCTTTTTTCGTGAGTGTCATCACTATATCTGAAGAAGTCTAGATCTCGAGTTATGAAATTATCCGCTAAATCTATGCTGAAGCCTCTGCTTTGAAAAGCAATACTGGCTTTTTCTTCGCTTATTCCCAAATTTTTGAGAACGGCAAACGTTGCGGATGGTCCGCTCCCGCCATACCCGCAATTAAGCGAGTGTGCGTGGATTTGCCCATCGCCTTCCGCCACAAATGTAACACCATTATCCGTGTTATACGGTGTCATGAGGAAGTTGACCCCCTCAAAAAAGACCGTAACTTTCCGTATAGGCGCAATTTCAAACTTGCGTTCTATGAAAATTCCTACTGCCCGATTAGACGATTCGTTTATCTTGATTATTTTTGACATTCATTGACGCACTCCTCACGTTCATTTCGCGAAGCATAGTAATCTCGATTCTGTCGCTGTGCCATCTTCTCAATGCCTTGAACAGTATCCGAATTGAGATTACATTAATGATGATCGAACCAATCAACGCTATGCCCATAATTTACACCCCCCATTGTAAATGAAAATCGCGCTATTGTCAATAGCTTTTTATTGATAGTGAAATATCTGCTTGCACCCGATTTCGGCAATCTTTGCCGGAAATCTGTAGACGTTGCGATTTATAGGTGTTTAACACTGTAATGCTCAAGTTATCAACTCAAAACATTTAGAACTTGTTCTCATAGAGAAACTATGATATACTATCTTCTATGAAGAATATAGAATACACACCAACCAACTACCCAAGCGACCTGACTGACGCGCAATGGGAAAAAATCAAGGAGTTTTTCCCGGT
>BNZR01000085.1 GCA_026001245.1 Clostridia bacterium
CCGTTCCCAAAAATGCCACAATCCTAGAGGCGGCGCGGCTTGCGGAGATCAATATCCCCACGCTGTGCTACATGAAAAACATCAACGCCATAGGCGCGTGCCGTATCTGCGTGGTGGAGGTTAAGGGGGCGCGTTCGCACGTGGCCGCCTGCGTCTACCCCGTAAACGAGGGCATGGAGGTGTTCACACAGACCGCCGCGATTGTCAAGGCGCGTAAGGCCACGCTGGAGCTGATACTGTCCAACCACCGCATGGACTGCCTTACCTGCCTGCGCAACCAAAAATGCGAACTGCAAAAGCTTGCCGCAGACTTCGGGCTTACCGAGGTGCGCTACGCCAACGACAAAACCGAGCCGGAAATCGAGGCCAGCGCCATGCATTTGGTGCGCGATAACTCGAAGTGTATCCTGTGCCGCCGTTGCTCGGCGGTGTGCAAGTACAATCAGGCCGTAGGCGTTATCGGCCCGAACGACCGTGGCTTTTCAACGCATATCTCCTGCGCGTTTGACCGCAATTTGGACGAGTCGCCCTGTATCTCCTGCGGCCAGTGTATCGCGGTGTGTCCCACAGGTGCGCTGACGGAAAAGGACGACACGGAAAAGGTCTGGAAGGCCTTGGGCGACCCGACAAAGCACGTAGTCGTGGGCGTTGCGCCCTCAATCCGCGTGACAATCGGCGAGTGCTTTGACAATCCCGTTGGCACGGACGCGGAGGGCAAGCTTGTAGCCGCGCTGAACCGCCTGGGCTTTGACAAGGTGTTCGATATTGACCACACAGCCGACCTGACGATTATGGAGGAGGGCACCGAGTTCCTTAAACGCTTGGAGTCCGGCGACAGAATGCCCATGATAACCTCTTGCTCGCCCGGCTGGATTCGCTACTGCGAGACCTATTATCCCGACTTTATCCCCAATCTGTCCAGCTGTAAGTCGCCGCAACAGATGTTCGGCGCGGTTATAAAAACGATGTACGCCGACAAAAACGGGATCGACCCCAAGGACATCGTAACCGTGTCAATCATGCCCTGCACCGCCAAAAAGTTCGAGATTAACCGCAAAAACCAGCAAGCGGTGGACGGCTTGAACGACGTGGACGTTGTGCTTACAACCCGCGAGCTGTCGCGCATGATTTCCCGCGCCGGGATTATGTTCAACGCCCTGCCCAACGAGCAGTTTGACGCTATCGCAAGCTCCGCCGGTCTGCTGTTCGGCGCAACGGGCGGCGTTATGGAGGCGGCTCTGCGCACGGTGGCCGAGATTGTGGACAAAAAAGAGCCGGAAAACCTTGTGTTCCAAGAGCTTCGCGGGATCAAGGGAATCAAAGAGGCCACCTATACGATCGGCGGCAAGGACATTCGCGTGGCGGCGGCCTCGGGCTTGGCTAACGTGAAGAGCTTGCTGGACAGTATCCGCACGGGCGAGAAGCAGTACGACTTTATCGAGTGCATGGCCTGCCCCGGCGGTTGTATCAACGGCGGCGGACAGCCCGTACAGCCCGCCAGCGTGCGCAACTTTGTTGACCTGCGCGAGGAACGCGCCAACGCCATCTACGGCATGGACAAAACTGCGGCGTTGCGCAAGAGCCACGAAAACGAGTTCGTCAAAGAACTGTATCGCGATTACTTCGGCGAGCCGGGCGGCGAAAAGGCGCACCACGCGTTGCACACCAAGTACCAGCCGCACATTAAATATCAGCTGGACTAATGCTGAATCAATTCTCGCGCTCGGCGCTTATGTTCGGAGAGCAGGGCATGGACAAGTTAAAAGCCGCGAAAATCGCGGTATTTGGGATCGGCGGCGTAGGAGGCTACGCCGTCGAAGCCCTTGTGCGTTCCGGCGTGGGGACGCTGGACTTGTTTGACGACGACCGCATATGCCTGACCAACCTAAACCGCCAGATTATCGCCACACGCGCAACGGTCGGGCAGTACAAGGTGGACGCGGCGCGGGAGCGCTGTCTGGAGATAAACCCCGACGCGACGATCAACACATACAAAACCTTCTACGGCCCCGACAACGCGGGGGATTATCCGCTGGACGCGTACGACTACGTTATCGACGCGGTGGACACCATGAGCGCGAAGCTGGAGCTTGTAGTCCGCGCAAAACAATTGAACGTGCCGATTATTTGCAGCATGGGCGCGGCGAACAAGTGGGACGCGTCCGCGTTCGAGGTGGCGGACATCTACAGCACCTCGATGTGTCCGCTGGCGCGGATTATGCGCAAGGAGTTGCGTAAGCGCGGCGTGAAAGATCTGACGGTGGTGTATTCCAAGGAGGATCCCATCAAGCCGCCGGACGAGGGTCTGCAAATGTGCCGCGACCACTGCATATGTCCGCCGGGAACGGTGCGAAAGTGTACTTCAAGACGGCAGGTGCCGGCAAGCAACGCGTTTGTGCCGCCAACGGTTGGCCTAATCATCGCCGGCGCGGTGATTAGGCAATTGACAATTGATAATTGACAATGGACAATTATGGAACGAAATTTTCAGGCAAAATACGTTGACAACCTCCTTTTTTTCGTGTATAATAACACGGAATTCGCGGGGAGCTGACGCAAGTCGGCTGAGAGTGACGGCTTACGCGCCGTCTGACCCAACCTGATCCGGGTAATGCCGGCGTAGGTAGTAGTCTCCGCCTATTCATATATGAAAGGGGAGATTTTTTATTATGGCATCGCTAAAAACCCGTCAACTCGTGGAGTCCGCTGTTCTCATCGCGCTTGGTTACCTGCTTAGCATGTTCCTCAAATTTCATGTCGTACCCAACGGTGGGTCGGTCACCGCCGTGTCCATGCTGCCGATTTTGCTTATCGGCGTGCGCAACGGGCCGGTTTGGGGCTTCGGCGCGGCTGTGGTCTACGGCGCGTTGCAGATGTTGCAAGGCTTCTATGCGCCGCCCGTGCATGACTTTATCAGCTACTTGGGCGTGGTTACCTTGGACTATCTTGTGGCGTTCGGATTGCTGGGCGTGGCCGGACTGGGCGTGTTCCGCAAATCCAAATGGGGGATCGTGGCCGCCGCGCCTGTGGCTATCGGACTGCGCTATATCAGCCACATTCTGTCCGGCGCGATTATTTGGGGCGTGTATTCAGTCGAGATTTTCGGGCGCGACATCGGCGAGTACAGCACTTGGATTTTCTCGATTATCTACAACGGCACCTACATGATACCGGAGATTATTTTGACTACAATCGTCGCGGCGCTACTGGTCAAGGCCGCGCCGCAGTTGCTGGAAAGGAAATAACATTCTATGGGCAAGCTTTCGGGATTTCTGTTGGCCTCCGACGTGGACGGCACCTTGGTCAGCCGCGGCGCGATACACCCGCGCAATGGCGCGGCGATCGAGCGTTTTATCGCGCAGGGCGGTCTGTTCACGGTCGCCACGGGGCGCACCCGCCGCGCCATGAAGCCGCTGGCCGGCAGTTTTCCCGTAAACGCCCCCGCCGTGTTGGGCAATGGCGCGTTTATCTATGACTACCCCGCCGATTCGATTCTGTATCGCCGTCCGCTGGACTTTAACTATCTTGATATTGCGAAAGCCGGGCTGGAAATCCCGGAGGTTGGGCTTGAGATACACAGCGAGGACGACATATGGGTCGTGCGCCCGAACCGCCACAACTACGACCATTTCGCGATTATCGGCGCGCAGGGGCTTGTTATCGACATTAACGAGCTGGATGTGCCGCCCAAGCCTTGGTTGAAGATGGTGTTCGTGGGTGAGCCGGAGCAGATGGCGGCGGTCAAGGCTAGGATAGCCCCGCTGTGCGGCGAAAATTTCTCGCTGGTTGCGTCCGTTCCGGTGTTTTTGGAGTGCCTGCACAAAGACGCGAACAAGGGCGCGGGCGTGGCTCGATTGGCGGAGATTACTGGAATCGCGGCGGAGCGCGTGTTTGTTATCGGCGACAACAACAACGATGTGCCTATGCTGTGCCGTTTCAAGTCGTTCGTCCCGGCGGACGGGTCAATTGAAGCCAAAAATTACGGCAAGGTGGTCAAATCCACGGCGGCGGAGGGTGCTGTGGCGGACGCTATCGAACTGTTGGAGGGCGGCTATGGACTGTGATTGCGTAATAATCCACGAGGATGTGGTGGACGCGGCGCGGGCGGCAATGCCCGAACAGCGGACGCTTATTCAGTTGGCCGAGCTGTTCAAGGTGTTCGGCGAGCCCACGCGTGTCAAGATTTTAAGCGCGTTGCAGATTAGCGAGATGTGCGTCTGCGACATTGCCGCGCTGTTGGGCATGACCAAGTCCGCGATCTCGCACCAACTGCGGGCGTTGCGTCAGGCCAAGCTGGTGAAGTTCCGCAAAGAGGGCAAAATTGTCTACTACTCGCCGGACGACGAGCATATCGGCATGATCTTCAAGCAGGGCTTGGCGCACGTCAGCGAATAAAAATTTTTAGAAACTTAGTTGAACGTATTGACAACTGTTCAACCAAGTGCTAGAATAATAGCAGAGGTGATTAAAAATGAATTGGGAAATTATCAAACCCTTTGTTTTCTTGGCGGCGTACCTTGTAATCGGTTGGCCGGTGTTTGTTAACGCGTTTAACAACCTGCGGCGCGGCGTGGTTTTTGACGAAAACCTGCTGATGATTGTGGCCACGGCGGGCGCGTTCGCCATCGGCGAATACCCGGAGGGCGCGGCGGTTATGCTGTTGTACCGCGTGGGCGAGTGGTTGCAGGACAAAGCCGCCGACAAGTCGCGGGACTCGATAACCGAGCTGATGGACATACGCCCCGACTTCGCGAACGT
>BNZR01000086.1 GCA_026001245.1 Clostridia bacterium
ATAAAACAGGAGGTGGACAACATAGCCAGACCATTCAAATATCTCACGCTTGAGGACAGGCTGAACATCGAGCGATGGCGGAGCGAAGGCAAGGAGCAGTTGGAAATCGCAAGGTTGTTGGGCGTTAACCGCGCTACCGTCTATAAGGGACTCCAGCGTGGTCGGCTTGACGAAATGGATAAGTTTTTCAATCCCGACTACAGCGCGGAGATTGGCCAACGTAGGTTCAGAGAGGCTATAGCGCGGCGAGGGTTACGAAAGAAGGTGGGGTAGCGTATGGAGCGGGAAACTATTCCTATCATGATTAATATTTGTCTTATTGCGCTGGTATGTACCATATCAAGGTATTGAAAGAGCTTTCGGCATTGATTTTCTAAACGGACGTCGTTGGGGAAGTTTACCACCACGTTGAACATCGAGGTGGCGTTGGCGCAGTCGGGGTTTCAGGTGTTGCTGGTGGATTTCGACCCGCAGAGACGGGCCGCATAAGCTGTCGCGGTACACATAGACAGATTATGTAGAATTCCAGTCAAAATCGTCACAAATTCCATTCCAATTTACGTACCTATCCTTAGGCATATCGGATTTTGGGGTATAGTAATATTTCGGCTTTTTATATGCAGTTTTTACGCAAATCAACTTGTTACCTTTCGCATTGTTTCCACAATAAGTACAATTGTCGCAGATAGTCGCACGTGTACCATCGCTTTGGATACCGCGAATTGCGTTATTTATTTCCATGTATCTGGTTTTTAAACACATATCAATACTCCATTCGGTTGTTAATTTTGATTCAGTAATATTGTACCATAAAAAAGTTCAACTTTCAAGCACCTATAACCGCGCCAGTTCAAGGCAAAGTTGAACTTTCCCGAAGCCCACATCGGGCGGTTTTTGCTTCGGTTAGTAACAGGTTAGTTACTTCAGCAGGGCGTTCACTTTCGCCTGAACCGTGGCGTAATCGTAACCTGCGGCAGTCAATCTGTCTTTGCGTTCCTGACCATTGCCCCAATTTCCATTGATTACTTCCTTTGCGATTTCCTCAATGGATTTCAAGGCGGGTTTTGCAGGTGTCGGCGCAACTGCCTGATTGTTTGTCGTGATAAAGGCATCATACCCCGCCGCCTTCAGCTTGGCAAGCATAGCATCGGCATTCGCCTTGACACTGTATGCACCGACCTGAACCTTGTAATAGCCGTCAATCTGCGCAATGAAGGTGTCATAACCCTTCGCCTTTAATTCAGCCTGAAGCCTTTCGGCATAGTCCTTTTTACCGAATGCGCCTGTCTGAACACGATACAAGGCATCGGTTTTGGGCGGTTCAGGTGTCGGTGTTAAAGGCGTTGCACCCATAGCTACCTTGACATCGGCGCGGAACTGATTCATTGTCAGTCCAAATTTACCCCACAGGTGTTCGGGGTCACCATGATTTGATGCGATTCCCCGCGCACAACCTTCTTTGTGGCTAATAATTACGCCGTCTTTTGTGGGGTCAAGGCTGAATTCCTTGCAAAGGGAAGCGAACAGTTCAACCGCTGATTTGTATGTTCGCAACACAACCGCCTTGGTATTTTCGGGGTTTTTGTCTGTCCACGATGCGCCGCCTGTATAGGTGATTGTGGACGGTTCGCACATTTCAACGCCGATATGGGTATTGTTGCCATTACCGCCACAATGCCAACCGCGCCAATTCCACGGCAAGGTTTTATAAACATCGCCGCTGTTGCCGTCAATAAAGCCGTGAACGCACACCTGAATTCCATTCGGTTTCGGTGTGTTCCAGTTGTTGACAAATACTGTTGCCGAAGGCTGACTGCACCCCACAGAATGGAGCATTAAGCCCTGCACGGCTATTTGTCGGTTTGAGGTGTAGCAGTCGTTTTTTGTCAGGATGCTTTCAATAATTTTCATTTGTCATCTTCCTTTCCGCTTTCGCTGTTGGTGTTTTGCGCCGCATCGGTCAATCCCTCGCCTATGATATAGGCGATAAGCGTTGCGCCGCTCATGACGATGGCGGTTATCTGTGTGACCTGTTCAGCCCCACCGCCGTTCATAATGATTATGGGAGTAATGAACCCAACAATCGCCGCCCAAAATTTACGGCTTGTCAGTTTGCGTTTCCAGTCAATTTTCATTTTGCTAACTCCTTTCGCGTAAATAACTTTTGCCCTCATGGGCTTGTCTGCTCAAATAGGAATTCAAATCTTCAAGGGCTTTGTGAACTTCGCCGTTCGCGCCCTGTGAAATAGTCCAAATACACAGTGCGCGAAAACCGCGACAAAGAATTTCGCGTTCCTCTTTTGAAGATTCAATGTCAAGCTGTTGATTCTTTTGCCACGTCTGAAAAGAATCCAATTTGGAATTGATTTCTTTGATGGGCTTGATAACCTTATCAATCAAGTTCCAAATTGTAATGATTGCGCCGCCCAAGGCGGCAATGGCAATTATTGATTCCACAATGTTCATCCGTCACCTCATACTTCCGACCAACCGTAAACATCGGGTTGCCACACGTTGTTCGCCACTGTGCAACGGTAAATCTTGCCGCCATAGGACACTTCATCGCCGATTTGGTAAGCATCATGCCCACCCTGCGGCTGTGTCCACAATGCCGTTCCGCTTTCTGTGAAGCCGATTTTGGAAAACAACGAAGCCGCCGTGTTCGGTGTCCAATCAGCTTGCGATGTGTGCGCCTGAACTACCTTGTAAAGCTGTGTTTCGCCATCGGAATTCACATCATACTTGACGATTTCCCCCACGGCATATGACCGTTCAGGTGTCCATTGCGGGTATAAGTCCGCAATTTCCATTGATTCACTTTCGGACAGTTCCAGTTTCTGACCGATAAAGCGAAGGGCGGCGTTAATCTGCGCCGCCACAACTGTTTTGTTATCCATTGCCATTCACCCCCAAAAGTGTGTTGATTACGTCTGTGACTTCGGCGGTCTGTTGCGCCATGACCTGAATGTATTCATCCTTGTCATACTGTGTCAACAGAAATTCCCACCCGCTGAATTCCTGTTCGCCGTCTGATTCCTCAATCGGCGTGATGTTGGTTGCCGCCCATACGCTGAATTCGTCAACCTGAATTACTTCAGGCTTGACAGTGCTTCGTGTAATGCCGTGATTTGTCATCTTGGTTTCACCCTTTCCAAATAATATTTGTGTGCCGCTTCCTCTATCGGCGCGATGTATTTCTGTTGAAGGCGGTAACTGTCGCAATGAATCAACCATCCTTTATAGGAATGAATCGCGCACCATTCGGAAAAGTTCATTTCATTGCCAGACATCACCTTCTTTCCAATCGCCAACATTTTTGACTTGAACTGCTTGCAGGTTGATTTCCGCAACAGGGTAAAATCAAGAAATGTGCGATAACCGACATAATCAACCCCGCGAACATAAGTGGGGAAAATCTGCCAGTTTCCTTTGATAGTAAGCCGTAACTTTTCGCGGAAATATATTTCAATTTCCTTGAACAGACTGTGAAGTTCGGCTTTGGTTTCAGCGAATATCACAATGTCATCCATATATCGGAAGTAATGCTTTATCCGCTTTTGTTCTTTTATCCAGTGGTCAAAACTGGACAGGTAGAAATTACCCGCATACTGTGAAATGTAATTGCCAATCGGGATGCCTGTTTCACCCTCTGTTGAATCAATGATTTCATCCAATAGCCACAACAATTCAGGGTCTTTGAACAATCGCCTGAACTTATCTTTCAAAATGCTGTGGTCAATGGATGGGTAGTATTTCTTCACGTCCAGTTTCAAGCAGTATTGACAACCCATCACGTCAGTTCGCATTGCTTTTGTCAGGCTTCGCAATGCGGCGTGAATCCCCTTGTTCGGAATTGCCGAATAGGTGTCTGCGGTGAAGTTGCGAATCAGTATTGGTTCAATCACTTGCAGAATTGCCCACTGACAAATTCTGTCGGGGAAATAGGGCAGTTTGAATATTTCGCGTGTTTTGCCGCCCTCTGTCCGCATGAATGTTTTGTATTCGGATGTCCTGTAAGTCTTGCTAATCAACATATCTTGCAGGGCTTTCAAATACTCATCTTCGTTCGCATCAACCAACTTTACTTCTTCATACCAACCTTTACCTTTCCGTGCGTTTTTGTGTGTCATTTTCAGGTTATCCATCGCATATATCTTTTCATAAAGATGACCGTATCTAATCATAAATCACCTTCTGTTTATGCGCTTTGGCGTTGAATCTTCGGTTTCACCCTACCAATACAACTTGAAGCGAATTTTTGTGTTTTGCCATGTGGCAGGGTAAACGCTAACGCGACATATATTGAAACAGGCAAGGCACGAAGCCCCGCCTGAATCTCGCATTTACTCAACCGCCTGCTGATATTCCGATTACGATTCGACACTGAATTATTCACATTCCAATAGAAGTCACTCGCATTCGTGCCATTATTCCAATTCCCACCTAATAGGGTAATTAAGAATACCCTTTTTTAATCGGTAGTTGGTGACATTATGCGCGTAGTGTCATAATCAGTCTTTTGCAGAATAGCGTTTACCCATATATTCAGTTTTTAAGTTGTCGGCGCATAAACTAACCGCCCGCCGATATACCGACTACGATTCGACACCGAATTATCCACAATCCAACAGAAGCCACCCGCACTCGCGCCAATACTCCAACGCCCACCCAACAGGGCAATAA
>BNZR01000087.1 GCA_026001245.1 Clostridia bacterium
GCGTATGCCCAAACCGACCCCGTAAAGGCCTACACCTCCGAGGGCTTTGAGATGTTCGACGCGATGACCGCCGATATTCAAGAGGAAACAATCCGCATGGTGTACAGCGTGCGGGCGCAGGGCAAGGACGCGCCCAAGCGCGAGCGCGTTGCCAAGGTGATGTTCGAGGGCGGCGGCGAGCCTGCCAAGAAAAAGCCCGTCAAACGCGCCGCGCCGAAAGTCGGCGCGAACGACCCCTGCCCCTGCGGCAGTGGGTTAAAGTACAAAAAATGCTGTCGTGACAAGGAGAATGCCGCAAATGGCTAAGGATTTATACGAAACGCTGGGGGTAGGCAAAACGGCGAGCGACGACGAGATTAAAAAGGCCTACCGCAAGCTTGCCAAGGAAAACCACCCGGATATGAACCCCGGCGACAAGGCCGCCGAGACGCGCTTTAAGGAAATCAGCGCGGCCTACGAAACACTGTCGGACGCGGACAAGCGTTCGCGGTACGATCGCTTCGGCGCGGCGGGGGTAGACCCCAACGCGGGCTACGGCGGGGGCGGCGGATATGCGTCCTACGGCGGCGGGTTCGACGGGTTTGATTTAGGCTCGATTTTCGAGTCGTTCTTCGGCGGCGGGGGGCAAGCCTCCCCCACGCGCAGTAACGTAACGCGGGGGGATAACGTCCGCGCCGCGCTGAGCCTGTCGTTTGAAGAGGCCGTTTTCGGCTGTACCAAAGAGATAAACGTGTCAAGAATCGAAAACTGCGAGAGCTGTCACGGCTCCGGCGCGGCGGCGGGAACCAGAGCGGAGACCTGCTCTACCTGCGGCGGCGCGGGGCAGGTGCGGTCGGTACGGCGCACGCCGCTGGGGTCGATGGCTACAACCTCGGTGTGTTCGGCATGTAACGGCAAGGGCAAGACCATAAAAACCCCGTGTCCCGCCTGTAAAGGCCGCGGGCTTGCCAGCCGCCGCGTGGCGCTGACCGTGAACATTCCGGCGGGGATTGACAACAACCAGCAGATAAAACTGCGCGGTCAGGGCAACGCCGGAACCGGGGGCGGCCCCAACGGCGACGTTATGGTGAGTATCCGCGTATCCGAGCATTCGGTTTTTCGCCGCGACGGTACGCAGCTGCACTGCGAGCTGCCGATTAACTTCGCGCAAGCCGCGCTGGGCGCGGAGGTGGAAGTTCCCACCCTTGAGGGGACGACAAAGTATAATATCCCGGCGGGGACGCAGAACGCCGCCGTGTTCCGCATGAAAAACCGGGGCGTGGCCGACCTTAACACCGAGCGGCGCGGCGACCTGCTGTTGCACATACTGGTCGAGGTGCCGACTAATCTAAACAAGCGGCAAAAGGAGCTATTGCGCGAATTCGGCGAAAACGTGAAGGATCAGCACCCCAAGCAGAAGAGCTTTTGGGATAAAATGAAGAAGTAGGTAGGTGTGCTATGCAAAAGATTCAAGAGCTTTTAGATAAGGTGTGGAAAGAGGCGGCGGCGTATTATACCTCCGTGCCGCGTGTGCTGACACTTCTATTGCCCATAGCGGCGATAATCTTCGTGGTGTGGTGGGCATACCGCTGTTGGTACGCCAAGCCGCTAAAGAACGACCCGGACGCGGCCGAGCGCAGTATCGCGTGGGTTCGCGAGCCGCGCCTGCCCGCCTTTGGCATACCCGAACGGGGCAAGCTGGGCAAGGCGGATTTGTTGCCGATTGTACTTATAACGCTTATCTACGCGGTGGTGGCCTTTGTGTTCCCCGGATCGGCCAATGTGCCGGAAAGCTACTGGAAGGTACCGGCAACCAGCAACGAAAACGCGGTGACCATTGAATTTCCAACCCCCGTGTCGATAACACAGATAGCCTACTTTACGGGCAATTACCACGGCGAGGGCAATCAAACCAACTACCTGATAGAGTTTTCGACTGACGGTAAAAGCTACGCGGGCAACCTGAACCTGCTTCAGGAATACAGCCGCACTTTCGCGTGGATAGACGCGGAGTTTAGCGGGATGACCGGCGTTAAATTCGTGCGCATAAAGGCCGTCAAGCAACCGCTGGAGCTGGGCGAGCTGTTTTTAAGCGACGCGAACGGCCTGTTGGATATGAGTAAGGCCACAATCACGCCGGAGGCGGGGAAAGCTCTATTTGACGAGCAGGACACCTTTGCGCCCGGACGCGGCAAAACCCCCAACAACGGCACGTATTTTGACGAAATCTATCACGCACGCGCCGCCTATGAAATGCTAAACGGGATATATCCCTATGAAAACACGCACCCGCCGCTGGGCAAGGAGCTTATCGCGGTTGGGATTAAGCTGTTCGGCATGAACCCGTTCGGCTGGCGTTTTATCGGGATACTGTTCGGGATCTTGATGTTGCCGCTTATGTATATTTTGCTAAAACAACTGTTTGGCGACACGCTGTTGGCAACCTTCGGCACGGCGGTCTGGGCTACGGACTTTATGCACTTCACCCAAACCCACATCGCCACGATTGACACCTATAACGTGTTTTTCGTCCTGCTGATGTTTATCTTCATGCACCGCTGGATGTCCAAGGCCAACGACACGCCTTTGCTGTACACCTTGCCGCCGCTTATCCTGTGCGGCCTTAGCTTTGGGGTCGGCGTGGCGGCCAAGTGGAGCAGCGCCTACGCGGGGCTGGGATTGGTGGCCATGTTCCTGTGGAAGCTGGTGCAAAGATGGACATGGGCGCGGCAAAACGGACGCTCGTTTAGGGGCTTCTTGTTTGGCACACTGCTTGTGTCGCTGGGCGCGTTCATCGTGATTCCGTTTTGGATATATATGGCCAGTTATATACCCTATGTTGTCAACAAGGAGTTGACCTTAGACGCGCTGTGGACGGCCATGAAAGACAACCAAATTTCGATGTTTAACTACCACTCGTCGCTTAAATCCACGCATTCGTATCAGTCGCGTTGGTACCTGTGGCTGTTGGATATTCGCCCGATTTGCTACTTCTACCGCAATAACGACGGCATGGTGTCGGTTATTGACGCGTGGAACAACCCGATTATCTCGTGGGGCGGTCTGCTGGCGATTATAACGGCGGCGATTGACGTGTTCAAGCGCAAGAGCTTCCACGCGGCGTTCGTTATTTTCGGGTTTTTCTCGGTTATGATTCCGTGGATGGTCGTATCCCGCATAACCTTCTCGTATCATTATTTCCCGGCCAATATATTCCTGATTATCGCGCTATGCTACTTGCTAAAACGCGTGACGGAGGTGTGGCCGCGCAAGAAGGTGCGCAATCACGCGATTGTGTTCTTCGCGGTGTGCCTGGGGGTATTCATAATGTTCTTCCCGGCGGTGGTCGGGGTGCCGTCTCCGGTGGACTACACGCATTATATAATGCAATGGTTCCCATCGTGGCCGTTCTGATGGTAAAAAACGAACTTATCGAAGTCAATATTGTTGACTATAACAGCGAAGGCTTCGGCGTTGCCAAGCTTGACGGGCAGGTTATCTTTGTGCGCGGCGGCGCGAGGGGCGACCTCGCGTCCGTGCGCGTTCTGAAGACCACGCCGTCAGTGGCGTGGGGCAAGGTTGAGGAGTTAATCACACAATCAGAGCATAGATGCCAGCCGAAGTGCCCGCGTTTTCCGCGTTGCGGCGGCTGTGATCTACAGCATTTGAGCTATGACGAGACGATGTTTGTAAAGCGCGGGCGCGTGGAACGCGCTTTGACGCGCTTGGGCGGCCTTGAAAATCCGCCGCCGATTGAGCAAATCCCCGCCGAAAAAACATTCGAGTACCGCAACAAGGCGATTTTTCCCGTGTCGCGAACGGGGGACGGCGTGACGATTACGGGCTTTTACCGCCGCAACACGCACACGATAGTCCCCAACAACTGTTGCGCGGTGAACGCGCCGGAGCTTGACGCGGCGGCGGCCGCCACGCGGGAATACTTGGACGAGCTGAACGTGTCGGTCTATGGCGAAAATACACAGCGCGGCTTGGCGCGTCATTTGTTTGTCAGATCGGCGGGGGACGGCGTGTACGCGGCATTGGTTATCAACGGCAAAACGTTGCCAAAATGGCAGGTTTGGCTGGAAAAACTGCAAAAAGCCGTGCCGAATATCAAGGTGATTCTAACAGTCGAGAACCGCCGGCATGACAATGTTATAATCGAACGCGACAACGCCGTGACACTGTGGGGCGACGGCAAACACGCGCTGGACTTTATGCAGGTAAACGCGGAGCAGACGGAAAAGCTGTATAACAAGGCCGTAGAATACGCCGAGTTATCAACCGAGGATATCATCGCGGATTTGTATTGCGGCCAGGGCGCACTGACGCTTAAATTCGCGGAGCGTTGCAAAACCGCCTACGGCGCGGAAATATCCGCCGTGCGCGAGGATACGGAAAAAGCCCGGTTTTTCCAATGCGACGTTGCGGATTTCGCGCCGCCCGAACCCGTGGACGTTGTATGCATAGACCCGCCGCGCTCCGGTTTGAGCGCGGCGGCCTTGGCGAATATACTGAAATTGAATCCAAAACGTATAAATTACATCTCATGCAACCCGGAGACATTGGCGCGGGACATCAAGCTGCTGGGCTATACG
>BNZR01000088.1 GCA_026001245.1 Clostridia bacterium
TCGTACCGCCTGCGCCATGGGCATCGACGCGGTGTTTTTGACCGAGGACTGCGCGGATATTGCCAATCCCAAAACCGTCCGCGCCACGATGGGCACGATATTCCGTCAGCGCGTAATGCGCGGCACGGACGCGGAGCTGGCGGCTACCCTATCAACTGTTAGGGTGCTGGGCGCGGCGATGGGCGGCGCGGATATTTCCGGGTTGCAGACGCGCAATATCGCGGTGGCGATCGGCAACGAGGGCGCGGGGCTGTCGGAGTTTTGGCGCAAATTCCCTGCTGTGGGGATTCCGATGGTGGGACGCTGTGAGTCTTTGGGCGCGGCGGCGGCGGCGGCTATTATAATGTGGGAGATGGCGAAATGTTGAAATATTGGCTGTGGCTGACCACCTTACCGTTCCTCAGCTACGCGAAAATCCCGCATATTCTTAGCGTATTCGGCACGCCTGAAGACGTGTTTTTCGCCCGTCAAGAGGACTTCAACGCGCTGGGTTTTCTGAATTCCGACGAGGTGCGAAGCCTGTCAAGCAAGTCCACCGAGCTTGTCGAAAACGTGCTGGAACGCTGTCAGCGCGGGCATATTCGCCCCGTCACCATGCAGGACGCGGAGTATCCGCCCGCGCTCTTGGGGCTGGATGACGCGCCGGGGGTGCTGTACGTCAAGGGGCAACTCTCCGCGCTGTCTATCGAGCCGGCAATCGGCGTTGTGGGGACGCGGAACCCGTCGCAGTATGGCATTACCGCCGCCGGGCGTTTCGGATATCACTTGGCCAAAGCGGGCATGACGATCGTATCGGGCATGGCTATGGGCATCGACGCGGCGGCGCATATCGGCGCGTTGCGTGCCGACAATCCCACAGTGGCGGTGCTGGGTTGCGGAGTTGACGTTATTTATCCGCCGAAAAACGAGTCGTTATACTACGATATAGCCGACCGCGGCGCGATTATTTCGGAGTTTATGCCCGGCTCAAGGCCGCTGGGCGAACACTTCCCGCGCCGCAACCGCTTGATATCAGGCCTGTCGCTGGGGGTATTGGTTGTGGAGGCTCCCATGCGCAGCGGCGCGCTGATCACCGCCGACAGGGCGTTGGATCAAGGCCGCGACGTGTTCGTTATCCCCGGCCCGATTGACGCGCCCAACAGCGCGGGCTGTAACCACTTGATTCGCGAGTACGCCACTCTGGTCACAGATCCCACCGACATTTTGAAGGAGTACGCGGATAGGTACGCGGTCGCGCCGGAGGCCCCCAAGGTCACCCCGACAATCACGGCGTATGAGGAAAAACGACCACAGCTCCCCAAGCCGAAGCCGCCCGACCTATCAGTTGATCAGGTAAAAATCTATGATGCGCTAGCAACTCCCAAGACCCCCGATCAGTTGATAGGTATCACGGGGCTGACTATGCAGGCACTGCTTGGCGAACTGACGCTTATGGAGGTCGAGGGGCTTGTAAAACGCTCCGATATAGGTACTTTCAGCATTTAAAAGTAAGGGAAAAGGTATGTTTTATGTACGATTTAGTCATTGTTGAGTCCCCCGCCAAGGCGAAAACCATAGGCAAATACTTAGGCGACGGGTACCGTATCGAAGCCACGATGGGGCATCTGCGCGATTTGCCTAAAAGCACGATTGGTGTAGACCCCGACCACGATTTTGAGATTGACTACCAGCCAATCAAGGGCAAGGAGGCCACCATCGAGGCGTTGCGCAAGGCCTCCAAAAACAGCGGAATTGTGTACCTCGCGACCGACCCGGATCGCGAGGGCGAGGCAATTTCTTGGCATTTGAAAGAGCTTTTGGGGTTGGACGACGCCAGAGCGCGGCGCGTCACCTTCAACGAAATCACACAAAAAGTTGTTATTGACAGTATCAACGCCCCGCGGGATATCGACTACGACTTGGTGGACGCGCAACAGGCGCGGCGCGTGCTGGATCGTTTGGTGGGCTATAAAATCAGCCCGCTGTTGTGGAAGCGGATAAAATCCGGGCTATCGGCGGGGCGCGTGCAATCTGTGGCGACGCGCATGGTGGTCGACCGCGAGAACGAGATCCGCGCCTTTACGCCCGAGGAATACTGGTCAATCGAGATTGACGTGAATCGCGTGTCCGACCCCGGCGGCGACACGTTTTCGGCGTCTTATTTCGCCCCCGAGGGCGCGAAAAAGGTAATCTTGGCAAATATCGAAGAGGTTGACGCGGTGGTAAGCGACCTGAAAAAGTCCACCCTATCAGTTGTTAGGGTGAAGCACAGCGAGAAGAAACGGCAGCCCTATCCGCCGTTTACAACCTCGACCTTACAGCAGGACGCGTCGCGCCGCTTGGGTATGGGCGCAAAGCGCGTTATGGCCAACGCACAGGCGCTGTACGAGGGCGTTGACGTTCACGGCTTGGGGCATACGGGTCTGATAACCTACATGCGAACCGACTCTTTGCGGCTGTCCGACGAGGCGGTCGATGCGGCGCGAGCCTTGATATCAGAGCGATACGGCGAGCGTTTCCTGCCTAAAACCAGGCGCGTTTTCAAGTCAAAGGCACAGGCGCAGGACGCGCACGAGGCGATTCGCCCGTCCATACCCTCCCTCACGCCGGAGCGCGTAAAATCCAACCTATCAAGTGATCAGTATCGGCTTTACAAGCTGATTTGGGAGCGTTTTATCGCCTGTCAGATGGAAAACGCCATCTATGACACGCTGACTATCGACGTGCGCGCCTTGGGCGGCACTACTCCGCAGATTTTCCGCGCAAACCACACAACCGTGCAATTTCAAGGCTTTACGGCCATCTACGAGGAGAGCCGAGAGGACGAAAATGAGGACAAAAAGACCGTTTCGCTCCCCGACCTGCGCGAGGGCGAGGACTTGAAATTGTCCGACACCAAGCCCGCGCAGCACTTCACGCTCCCGCCGCCGCGCTTCTCCGAGGCGACGCTGATAAAAGCGTTGGAGGAGCAGGGAATCGGGCGGCCGTCCACCTACGCGCCCACGGTTTCCACCATCGTTGACCGCGAGTACGTGGTCAAGGAGAGCAACAAACTGCGTCCCACGCCGCTGGGCGAGGTTGTCAACGGGCTGATGCTGGATAAGTTTGCAAACATCGTCGATCCCGAGTTTACGGCACGGATGGAGCGCGAATTGGATCAAATCGGCGAGGGTAAAAAGCAGTGGAAAGCCATGCTTTCGGAGTTTTACGGAACTTTTTCGCATGATTTAGAGGAGGCGGCCAACGACCCCGGCGGCCGTATCAAGATCCCAGACGAGCCGTCCGACGTGACTTGCGATCTCTGCGGGCGCAAAATGGTTAAGAAAACGGGGCGTTTTGGGCGTTTTCTGGCGTGTCCCGGCTATCCAGATTGCAAAAACACCAAACCTCTCGCCGAAGAGACCCCCGGCATCTGCCCCAAGTGCGGCAACACAATCTTGAAGAAAAAATCCCGAAACGGCTACACCTTCTACGGTTGCGCCCACTATCCCGCCTGCGATTTTGTGACCTGGGACGTGCCGCAAAAGGATCCTTGCGACGTGTGCGGACACACGCTGTTCAAGACCGGCGGGCGCGGCGTGAAGAAAACCTTCTGTATAAATCCGGAATGCGCTAACTTTTTACCCGAAGAACAGCGCAGTTATCGCAAAAAAAAGGACGAAAACGGCGAAGCCGAAGCCGAAAAGAAGCCGACTAAGAAAGCCGCAGCTCCCAAAAAAGCCGCGACCACCAAGAATCCCGCCGCGAAAAAGCCTGCGGCCAAGAAAACGACCGCTAAGAAATCCGCTCCCAAAAAAGCCCCGGCGGTCAAGACATGATTACGATTATCGGCGCGGGCTTGGCCGGTTGCGAGTGTGCCTATCAGTTGATAGGCCGCGGGCATAAAGTCATGCTGATTGAGATGAAGCCCGGCAAGCGCACGCCCGCGCATCGTTCTGACGCGTTCGGCGAGCTGGTTTGTTCAAACTCGTTGCGTGGCGACGGCTTGTCGCAGGCGGCGGGGCTTCTGAAAGCCGAGATGCGCGAGTTAAATTCGCTGATTTTGCAGGCGGCGGACGCAACCAAGGTTCGCGCCGGCGGAGCATTGGCGGTGGATCGCGGCGCGTTTTCCGCCTACATCACCAACGTCATGGAGAGCAGTCCTCTGGTTACGATACGCCATGAGGAGGTCTCACAAATCCCTGCGGGCGTGGTGGTTGTGGCCACCGGGCCGCTGACGTCGGATGCGCTGGCGGCTGACATAGCGCGACTGACGGGCGGCGAATTTTTGAGTTTCTACGACGCGGCCGCGCCTATCCTATCAGCTGATAGCATAGACTTGGATATAGCCTACGCGGGAGACCGCTACGGTCTTGGCGACGGCGATTATCTCAACTGCCCCCTCAACAAAGACGAATATTTGGCGTTTCGCAACGCCCTCGCGGCGGCTGAACAGGCTCCCGTGCATGGCTTTGAGGACACGAAAATTTTTGAGGGCTGTATGCCTGTCGAGGTGTTGGCGCGGCGCGGGGAGGACACTTTGCGGTTCGGCCCGCTGAAGCCTATCGGACTGCGCGACCCACGCACGGGGCAGGGCG
>BNZR01000089.1 GCA_026001245.1 Clostridia bacterium
TTCACCGTACTCCACGCGGGATAGTCATGCGGCAGCAAACGCCATTGGCAACCGGTTTTGACAAGATACAGCACGGCTTCGACAAGCGAACGCCTATGAACTGAGGCCTTGTTTCCCACCGGGAAAACTCCTTGATTTTTTCCCATTGCGCGTCAGTCAGGTCGCTTGGGTAGTTGGTTGGTGTGTATTCTATATTCTTCATAGAAGATAGTATATCATAGTTTCTCTATGAGAACAAGTTCTTAAACTGTATCGGGAAGATATACGAGTGCCGCTGTGATATGTTGGGCTTCGGCGGTAGCAGCGTTTTCCCGCCGTTGTTGATGCCCAACACAAGCGGACGATTCGCCGCAAGCCACGATACAAGCGAATTACGTTCAGATTGTGTCACTCGCCCTCCACCTCCAAAGTCAGTCCCAAGTCAACATTCGTGACACTCAAAATATTACCGCTCATATCTTTCCGCACAACAAAACTGTTGGTGACACTTTTAGAATCATTCTGTAGTTTCGCAGTAACCGCAAACCCGTCAGCGGAAAACACCACTTTCGCCACATACCAATTTGGATACATCTCCACGCCGTTGTTGCTGATTCGCAAGTAATAATCCTCACCTGTAAGACTATTACTACGGGACATTACAAAGCTGTTATAATCCTTATATAACTTCCCCTGCCCCCAGCCTTGAGAATTGCCGCCAACTCCCATCGTCAGCACCGGCACATGCGCCGTGCCGCCGTTGGGCATCGTGATTTCCTCGAATCCATAAGAGGAATTTATACTTTCGGAATAGTCATAACACATAATTGGCACGGGAGTATCGTCGTTTTCAGGGATTGCATAATCGGGATTCGTGGTCATCTGACCGCCGACAATGCCCTGATACCACCACAACAATTGTCCGTCCGCCATGCCGTATTGAACAGGCGGCTCGTTTTCCTTGACCTGCGCCACAACATAATAGTCGTGCCAATCCGAAATGTCACGGTACTGCAATATAGACGTGTCGCCGTTGAGGTAATTCCAAGGCTTTTTGAGGTCTGTACGCAAGCGCGTGACCGTCATCATGGCAACCACTCCGTCCTCGGCGTAGATGTACGGCGTTACTATGCCGGACAACGCCTCAATCAGTGTCGCGGAGAGCTGTCCGTCGAAAATCATCTGCGGCGGAGTGGACGTGTAATCAATGTAGAGGACGCGCTGATTGTCTATCTTCACTTCCCAAGTGTCCGAGTTGAGCGTCATGTCGGAGTGACCGTCCGAGCGAACAATTTGTATGCCGTGTTCCGCTGATATGCGTGTGCCGTAATACCACTTAGACAGCGATACCTTTGAAGTGAATATGCGGAACATATCGTCGCTCAAACTCGCCCTGTTGCCAACTTCGATTGTGACGTGATTTTCAACATCACGTTCCAAAGATATAACTCTGAGCGGCACATTGATATTCATGCTCTCGTAGTTAATACGAATATCATCGCCGATTGATATACTCTGCGATTTGAAGACGCTACATGAATACGACACGGACGGGTTACCGCTCTCGTCACGGCGGCGATTGTCTACGTTCTGCCCGAAAGTGAGAATATCCACGCCGTCTTTGAAAACACGCTCGGCGGTAGAGCCGCGATGTTGGACTATGGACACGCTGAAACCGTCAAACACCAACTCGCCGCCGATACTCTGCGCGAACGCCAGCAAGCACCCGCGCCGCGAGGATTGCTCATGTAGTGAAAACGCCACAGTATCCGAAAACTCCACCGTGCCGACCGCAAAACCTGTGCCATCGAGGATTTCCGCGAGAATGTCAGCGGGCGAGCCGACTTGCGTGAAGTAGTCCACATTATATTGTTCGTCATTCAACCGATAGCTGACGTGTTCGCACTCCACGGAAACAATACGATAACCGTCTGCTTCTTGCGATTTGGAGACAGTGGCAATATCGAAATAATCGCCGTCGTAGCAGATAATGTTGTCGTTTTGTATCAAATTCGCGCCGTCTACTTTATATCGTGTCGCGAACGTCAGAGTGTTCTCGCCGTTAAGCGTTTCACGGCGAGTGCGCGATAGAACAAGGGGCAACTCTGATACAAAATTTAAGTTGCGATTGTAAATTATCATCAAGTTACCCCCATCGCGCGTCTGTACCCGGCGTTGAAACCGCCGATATGATTATTAGAGGAATCAGCTATCTTTTTACCGTCAAGATAGGTGTCGCTTTGGATAATAATCTTCGGCGACTGCACCGAGCCATACGCCGTCACAGGCGACGCGCCCATTCTCACATTTGCGGCAAGGTCGAAGTCGGTAGGAATCGAAGATTGAATATCCTTTTCGATGTCTTTCATCGACTTCTCAAAACCCTCGCCAAGGCCAAGTGCCATATTGTCACCGATACCCGCGAATACCTTAGACGGACTGTGAATCCCCAGCAACCCCTTGACATTATTAACAATCCCCGAAAAGAAGTTCTTAACATTATCCGTAACCCACTTGCCCATGCTCTTGATACCTTCCCACAATCCCTCAACCATACGCTTGCCCACATCGCCGATTTTCGATATACCGTCAATCAGCCCAGCGACAATCGATACTATTATTTCTGGAATCGCCGCTATCAGTTTCGGAATCGCGCCGATAAGCCCCACGGCAAGCTGCGCCACTATCATAACAGCCGCAACAACTATCTGTGGCAACAACTGAATAATCGTGGACACAATGGACTTTATCAGTTCCGGCACAGCGTCCGCGAGCGTACCTACGGAACCCACAAGTCCCGTCGCGAGCGACGACACCACCTTGAAGGCCACTTCCAGTATCTTAGGTAAATTCTCAATCACAACCTGCACGATTTTCACAATACAACCCACAATCGCGGGTACAAGTTCAGGCAGAGAATTCCCGATGCCCTCCACAAGCGCAAGTACGATGTTCAGCGCGAACTGCACCACATCGGGTAGTCTGTCGAGTAGCCCCGTGAGAAGCGTCATAATAAGTTGCAAAGCCGTGTCGCCCAAATTGCCGGATTCGCCGATAATACCGTCGATAACAGCGAATAATATCTGCCCCGCCGCGTCAATTACAAGCGGCAGATTATCCGTAATCGCGCCGCCGATTTTGCCGATAATATCAAGCACAGCGGGGACAACATCGGGAAGTGCCGTCAATATCCTGTTAATCGCGTCATTGATAACCACTCCGATTTGCTCCACCAGCGCGTCAAGGCCGCCTGAGTTGAACGCCTCCGTCAGCGACATCATGTAGCCTTTCGCGAGGTCAACAATCCCGCCCAGTCCGTCACTTGAGGATTGATACAGCGAAATCCCAAAGTCCGTAGCGGTATTTTTCAGCATACCGAGCTTGCTCTCGAGTGTGGAATAGCGGTTCTCTACCTCTTTTTGCAACGCGGAGTTATCTTCCCACGCCTCATTGGACATCATAATAGCGCCTGTCATATTTTCAGATGAGTTCGTCATACGGAGCAGAGCGTCACGCAGACGAACTTCGCTTAGCCCCATATCCTGCAACATCGCGATAGCGGTGGTACCCTGCGCCTCCGCGCCCGCAAGACCGCCGATGAACGATTGCAACGCACCTGTAGTGTCCGACTCGAACGCCGTCTTAAACTCAGCCGCCGACATACCCGCAATCTTGCCGAAATCCTCTAATTTTGTACCGTTGTTGACGAGCGCTGTCAGTTCCTTGCTCGTCATGTTTAGGCTCGCGGCGAGTGCTTTGTAGCCTTTCCCGTCTTGGTCTTTGAGCATTACGATGTCACGGAGCGACATACCCGTTTGAGTGAGAATGTTTTGCAAATTATCAAAGGTAGCGGCGCTTGCGGACATATTCACAAGCACCTTGGAAACCGCCGTGCCGCCCGCCTCGGCTTCTATGCCCACCGAAGATAACGCCGCAGATAATCCCAAAATCTCCGATTCCGTCATGCCGACTTGCTCACCCGCCGCCGCGAGGCGTAATCCCATCGTCATGATTTCGGATTCCGTTGTGGGGAAGTTGTTACCGAGTGCCACGAGCGTAGAACCGAGCCTGTCGAAGCTCTCCTGCGACATATTCGTGATGTTGGCGAAACGCGCAAGTTGTGACGCGCCCTCCTCGCCCACAAGGTTCGTAGCCTCGCCCATCTGAGCCACGACTTTGGTGAAACCGAGTATGTTTTCCGTCTGAATACCGAGTTGTCCCGCGCTCGCCGCGAGGTCTGCCAAGTCAGCCGCAGACGTTGGAATTTCCGTAGACATCTCGCGTAACCCGTCTGAAATCGCCTGGAACTCATCATCGGTCGCGGAAACTGTCTTTTTCACACCCGCGAACGCCGACTCATACTTCATACCCGCCTGAAACGCCATCGCCGACGCTATCAAATCAGGCTTGAGAGCGATTGCTGACATGGCTCGTGCCATCGGCTCCGCGCTGATGGATTCGGCGGCGATGGCGTTTC
>BNZR01000090.1 GCA_026001245.1 Clostridia bacterium
CACCAATTCCTCCCTGTTTGTGTTACAAGTGATAAGAAAATCAACTTTGCCTTATAAATGTTATTTATTGGGTTAATTAGGACATTCGCCCGTTTAGTTGACATAACAACCAAAAATATATGCGACACAGGGGGCTAACCCTTATCGCATTTATTGTATACTTGTACGTCTTTTTGTATCCGTTTCAAAAACCCTTGCTTCCAATGCGCTTCTTGTGTTATACTTGACATGACAAGTCGTCCTTTCGGTTATGGTTTGCTCTTCACTCTCCATTTTACCAAATTTCGGACGGCTTGTCGACCTTTCACTTATCTATTGTACCTGAACAATATGGGATATATTTAAGCCGCCCGAAAATCCTAGTCAGGGCATCCGTGCGGCACATTATAGTCGTTCGACTAGTCTTGCTGAATCTCCGTTGCGATCTCAAGCACATGTTCCATAGACACACTTAACTCCGTGGCAACTTGTTCCGGTGTTCTGCCTTTGGCGAGACGCGAAGCTATACGAGCACCTCTCGATAACCCCCGTATTTCACTGCGCGCTTCGCCGCATGCCTCAGCGCTCTCCACAGCCCACATATCAAGTCTCTGAGCAAGCGAACACTAGGTTCCACATATCCTATCGCTTCCATGATTTTTGTCCACTCCTTTCCCTTATCGTCAGCGGAATATGCTGAAGAAAAGTTTCGTCGCATAACGGGGGTGAAATGCGAGACTCTGCCAAAGAGCACCTCACAATTGAAGCTATTGACGGTTTTGTTGTTCACTTCAAGGATTCTGTATTTTTCAATCAAGTTATCTAAAGATATAAAAGCTATTGGTTTTGTCAAGATACTATCAATAAATAGACCGTTATATGCGATAGCGTTTGTGATGCTTTTATAAAAATCATTTCGGTGTTCGTATGAGATATTGCCTGATATCAAGTCTGATAAAACCGTGACAAATTGGTTGCGAAAATTTGAAAGCGTATCAAGCAAATTACAGTATTCAATTATTGAACCAAGTACAGCAATAGGACACAGTCCCCTCACCTTTCTCGAAATACAAGTATATTGTCACGATAAAAGAAATTTCGACCAAAACAGGCACCCACTACGCCTACTCGCATCGTTTGACTGATATTATCAAGCGCAGTAGCTTCGTATACCTGTGTTCCGCCAGAAATCATAACTGGCACATTAAATAAATAGTGTAATGCAAGACCTAAAAACTTTTTTATTTGCTGAATTAGTTAGTGTTTATTGTGCCTTTAATTTCGATGAGCGAACCCGCATAAAGTTCCCGAACCATACTCCATTTTGCCGTACCTGAATCGTCCTTTATATGAATAATTCCGTACTTATAAGTCGGAACAAATCCGAGTTTCATATAAAAATCGGGATTACCGCAAAGAAAAACCGCACGATAACCCAAATTCTTCGCTTGTTCAAGCGCAAATTCAATCATCTCCGTTGCGATACCACGCCGAAAATAGTCAGGATGTACACATATTGGAGACAACAGCAGCTCGGTAATGTCACCATTTTTCGTCCTTATATTCGTCTTATATAAAACGATTTGTCCAACAATTTTATCCACATCAACCGCGACGAATGAAAGTTCGGGAATGAATGTAGTTTTTTCGCGAACCTCATTCAGATAGTCCGCCTCCGTGCCGTCAGCATGTGACGACGTAGCAAACGAAACTTTTACAAGCTCGTAAACCTCCAAATAGTCAGCCGGTTGCTCTCGCCTAATCAACATTTGCGCTCACTCACTTTCAACTTTATTCATACAATTCACCATTCAAATCTCATCCATTTGTTTAGTGCAAAGCTGAACTTCATAATAACAGATTGCAATGACTTTGTCAACGGCAAATTCCACAAACGGAAAGAAGTTTTCTAAATAGTATCACAATTAAAAATTTTTTATAAAAACACCTATACAAACGCGATGTTTTGTGCTATAATATGTTTAGCTGAATCACTCAATCTGTTACGGAGGATGAAAAACTATGCTAACCTCGGAATTTATCAAGCAGCTGAAGCAGTCCAATGTCAGTCGTGACGCGGAAAAAACGAAGGAGCGCGTCAAGGAGACCTACGGCGGCGCGGGCAACGCCGAAAAACGCGTGGTCGTCTCGCTGTCGGGGCAAACCCGCAACACCATCTACCGCGCATGCAACACGGGCAGCGTGTCCGCTAAGCTACTGCTCCCGATTGCCCAGGCGGGCAACGTGTCGCCGTTCTGGCTGGCGGGCGACACGGACGACAAGGGAACCTTTGACCTTGCAACAGTCAAGGCGTTCCTTGAGTCGCGCAAGTACACCAAGCTGGCCGCCACGCTGACGGGCGCCGCGCCCGTGAAAGAGAAGCGGGCGTATAAAAAAAGAACCCCGAAAGTCGTGCCCGTCGAGGTCGAGACGGTTGAAGAGACCATCGAGGAAGAGGTCAAGCCGGGGCCGACCTTCGAGCCGGACATTTTTGACGACGAGGAGGAGGAAACTGCCACCTTTACCTTCGACCTGACCGATCAGATGAAGGAAACCGTCGAGGGTCTGACGGTGGAGGACGCGTCGAAGCTACTAAGCGCGTTGTTCCTGCGGGCGCAGGCGGGGGGCAAGGCCGCCCAACTGTGCGAAGTCGTTAAGTATTGTTTGCTGGCTTAGGCGTTTTAAAAAACTGAGGGGCTTAGACATTTCGGGATGTCCCGCAAGCTATTTGCGGGACATTTTTTATCGCGGGGGCTAAAGTCCGGGCGGTTACGCCACGATATAAGCTTTATAGGATAATATTGTTTTGACAAGGAGGCCGATTAAAATGGCGACTTCACCCGTAACCGTTAACCGCATAACCGGTATGTCGTCGGGTATGGATACCGACGCGTTGGTTAAGGCCATGTCCGGGAACCAGCAGCTTAAAATTGACCAGTTACTGGCCAAAAAGACCACGGCGGAGTGGAAATCCGCGCAGATTCTTGAAAACAACAACCTGTTGCGTACGATTAAGGACGACTTTTTAAGTGCCTTGGGCAGCAAGAGCATGACAAAAACCTCGGCGTACAATACATATAATGTAGGCGGGTTCACAAACCCCGCCGTCAGCATTCGTGCGACGACCGGGGTCACGCTGGGGGCGCATAGAGTCGAGGTCTCGCAGTTGGCCACCGCCGCTAAGCTTCAGGGCGGTAGGTTCGCTGTCGAGGGGCGCACGTTTGCCCCCACCGGCGTTACGCTGAAAGACATCGCGGCCGGGTCGCAGTACAGTAGCTTCGAGGGCTTGAGTCCCGTTGAGCTGACAAACGCCACGGGCGAGCCGATGCTTGACGCAGACGGCAACGCCGTGATGGGCTACGAGTTCAAAATCAACGGCAAGGCGTTCCAGTTCAAAGAGGGCGCGAAAATCACGGACGTTATGGACACCATCAACCGGGGCGGCGCGGGCGTAAAGATGTCGTTCTCGCAGCTTACGGGTTCGTTCACGCTGGAGTCCACCACCACGGGTGCGGCCAGCGCGTTGAAGATTGAGGAAAACGAGTCGAATTTCTTCGCGGCGCTTGGGCTTGACGGCGACGTTTCCAAGGGTCAGGACGCGAGGATTAAACTGGACGGCTATGAGGTGACCAACGCCTCAAATAGCTTTACCATCGACGGCATTAGCCTACAGCTTAACAACGAAACCACGGAGTTCAGCTTTAATGTAAGCCGCGATACCTCCGCCGCCGTGAACAACATCAAGGAATTTATCACGGCCTTTAACGACATGATGGCCAAGCTGGACACAGCCTATCGCACCAAGCCCAACAGCTCGTACAGCCCGCTAACCGCCGAGGCCAAGGAGAGCATGACCGAGGAGCAAATCAAAGAGTGGGAGACCGAGGCGCAGAAAGGCTTGTTATATCGCGACAACAATTTGGAAAAGCTATTGAGTGAGCTGCGCACCGCCGTAACCTCTCAGCTTGACGGCGGGGGTCTGCTAAGCCAATACGGAATCAAGACGACGGGCTACAAAACCGGCGAGAGCTTCAGGCTGGACATCGACGAGGAGAAACTTACTGCGGCGCTGGAGACCGACCCTGACGCGCTTTACACCGCCATGGCCAAGATAGCCGACAAGACCGATTCCACCTCAAAGGGCGGCGTGCTTACGCGTATCACCACCGCTATCGACAAATATACCGCCAATGTCAAATCGTTTGACATTCAGAACCTGCGGGACAGCGTTTTGGACTACACCAAGCGCGTTACCAGCCAACAGGATAAGCTGTACGACATGCAGGATCGGCTATACAAAAAGTTTGCCGCGTTTGAAGAGGCTATGTCCAAGCTACAGGCGCAGTCCAGCAATGTCGCCAGTTACTTCGGCTAAATTTAAATTCCGGGAGGAAAACGAATGTACGCAA
>BNZR01000091.1 GCA_026001245.1 Clostridia bacterium
GGGTAATTCCTGCGACTATGCCTTTGTTGTCAAAAAGCCCTTGACGAGAAAGGATTTCAAGTCCATAAAGAAGGGTATGACACAGAAGATTTAAGCCCTCAGCAAAAAGTGCTTGGGGAGATCTTTAAGATAGCAAACACGCAACCAATCGAAAGCTTAATAACAAAAACATGTTCGGAATCCGAACTGCTAAAGAATTGGCACTTTGGAGGCAGTGAAGATGCTGTCACTCATCTGTGGAGCTTGACAAAATACCATTCCGTAGAAGCTGTAGAATGTTTCCGCGTGTTTACCGGAACATCTTTGCCGTACGCCGTTTTCAAGCTGGAGGAGGGTGGATATTTCTTTACGTTTTTTCACAAGGGTAATTCCTGCGACTATGCCTTTGTTGTCAAAAAGCCCTTGACGAGAAAGGATTTCAAGTCGGGGAATATAGTCCCTCAAATTGACATTACTAACAATTCGCGGTATATATGGGGTCAAGTCGTCAACCCCATTATCCCAAGCACTCGCGACCGGGGATATAATCATGAACGCTAGGAATACGAGCAGGAACCGGTAGTTTTTCATTGCCGACCCTCCCTAGTTCAGCAACTCGCCATAAGCCGCCTTGACCTCTTGCCAAAGCTCATCGTAGTATAAGGTTCTGTTTTCGCCTTGATATGGAGCGTCATCAGAAATGCAATAAACCGACTCGCGTAACGCACATATAAAAAGAATTTGCTCCCCGTTATGATCATAACGGGGTATGTCGGTGTTGTAGAACATATATAATATATACTTCTTTCCGACCTCCATAGGGTCGTACTCCCTTGAAATTATCGCGTTTTCACCATATCGCTCAAGCTCAACCGGAGTCTCTTCGGTGACATAAACGAAATTTTCCTCGCAATACTTAATATCGCCCTCATTTAGTGACACATCTTCTCCCTTATAGATTATATTGAGAAGCTTTATGGGGGTGATTACATGGCTGAAATTATAGTTCAGTTCGGGCGTATCAATGCGGTTTATGCTTGCCCCCGCAACCTCACAGAGCGCAATTACTCCGACTGCTTCATCGCTCGTACTGCGCAAATTTCTTACGCGGGATTCAAGTTGATCCATAGTTGATGGAAGGATACGATCACCATCACTTCCGGCAATAACGGTATATTTGGTTCGGTCAAAGTAATATGTTCCGGCGGCGAGCTTGCTATTTGAACAAGCGGAGATGAGAATCAGCAAACAGATCAGTGGAATTGATATTAGCTTTTTCATGGATGCTTCCCTCCTTTTTCGCTTTAGCCCTTGGGATAATCCCCCTCAAGCACCGTGTAGGCAAACGGTTTCCGACTCTCCAGTTCGCGCAATGAGAATCTGCTCGTATCGAAAGGATTGATTGTGCCGTTTTTTAGATATTCCACCTTATCTACAATCAAAGCTTCTAGGTCTGGAATCGGTGTTTCTGCGGTGCTTTCCCAATCGCTGGTATAGGTAATCCGAATGAAACCGTCGTCAACCATGTGAAGTGTGTTGAGGTGGATAAGGTATTCAAGATATGCGTATTCATTGTAGGTCTTAAAACCGGGGTCAACAGCTTCAACATCTCTGGCCGTCATACCCTTCTTTATGGACTTGAAATCCTTTCTCGTCAAGGGCTTTTTGACAACAAAGGCATAGTCGCAGGAATTACCCTTGTGAAAAAATGCAAACAAATATCCACCCTCTTCTAACTCGAAAACGGCGTACGGAAGAGATATTCCGCTAAATAGGCGGAAACATTCTACGGAGTAGTTTTTTGCCAAGAACCACAACTGTGTGACAACATCATCATAACCTCCGAAGTGCCAACTCTTTAGCAATTCGGTTTCCGAGTATGTTTTTGTTATCAAGCTTGCGATTGATTGCGTGCTTGCCTGCTTGTAAATCTCCCCGGGTGTTTTGAAGCGAATTGGCAAGTCTTTCGTCGCGGGGTCGAGAACTTGGCCAAAAGGAAAGGTGACGTCCTTGCCTTCGATGGCATTGTCGCTTGCAGTATCTCCTCCAAAACCGCATGATGATAATATTAACAGTGATAGGAGGAGGGCTATCAGATTGTTGGTTATATCAAATTTCTCCCTCATGATATTCACCATGGTGCACTTACGGCGAAGTAGATCACATCGCTGTTATAACCGCCTGTCCAATTAAAGGTTGATGGGTTTGTGCCGGAATCAAAGTGGGTTGATGGGAACCCTCCGCGTTTTTCAGCCCAAGTCCCATCGCTCAATTGAATCATGTAATGGATGTCCCATTGGCGATCATTCACACGCAATGCCACGCGATATTCATTGGGGTTTATGGGAAACGTTGGAGCAATATTAATCGCATATTCCGTTGGATTGCTAGCTTTCATAATGCCCCGTATAGTCCTTGGCATTGGATGATAGGTAGAATTAAATTTTTCTATCGTTGCGGTTGCGACAGTATCGACACTTGCCCCATAGCTTACATCAAGTGCATACATAGTTATATCTTCATTTATCTGTAACGCAAACCCTGCGCAATTTTGAACTGACGTTTCATCAACCGCTATGCTACTGTGTTCTCTAGCCGCACCGAAATTGTTAAATACTCTAACGATACAAGTCGCGGTCTTACTTGTATCAACAGCAGATTTAACTGTTATTGTCGTTGTCCCCGCCTTGACCCCCGGAGCAATTGTCACCAGCCCGTTGCTGTTCACGGTAGCGATCGTAGGCTCGCTACTACTCCAAATTTTTGCTTGTGATGCCGTGCTTGGGGATATGCTGGCGGATAATTGATGTGTTAAGGTCGAATCCCGGTTAATATTCACGCTCGTTGGCAAATTCACCACGCCACTGGGAGCAACAACCGTAAAACTAAACGTTGCCGTTATAGCCGCGTCCAAGGTCGGGCGCGTGGTGCTGTCCTTTAATCGATGGTCGTCTGTGCGTCTGCCCTTTTCCAAATCCCCAAGCCGCTGTACCAGCACACTGCCGCCGCTTAGCTGATTGGCTAGCGTGGCTACGTTTTTGGCGTAGCGTATCGGCTCGTTAAAGGGCTGTGTCAGGCGCAGGGTTGATAGCAACGCGAAGTTCGAGTTGCCGCTTTTCTTCGCCTCATCCTTATAAGCGTGGCCGTTGACGGTTAGGATACCGCCCGTGTTCTCTGTCACCACCTGCCCCCGCTCGTTGAAGCAGAACATGCGCGTAACGTCGCCGTAAAGCTTACTGCGATACCATATTTTCGGCTCGTAGATTTTATGCGAAAAATGCTCCCATATCATCGAGGGCAACTCCACGCGCACCCCGATATCCACCTGATTGCTGGACATCGCGATCCCGTTGGCTCTGCACCACTGCTGAAAAAACTCACTGCCCGACCGCCCCACCGCGAACACGATGTGCCGCGCCCGAACACTGCCGCCGCGCCCCGCGCCGTCCGTATAGGTGACCTCATGCGCGGCACAGTCCACGCCCGTCACCTCGACCCCCGTGCGAAGCTCCACGCGCTGTGACAGCGCGTTTATCAAATTCTCCATGGTGCTTAGGTTCGCGTCCGTCCCCAGGTGCTTCAGCTCGCCCTGCTGCATGTGCATGTCGTGTTGCAGGCACAGCGTTTTCAGCGCGTTATCGGGCTTAAAGCGTTCCGTGGTCGCGCCGTGCGAGCATAATATCCCGTCGGCCTGCTCTATATAGCCCATCACGGCTTCGGGCGCTATAACGTCCGTCAGCCAGCCGCCGTACTCGGTGGAAATAACGTACTTCCCGTCGGAAAACGCGCCCGCGCCGCCCGCGCCCTCCATTATGGCGCAGGGCTTGCAACGCACACAGCGGGGCTGGCGGCGTTCGACTATCGGGCAGTGCCGCGCCTCTATCGGGCGGCCTTTTTCAAACAGCGCAACGCTAAGCGACGGATTGCCGGCGGATATACGCTCCGCCGCCATAAGACCGCTTATCCCCCCGCCGATAATCGCAACATCCAGCATATGTCTTAACTCCTTTATTATCTCTGCTATCATTGTATCACAGTATTACAGATTGTTCAAGCCATAGATTAAAGTTTACCCTAAACCCTACGATATACAGTTTGGGGAATCTTCCCCAAAATTTAATAAACGGAGGGAACCGTGATGGCACTTTCAGGAGTAAGCAACAACACCTACGCGGCCGCAAACGCCGCAGTTACCCCCGCGGCAGTCGCCGCGACCGACACAGCGGAAACCAAAAGCACTGTTAACCCCGGCGATTCCTACGAAAAAAGCTCTAGCGCGGGCGGTTTGGGCGTATACAAGCCCGACCTGTCGAAGCTGGCACAGCTGAACGC
>BNZR01000092.1 GCA_026001245.1 Clostridia bacterium
TTGCGGATCAGTACCCCGATGCCGCTTTTTATCCGGACGATAACAGCATTCTGCTCTACGGACAGGCGTATAAAGACAGCGTTGAGTATGGCTTTGTATACGAAATTGATTACGATATGAACTTGAAAAAGTACATAGAATTTGAGAATTGCGTGCCGCGAAGTGTGACAAAACTGGGAGACGGCAAATGGCTAATTAGTTGTTACGACAGGACAAATATCGAGCGAGACAGTGTGAAATTGTTCGATTCCGATTGGAAAGAAACCGCGATTGATATTAAATATGGTTTTACGAAGGTTTTCCCGCAGGACAACGGCGGATTTGCAATTGTGGGCAGAAGACTTGCTCCGGGACAGCCGGAGGGCGCGCTTTACATGGGCAGTGTGCGGCCAAAGCTGGACTTGGTTTTTGAATTGTATGATGAAAACCACAAGTTGGAATCGAGGAGAACCTATCCCGCCGAGAACAGCAACAGCGGGTATGGGTACACCGCCTATGTCGATGAGCTTGGGAAGATTTATTTGTTTTAGGGGGTTGACAAGCCCGCGCCGCTGTGGTATACTTGTTGTTGCGATGGGGCGGCATAGCTCAGTTGGCTAGAGCATTCGGTTCATACCCGAAGTGTCGTAGGTTCAACTCCTACTGCCGCTACCACACCGCGCAACCAAGCGGCCCGTTGGTCAAGCGGTTAAGACACCGCCCTTTCACGGCGGTAACAGGGGTTCGATTCCCCTACGGGTCACCATTCGGAGGCATAGCTCAGTTGGTAGAGCACCTGCTCCACACGCAGGGGGTCACAGGTTCAAGTCCTGTTGTCTCCACCAAGCATAAACCTTAGAGCCGCAAGGGTTCTAGGGTTTTTCTTTTGCCTTGATGTTGGGATATATTAGGTGAAAAATCAGCTACTAGGACAATACAAGGACAACGCATTTTCTCACAGTCACAATACAATGCTCGGATTGCTCGTGATGGGGAGGTTCCGCTTGCGGAAGGGGACCCATCACGACATACCGCGCTAGGTGATTGGGCATGTAAAAAGATATGGCAGACGGTTTGTTATCCGTCTGCCTTTTTGCTGTTATCTCTCGGTCGCAATATCTCGGTAAATTCAGTTGGATAGACAATGCAACAGAGATTTAATATCGTGTCACGCTGCTCTGAGGTCATGTTCCGCATGGCTTTTGCGATTGCCGAAACATGGGGTATATTCTCGCAGAGATATTCCCCGCTCTTACATTCGCCTATGCCGTTATCGCCTGTCCAGTTCCAATTGTGTCCATGCATGGGGTCAACCTTGTTGCACATGATGTAGTCTATGGACGTGTTGAAATATGCGGACAACTCGTAAAGTGATTCGATTGTTGGTTCTCGGCGGTGGTTTTCCCAGTTTGCGATTGTCTGTTTTCCGACTTTCATAATGTCGGCAAGTTGTGTTTGACTTATGCCGTGTGCGTTCCTTAGCTGTGCGATTCTGTTTTTGCTCACGTCAATCACGCTCCTATACAAAGTATACCACCTTTGCGACAAATAGTAAAGCATAACAAGACATTATATTTGCCTAACGTATTGACATGCGCATTACGATATGTTATACTTGCCTTACAACGAATATTAGGAGGTAGAATCCTATGCAAGAACGACTAACACCACAGAGGGCGGCAGAGCTAATCCAAAGCCGCTACAAGACGCACATCACCCCGCAAGCCCTGTCCGCTTGGATTAAAACAGGGCGGTGTACATTCGGAGAGTACCTACGCAAACAAGGCGGTCAGCGCGGCATGTTCCTAATTTTTCCCGATAGACTGGACGAGTATTTCCGTCTTGTCGGAGGACTGGCGCAACGCCCAATTGACTTGATGTATTACTCGGCGTATCGCCCGAACGGAGGTAGTATTTATGGCTGATGTTGTCAACTCGGTAAATTTGCGAGATTCCGACATTCGCCGTCTTTGCGAGTGTATCGACATTTTCATGACCGCAGAAGAACCTACAATCGAAGACTGGGGCATAGAGTGCCGTAAGCAATGGGAACATCTTGTCGAGCTTCGCGCTTATCTGCTCCTTGTTAGCGAAAAAATCTTTTTGCAGGCAACATAATGTGTAACAAGCCGTTTTGATGAGGATTTTACACAACGTAATGTGTGACAAACGGTTAGACAGCAGTCGGGGCGGCGGGGCGGCGTTACGCCCCGCGCTCGTAGTAAGATGGTAAGGGTGGGAAACTCGACCCCCGCAAGAGTTTTCCACGCTTTCCACCGCTCCTCGCAGGGCGCGTCCCTCGTTCCTCCGCTCCCCCGCGCTCTTACTTGACTAAGTAACATATCTGTCTTATTTGCTGAAAAGGAGGTTTACATGTCCACATCACTCGCTGCCACATTGCTGTAAATGTCAAGCAAAAAATCCGCCGGTCATACTAAAACAAAAATCCCCCGCCTTGGCGGAGGATATGAGGCGTCGAACGGCGACAAAAGAAGAGTACAGCAAGCTTCCCCCACGATTAGGTGGGGGAATTTTCAAATATAATTATCGCCCCAAACGGGTCATTTCAGCGGTAGAATATACACCAAATGGGCAAGTGGTGTGCATTTTATCATTATCAAGCACCGTTTCCAAAAACGCTTCACGCTGGATTTCCTAACAAAAAACAAAAGGTCAACGAGGGCGAGGTGCCGCAATATTACGTCACCAACAGCCACCCGGCCATTATCGAGCCGGAGCTTTTCGACCTCGTGCAATATGAAATGAAATGTAAGCCGCTACGGGCGGTGTCCGGCCACGGAAATGGTGGATTTTATAAAAACGCTGGCGGACATGGGCGTTACCGCCGCCACGCGGTAGGAGGGCAATTTGCGCGACATCCTTCCGGCTTTAAGAAAACTGCCATAACTACACGGACCGCAGGCTCTCTGCTATATGGGAGTCTGCGGGCTTTTTTTGATTTTTTCGTCATTGACAATTCGTATGTTTTGTGCTATCATATTGTAGCAATAGTTAAAAAGTCTTTGGCGGACACAATAACAAACTGGGCGCGTTCCGACGCATATATTTTTCATAATTGTGTCAAAAGCTGTTCTTTTAGACACCGATTACTGCCTTGTTGGATACAAGGTACACGAAGCTGAAAAAGCCCGCTGTTGCGGGCTTTTTTGCTGTCTGTGTTTTCGGACGTGCTGGTTTCGTAGCGAGAATTGAGGTTGGTAAGTGTTGTGTGCGGCTAACGCCTGCAGCCAAAGTCGGTAGGTTCGCTTCACTGGCATAGGGCTTGGGTGCTGGATTGGGATATTTAGCTAATTTTAGATCCAAGGCCGAATTCTTGCACTCAAGGTTGACATAACGCTTAAGCCTGCGCGGGAGTTGCCGTTCTGGAATTGACATTGCTTAGAATTTCGTATATAATCAGCGTGCCTGTATACGAAAGTAAGGATTTTCAATAAGAACAATCCAGCTAAGAAAAGGTGCTGAACTTCAGCGTGTCGAATCAAGCCCCTAAGTCTATCGACTTGGTGAAATGTTCAGCAATATCAGCTGCTGTTTTTATCAGGGAAACCGTCGGCATTTCGGCTGTGTGTAACATTCAGTTAACATTCGATGTGATATTATATAGAGTATAATGCGGGAGGTGGGATATATCGTGCGTTTACTAATTATAGAAGACAACATAGAATTGTCCCGTTCGATGAAAAAGGGGCTTGAGAAAATCGGGTTTCATGTGGATGTGTCAAATACCGGGTGTGACGGTGAAGAAAAAGCCTACGTGAATGGGTATGATGCAATTCTCCTTGACTTGAATCTGCCGGATAAGGACGGGCTGGACATTTTGAAATTCCTTAGAAAGTCAGAAATAAATGTTCCGGTCATCATTATCACCGCGCGGGATGAAACCCTGCAGCGCGCTATGGGCTTGGACTTAGGCGCAGATGACTATGTGACGAAGCCCTTTGAGCTTATAGAGCTTCGGGCGCGGATTCAAGCGGTAATACGGCGGTTTCACGGCAGGACAACCCCGCTTATTACCATTGGCGGGATTACAGTGAATCCGGCAACCAGAGAAGCTAAGATTGACGGTCGGACTGTCCCGCTATGGGCAAAGGAATTTGATATTTTGGAATATCTTGCGCAGCGTTATCCTGCGGTGGTGTCGGCGGAGGAGCTTGCGGAACACGTCTATGATGAAAATTTTGATCCGTTTTCCTCTGTTCTGCGTGTGCATATTGCGCGAATGAGGAAAAAACTAACCGATGCCGCCGGGTATAACATCATCCAAACCATACGGGGAAAGGGGTATACAATATGC
>BNZR01000093.1 GCA_026001245.1 Clostridia bacterium
AGATGGCGCAGGCTATATTTACGGAACAATGTAGCAATGGTAAGGACGCTTTGCTGTCCGATATCCTGACCGTTTGCTACGGTAAAGATCACAAGCGGCTTGGTAACGGCGAAATACCCTGCTATGGCTCTGGCGGCATCATGCGCCATGTCGACGAAGCTCTCTACAGCGGCGAATCCGTCCTGATTCCTCGGAAAGGCACACTGAGCAATGTACTTTATATTAATGAGCCGTTTTGGACGGTGGATACAATGTTCTACACGCATATGAACCGCCCCAATGTTGCAAAGTTCGCGTACTTCACTGTGTGTGGTCTTGGCTTAGCGGGAATGAATGTCGGCTCTGCCGTTCCGAGTATGACCACTGCCGTTCTCAATGCTTTGGAAATAGTGCTTCCAAACGATGATACCCTTGCAAGTTTTGAGGAGACCGTTAGTCCAATGTTTTTGCAAATACAAGCGAATAACACAGAGTCTGCTCGTTTGGCTTCTTTGCGAGATGCTTTGCTGCCAAAATTGATGTCTGGCGAACTGTCCGTTGCCGACGTGGACGTTAAATGATTGTTTATCTTCGTGTTGTTGGCGATTTTGTCGTCCAACGACCGAAGGGTGCGCCCGATTTCGATCTGCTCGGCAAGTGGCGGTAGTAGCAGCTCCAAGCCCTCAATGTCGGACGGCTTGATTGAGGGGTATGCCGAAACGCTCTGCTCCCCAATAGCGTGTAGACCATCTACGATATCGTTCTGAGTCAGGTAATAGTAAAGGAATGCACTGTCTGCTTTTTCCTTGTCAACCGTAATGACCGTGAAGCCCGTGGAGACAAGCATATTTGGCAGCACATCCTTCACGATGCCGTAATGTCGCTGATTTGGGCGCACGGTCGAGTAGAGGATGTCATCAATAGCAACTTTGCGCCGCGCTCGACTTGGGAGGGTATCCTGTCCAATGACGATGTGCTGTATCTCGCTCACACGGTTCTCCGTGATGTTCCCCGTATCTAAGTAATCGACGAACGGCCACTTCTCCGATACCGAATAGGTGCGCTGGTTCGTCTTGCATATGCTGCCTAACTGTGTAAGAGTCCAACCTTGAGGCATTGCCGCTCCCTCCTTATCCAATGAATTTCCTATGCGAATTCTTCACATTCGTCTGATTGACCATCGCATAGGTCATGGTCGTATCTATCTTCACATGACCAAGTAACCGCTGTACTTGCTCAATGGGCATTCCTTTGTCAATCGCTCGCGTGGCGAGTGTGCGGCGGAACTTGTGCGGGTGTACTTTCTGCAAATCCGCCCGTTTTCCTATTTCACGGAGTCGCGTTTCCACACCGCCTATCATCAACCGTTCGTGGGGTAATGTCAGCGACACAAATAGCGCCGGGTTGTCGTCGCTGCGACTTTCAAGGTAATTCAGCAGATGGATTTTCGTTCGGGCATCGAAATAAACTACCCGCTCCGTGCTGCCTTTGCCAAATACCACGCATTCTCGCTCGTGGAAGTTGATGTCCTCGCGATTCAAGCCGACCAGCTCACCGACACGCATTCCCGTTGAAGAAAGCAGGTCAATCATCGCCAAGTCCCGCACTTCCTCGCAGGCATCGCGGAGCAGTTCCAAGCTCTCGTCGGAGAACGTGTCCTTGATGGTTTTGTCCGCCTTTATCTTGTGGATGCGGCGAACGGGGCTTTTGAGGATGTAGTCCTCGTCCTCCAGCCAGCCGAAGAAGCTGCTGAAAATGCGCCGTATATTGTCTATCGTGACTTTGCTCGAATTCCGCGCCTTCTGATAGTCGGCGAGGTAGACGCGCAGATCATCGGTTACTATCTCCCTTACGGGCTTCTTCACACGATCGAACAGTTGCCGGATTGTCGCGTCGTAGTATTTCAGCGACTTCTCCGAACAGCCTTCAACTCTCTTTGCAGCTATAAACACTTCGAGCAACCCTCCGTTCTCGGCGGTTTCCTGTGGGTCTGGGGCTTTACGCTCCGTGAGTTCCACATTGTGGAGGTGGTACATCAGTACCCGTCGTAATTCCTCCTGTTGCGTCGGATTAAGCACCGTCGCCATGCTTGCCTGAATCTCTGTAATCAGCTTATCCTTCATAAGTTCCTCCTGCCTTTCGATAAAAAATGGGTTCTAACGGTGGCAGGAGGAGTGGTAAACAATCATTTAGCGTCCACGTCGGCGACGGATAGCTCGCCGGACATAAGACGTGGTAAAAGCGAATCTCGTACTTGCCTCAGTCGACGGCTTTCAAGGTGGTTTTGCTCAAAATGTGCATAGATAGCAGCCAATTTGTCGCAAAAGTCCGCAATGACATCATCAGGTGGGGCTATAGCCGGAAACGAGAGTGTTTCGCTCGGAATCGCCCGTTGCCGGCTTCCCGTAGAACCCGTGATGTGCGACAGCAAAAAGTCCGTAAAGACTGGGCTGTCGATGACCGAGTAGTAGAAATCCTTCTGGGCGGGATTCTTCGCTCTGTAAACGATGAACTCGGTCGAACATACTGGGTGTCTGCTAATGCAGTATGGTCGCCAGATACGCTTAGTGGTTGGATTGAGTTTGGAAATCAAGAAACAATCCTTGTCAACGACATACTTGTTGCTCTTGATTTCAGATGCCAACTCAAACACAGGCAACCGAGTTTCATCGAAAGCGGGGATGCTGTAATGTTCCAGAACTGTATCAGGGCAAGACTGTGGGTTGAGGGCTTTCGTCCTTATCTCCAAAACCTCGCCAAGTGGAACTTCCTGCCAGTCGCCAGGCATCACGCCGCCGAACGGCTCGAAGTCCACGAACCACGACTTGAAAATGGCCTGCGCCATCTGCTCTAAATGATTGTTTATCGCTCTGTTTTCAGCAATACGAGCGTCCAGAGCAGACAGCGTGTCGGCGATGCCAACCTGAACATCTATCGGCAGGTCGGGAACTTCATAACGCATAATCGCACCTTTGTCCCCACGCGGCATTTTCGTTCCTTTTGCTGTTGCTGTGGAGTAGTCAAAGAAATTGTCGTCCGAAAGCAGATAGTAGAGAAATCCCGGATTGCATCCGTCTTTCGCCCTCAGAACCAACACGTCGTTTGAACAACCACCGTCGCGGTCGGCGTACCATATCTTTTTGAAGTACGGACGGATGTTTGAAACCAACACATCTTCCGCTTGGTAAGCCTGCGTCTGAGTAACGGTCGGCAAGCCCGCCGAACGAGTAACGCCCTCCTTGTTTGGGAGCATATTCTCTGTGGAGATATAAGTGTCCAAATCAAGGTCGGCAATGGCAACCCTGCCATCTGCGAAGGCACATACATCAGAGAGAGATTTTCTCATTTAGCACCTCCGTTTTCCTCGCCATCGTCTTTGATGTCGTACTTGCTCTTAATCCTGCGCTCGATATCCTCAGCAGACGGCAAGGTATCCGCCAACTCCTGCGGCACGAAGTCGGAAAGCCTGTACTCGCTTACGCCGATTGGCTTGTTGATGTCGCGCAGGGCATACTCGGCGGTCAGTCTGTCCCTCTCCTTGCAAAGCAGAATGCCGATGGACGGATTGTCGGAGCCAGACCTGAGCATATCGTCTACCGCCGAAAGGTAGAAGTTCAGCTTGCCGGTGTATTCGGGGCGAAATTCAGTATTCTTAAGTTCAATCACGACATAGCAGTGCAGCCGTGTATTGTAGAACAAAAGGTCTAAATAATAGTCCTTGCCGCTGACCTCCAGATGATACTGGTTGCCATAGAAAGCGAAGCCTGTGCCGAGTTCCATAATCGTCTTGGCGATGTTGGATACGAGTTCATCCTCGATTTCCCGTTCGATGATGCCATCGCGCTGTTCCACGAAATCAAAAACATACGGGTTTTTGAGCGTCTCGGTGGCAAGGTTGCTCTGCGGTTGAGGAAGCAAGGCTTTGTAGTTCGCCGCTTTTTCACCAATCGCCTGCCGCTGATAGGTTTTCGTGCCAACATGATATTCAAGCGAAGACAGCGACCAGCCGCTCTCTATGGTCTGCGTGGCATACCACATATACTCGTCAAGCGAGTTTGTCTTGTCAAAAAGGTACTTGTTATGCGACCATGTCAAAACTGCAGACACTGTTTGCACTTTTTCCTCGTCCGGCACCAATTCGGCAAACTTCCTCATGTAGCGGAGATTGCGGACGGAATATCCTTTCGCATCCGGAAAGTCCAACTTGATATCACGGGCAAGGTTCTCAATGAACCTACTACCGTAGCTGCTGCTGTCGATGATGACTTTGCCGATGTTCCAGAACAGCAGAATCTGCTCACGGTTCA
>BNZR01000094.1 GCA_026001245.1 Clostridia bacterium
ACTTGTCAATATGTTTTCTGCAAAAAAAGTCGAATTTTTGGTTTTACCTGCATGTGAAAAACTTGACACATCTGTCTTTAAGGAGGATACGCTGAAATGATGGCGAAATTCTGGACTTTCATGGTCGCGGCGGCGATTTTATGCGGGCTTGCCACCCACCGCGCAGAGGGCTTGACCGCCGCCCTGACCGAGGGCGCGGGCGGCGCTGTCACGCTGGCCGTCTCGCTGGCGGGTATGATCTGCCTGTGGACGGGGGTTATGGAGGTTATGAAGCGTTCGGGGCTTTCCGAAAAGCTCTCAAAGTTGCTCTCGCCGATACTGTTTCGCCTGTTTCCCGAAGCGGGGGGCGACACACGCGCCGCGCTGTCAGCCAACGTGTCGGCCAATCTGCTGGGGCTTGGCAACGCCGCCACGCCGATGGGGCTAATCGCGGCGCGGGGGCTTCAGGCGGGACACGGCAAAACCGCCAGCGACGGGTTCGCCATGCTGGTGGTAGTCAACACCGCCAGTTTGCAACTGTTGCCCGTTACAATCGCCGCGCTTCGCGCCTCAAACGGCGCTGTGGCCGCGTTTGACATACTGCCGCATGTGTGGCTTAGCTCGCTATCCTCCGTGACCGTGGCGGTAGTCGCGGCGAAGCTGATGTCCAAGGTGTGGCGATGATTCTTAATCTTGTAGTCCCCGCGATACTGCTTGGGGTTGGCGCGTACGCGCTTTACAAGGGCGTGGACGTGTTCGGCGCGTTGGTGGACGGCGCGAAAGAGGGTCTGCGGGTCGTGGCGCGGATTGTCCCGCCGCTGATTATTTTGCTGTCGGTGATCGCCATGCTGCGCGCTTCGGGCGCGTTGGATTTGGCCACGGAGTTTTTGCGCCCCGCATGCGTTTGGCTGGGTATCCCGCCCGAATGCGTGCCGCTTATGATAGTCCGTCCGTTCAGCGGAAGCGGGGCGTTGGCCGTCGGCGCGGAGCTTATGGCCGCGCACGGCGTGGACAGCTTGGTGGGGCGCACCACGGCGGTAATGCTGGGTTCCACCGAGACCACCTTCTACGTGCTGGGGCTGTACTGCGGAGCGGCGGGCGTGTCAAAAAGCCGATACGCCTTGCCCGCCGCGCTTATCGCCGTCTTTACGGGCATGTTTGTGGCCGCGCTGTCGGTGAGGTTGTTGGGTTAAGAGTGGAGAGAGGAGAGTTGAGAGTTGTTTTATATTGACGCGCATTGCGACAGCGTTTCTTCACACCGCCAGCTGGATTTTAAGCGTTTGCGGCGGGCTTTCCCGCGTGGCGGCTTGCAATTCATGGCTTGCTTTGCCTTGAACGACCACTATACGCGAATCAATTGCCAGTTGGACGCGCTGGATGCGCTTGGGGTTCAGACCGTTACACGGCACTCCGGGTTGGCCGCTGTTCGCGCCAAGGGTGGCTTTGGCATGCTTCGCGCCATCGAGGGCGGCGAGTGTTTGGATGGGGATGTTCGCCGCGTTGACGAGTTTCGGCGGCGCGGGGTGCGCTGTTTGGGGCTTACTTGGAACAACGCAAACGCGCTGTCCGGCGGCGCGAAAACGCCCGATGTCGGCCTTACCGACTTCGGGCGCGAGGTTATCGACCGCTTGGAGAATCGCGGTATGCTGACGGATTTGGCGCATATCTCACGCGCCGGGTTTTGGGACGCGCTGGAGGTAGCCCGCCGCCCGCCGATAGTCAGCCACGCTTGCGCCGCCGCGCTTTGCGCCCATCCCCGAAACTTGGACGACGCACAGCTTCGCGCTTTGGCCGCAAAGGGCGGCGTAATCGGAATCGCGCTGTATCCGGATTTTTTAAGCGAGGACTGTCATGCGGATATAGATCGCGTGGCCGCGCACATTATCCATGTCTATCGTGTGGCCGGGCGCGAGTCTGTGGGGCTGGGGACTGATTTTGACGGCATCGACACTCTGCCCGACGGGATAAACGACGTCAGCGACATGCCCAAGCTGTACGACGCGCTACGCGCCTGCGGCATGAAATCCGGCGACGCGGATTTGGTAATGGGCGGGAACTTTTATCGGGTTATCGCCGCACAAATGTCCGCATAACGCCGTCCTTGCCGGCCTCGAAGCCCAAACGCTTGTAAAAGCCGTAGCGTTCCGGGGCGTGTATCACGGCCACGGTCAGCCACAGCCCCGGCGGCATGTTGCTAACCGCGCACTCCAGCGCGGCGTGTATCAACGCCGCGCCTATCCCGCGCCCGCGAAAATCCGGGCGCACCAGCACGTCGCAGATAAGCGCGATCAAAGCCCCGTCGCCCACAACCCGCGTCATGCCCACCGTTTGGCCGTCCTCCTCCGCGCTTAGGGTAAACAGCGAACTTGCTATGGCGCGTTCAATCAGCAGGGGGTCAAGCTCAAACAGCCCCGACACGCGCCGCAATTCAGCAAACTGCGGCACGGTCAGGGCATTTATTTTAATCAACTTAAGAACATGGCGGTCAAAGGTTCCAGCTCCAATCTTAACACGCCGCCGCCGGAACGCAAGGTCGCGCCGCTCATAAGGTCGGTGGCCAGCGGCCTGTCCCACGGCACCTCGCAGGTCATGCGCTCCATGGCACGGTTTATGGCAACCGTGACTGTCTCGTGTTCGCTCACGCGCTCGTAAACCAGCAGTCCCTCTTTGACGTACAGATAGTTTATGTCCCCGTAGCGCAACGCCTCGGAGTTGCGCCGGGCGTTGCCCAGCTTGCGGTACCAGTTAAGCATCTGGCGGTTCTCTTTCCCCCACGGATAGCCGCGGCGGTTGAAGGGATCCTCAAAGCCCTCCATATACGCCTCGTCCCCGTAGTACACCAGCGGCGAGCCGGGGAACGAGAATTGTATCGCGGCGGCAAGCTTCATACGGGCGATCCCCAATGCGCGGGCGTGCGGATCCAGCCGCTTTTCGGCGTTCGGATTTGGTCAGGCTATAATCCGCGTCGTCACAGGCCAGCACCGTCAAAGCGCGTGCGCTGTCATGCGTGCCGATAAGGTTCATCAGCGACATAAACGCCAGCTTTGGGTAGTTTTCGCGCAAGGCCTCCATGTCCTCAACGAACTCGCGTGCATCGCCCCCGCGCAAAAACGCCAGCACCGCGTTGCGGAACGGATAGTTCATAACGCTGTCAAGACCGCTTCCCAGCAGGTACTGCCGCCGCTTGTCATAGGCCACCTTGCTGGACGCGTCCTCCCACACCTAGCCGATAAGTATCCCGTCGGCGCATTCCTCGCGCAGGGCCTTACGCACCTCCGCGATAAACTCGTCGGTAAGCTCGTCGGCCACGTCCAAACGCCAGCCCGACGCACCGGCGCGTAGCCAATGGCGTATAACGCTGTCCTCGCCCCGCGCTATAAAATCAAGATAGCCCGGCTCGTTGCAGTCCACACGCGGCAAGGTGTAAATCCCCCACCACGATTCATAGTTGCGCGGCCAGTCGCCGAACTTGAACCAGTTGTAAAACCGCGAATCCCGGGATTGCCCCGCGCCCGGCTCGGCATACGTGCCGCGCCCGTTGAAGTAGCGGGAATCGTAGCCCGTGTGGTTGAACACCCCGTCCAAAATCACGCGGATACCGTACTTGTCGCGGGCTTCCTTGCACAGCTCCGAAAATTCCTTCTCAGTCCCCAGCATGGGGTCAATGCGCATGTAGTCCCCCGTGTCGTACCGGTGGTTTGACGCGGCCTCGAAGATCGGATTAAAGTAGATTGTGCTAACGCCCAGCTCGTTTAGATACGGCAGTTTTTCGCGCACCCCGGCCAAACTGCCGCCGAAGAAGTCGTTGTTTTTAACCTCGCCGTCCGCGCCGGGCAGGAACACGGGCATGTCGTTCCAGTCGTCATGCACAACGCGCCGCCCCATCATGCCGCGCGGGTCGGGCTTGGACAGCCTGTGAAAGCGGTCAGGGAATATCTGATAGGTCACGCCCGCGCCGTACCAATCCGGCACGGTGTAGTCCGGGGAGTATACCGTCATCTGAAAGCCGGGCGGGTTGTCGTGGTCGTAGGTCTCGCCCACGCCGCCGCGACAGCGCAGATTGTTGCCGTAGTACATGTCCGTGCCGTCACTGCGCCCCATCTTGAAGTGGTACCACAGCGGCCCGAAAAAGCCCTCCGTGCGGATTTTTACCTGGTACAAGTCCTGCGCGCCGCGCAAGCCCTTCCACCGCATGTGAAACTCCAGCATTTCGCGGCGCATGTCGTCCCACATTCTAAGCGTGACGGAGGTAAGCCCCCATTTGCGCAGGGGACGGAACGAAAACGTAACGTC
>BNZR01000095.1 GCA_026001245.1 Clostridia bacterium
GCGACTCCAGCGACAGCCCCAACGCCGACAGCGACGAATTCAAAGCCCGAATGCCGATACCGCAGTCCACCAGCACCGCGCTTTGGCCGTCGCAGACCAAGGTGGCGTTGCCGGAGGAACCGCTTCGCAGTGTGACGGCAAAGGGCGTATCCATAGGCCTACGAAGCCTCCGCCATGGTGTCCTCGCTCGGGTCCACCACTTCCACGCGGGTGATGTCCGCGCCCAGGCCGCGCAGTTTTTCCACCATGTTCTCGTAGCCGCGCTCGATATAATTCGTGCCGGATATGCGCGTCACACCCTCGGCGGCCAACGCCGCCACGACCAACGCCGCGCCCGCCCGCAAATCCGTTGCGTGTATCGGCGCGCCGGTCAGCTTGGTAACGCCCTCCACAACGGCTGTCTTGTCGTTTACAGTTATCTGCGCCCCAAGGCGGCGCAACTCGCCCGTGTAGCGGTAGCGGCATTCGGGCTTTGAATTCGTCGCTGTCGGCGTTGGGGCTGTCGCTGGAGTCGCTTTCCGCGATATGCTTGACGCATGAGCATGGCGACCACACCTCGCTGTTGCGTACATACCACAGGTTAAACGGCGTGCAGGTTGTGGCCAGCGGCGGCACGATTGACGCAGTTGCGGTTAAGCACGGTATCACCAATGCCCGCGTTTTGGCCGCGAAAGACGCGTTGCGCGTGGGCGGCATGACTATAAGACGCTTTAACACCTCGCATGACGCACGCGAGAGCCGCGGCTACACGCTGGCCATGGAAACCATGAAGGTCGGCGTATGTACGGACTTGGGCGAGATGAGCCGCGCCGCGCTGGACGCGCTGTGCGGTGCGGACTATGTTGTGCTTGAAAGCAATCATGACGTGGATATGCTAAAGCGCGGGCCGTACCCCATGCATCTGCGGCGCAGGATTTTAAGCCGCTACGGGCATTTAAGCAACGACGACTGCGCGGCGGCGGCGGTTAAGCTGGCCGAGGGCGGCACGCGGCGTATCGCGCTGGCGCATTTGTCGCAGGAGAACAACGACCCCTCGGTGGCGATGGGTACGGTTATGTGGGCGTTGAGCCAGGCGGGGCGCGAGATTCAGGTAGAGGTCGCGCCGCGCTACGAGATGGGGGAGGTATTTTGCTACACATTGCAATCTCAACGGCGGGAAAGCTGGGGCGGCCCTATTGGCGCGATGCTTGCGCCGAATATGTAAAACGCCTAAAACCCTTTTGCAAGCTGGAATTTATCAAGACGCACGACACGGACCAGCCCCGCTGGGTGGACAATCATTACGCAATCGCGGTGACGCCGAAGGGCAAGCGCATGTCGTCCGAGGTTTTCGCCAAGGCTTTGACAGGGGAGGTACCCCGGATTTGCTTTTACATCGGCGGGTCGGACGGTTTGAGCGCGGAGTTTGTTAAGCGTTGCAACACCACGCTTTCGCTGTCGGACATGACATTTACGCATTCGCTGGCCAGAGTGCTGTTGCTGGAGCAGTTGTATAGAGGCTTTCAGATTTTGAACAACACGGCGTATCACAAATAGGAGGTGCCAACCATGTCTATCCACGAGCCGCAATGGCCGACGGTAAACGACCAGCCCGAACCCCCGGTGTTTATACTGACGCTTAAAAACCCGACCGACATCGCCAGTACGACCTCGCTGTTGCACGGTTGCGGGATACCAACCCTTACGCAATCCACGATGAGAAAGCATTTTACCACGGTGATATTCGGCGGGGACATACATGGAGCGGATTTATTTGTGCCGGAAAGCTTGGCGGAGGACGCGGCGGAAATCCTGAATACAAGGGGGACTGTTGACTATGGCGATAGCGTTGAAGAACTATGAGCGGTGGCTTAGCGGACCGCTGACCGATGAGGAACGGGCGGAGCTGGAAGCTATAAAGGACGACAAAAAGGAGATTAAATCGCGCTTTGCGGCGCCGCTGGCCTTTGGCACGGCGGGACTGCGCGGCGTTATGGCCGTTGGGCTGGGGCGCATGAACGTCTACGTGGTGCGCTGGGTGACACAGGCCTTGGCAAACCTGATTGTAAGCGAGGGCAAGCCGGCCGTGCGCGCGGGCGTGGCCATCGCCTACGACTGCCGCAACAACAGTAGGCTGTTCGCCGAGGAGACGGCGGCGGTGCTGGTGGCCAACGGGGTTACCGTCAAAATGTTTGACGCGCTGCGCCCGACCCCGGAGCTTAGCTTTGCTATCTTGGAGTACGGCTGTACCGCGGGGATTAACATCACCGCGTCGCACAACACCAAGGAGTACAACGGCTATAAGGTCTATTGGAGCGACGGGGCGCAGTTGCCGCCCGACCGCGCCGAGAGGGTCGTGCGCGAGATGGAGAAGACCGACCTGTTTCACGGGGTGCTGGCCTTGGACTTTGACACGGCTAAGAAATCCATAGAATTTTTGAGCGAGAAGACCGACCGCGACTTTTTGGACGTTGTGCGATGTCAGAGCATACAGCAGGAGACGATAAAACGCCAAAAGGGCAAGTTTAAGATGGTGTTCACGCCGTTCCACGGCACGGGCTATCAGATGATTCCGGAGATTTTGCTTGAGCTGGGCTTTATAGACGTGTTCTGTGTGCCGGAGCAGATGGCCATAGACAGGAACTTCCCCACGGTCGAGTCGCCAAACCCGGAGAACCCGGAGGGCTTTAAGCTGGCCGTTGCGCTGGCCAAAAAGCGCGGCGCGAGCCTTATTATTGGCTCGGACCCGGACGCGGACAGGGTTGGGGTACTCGCGCTGAACAACGCGGGGGAGTACATACCGCTGACGGGCAATCAGACGGGCGTGTTGCTGATGGACTATATAATCCGCGCCCGGCGCGACGCGGGGACTCTGCCGCGCAATCCCGCCGTGGTGAAGAGTATCGTAACCACAAACATGGCTAAGGTTATCGCCGAGCGTCACCGCGTGAAGCTGTATGAGACGTTTACCGGGTTTAAGTTTATCGCGGAGAAAGTGAATCAGCTTAAAGCGGACGAGCGGTATATCTTCTCGTTTGAGGAGAGCTTTGGCTACATGGTGGGCGACCACGCGAGGGACAAGGACGCGGTTGCCGCGGCGATGCTAATCGCGGAGATGGCCACTTGGTACGCCGAGAAAGACATGACGCTTATCGACGCGCTGGACGCGCTGTACCGCAACTACGGGCATTTTAAGGAGCGCACGGTGAATATCGCGATGACGGGGCCGGACGGCATGGAGCATATGCATGCGGTTATGGATAAATTGCGCAACGACCCGCCGCAGTCCATGGGCGGGATACTGACCGTGGCGGTGCGGGACTATCTTAAAGGCGAACGCTATGTGCTGAAAGGCGGCGGCCGCATAGAAAAGCTGGACATTAAGGGCAGCGACGTGATGTACTTCGAGATGGAGAACGAGACGACGTTTATAGTGCGCCCCAGCGGCACCGAGCCGAAGCTGAAAGTGTATGTGCTGGCCAAGGGTCAGACCAACGCGGCATGCGAGTCGAAGCTGGAGCATTACTGCTCGTATGCTAAGATGTTGTTGAGGTAAAAAAAAGAACCCGCTCATCGAGCGGGTTCTTTTTTATAATTAAAAGCGCTTGACACGAGATAACGAGTATGTTATCATAGTAGAGGAGGGATAGCATGTATGAGGTTGAATTTTATAGAAAGGCATGGTGAATGACATGCCGATAAACACAATCACCGATTATATGAACGACGAAACCCGGGTAAGCTCGACAGAGCGTGAGCGTATCAATTTTGAAGTGGCCTTAATCGGCAAGATGATTGAAGCGCGGGAGCAAAAGGGCTTGTCGCAACGGGAGCTTGCGGAAATTTCCGGCGTGAAACAGCCCGCAATCGCCCGGCTTGAAAGCCTTAAAGCCACACCGCAGATTGACACCCTTTTCAAGGTGCTGAATCCTTTGGGATACACACTTGAAATAGTCCCGCTACAGCAACACAAATAGAAAGAAGCCGCCCCGAAAGGGGCGGCTTCTTTTTATCTTTTTTTAATATTTCCCAAAGTCTCCGCCGTCGAAACTGCTTCCGCTTTTTGCCGGCATGGCTAGCGTTTTCTTCGCGCCGGAATTGCCTATTGACTTGCGGCCGGAGCCGTTTGAAAGGCCTTTTAGCTTGAACTGCGATACCAGGTCTTCCAGCACGGAGGACTGTCCGGACAGCTCTTCGGCTGTGGCCGCGCTCTCCTCCGAGGTCGCGGAGTTTTG
>BNZR01000096.1 GCA_026001245.1 Clostridia bacterium
GACCAAGACGACGACCTGCTCCTGCGGCTCATCGCCGCCGCCGTCAACTATGCCGAAAGCTACCAGCACGTCGCGGCGGGGTGGTATGAAACCAACGCCGCTCCCGCCGCGACGATGCAGGCGGTGATTATGCTCGTATCCAACTGGTACGAGTCCCGCGACGGCTCGACGGCGGGCTTCTTCGCCGACAGCGTTCAGGCGAGCCAGCAGGTCTGGAACACGGTCAACACGCTCCTGCGCCTTGACAGACTGTGGGGTGTGTAAATGGCATACGGCAAAATGAATACGAATATAGACATCATCTCCACCACGCCGACCAAGGACGCGGAGGGCTTTACCACCACGGGCGATACCATCGTCGCTTCGGTTCGGGCATACAAGGAAGCCCGCAACACGTCTGCGCGGTGGGAGCGGATTATCGGCAACGCCGCGTTTGCGAGTGTCACGGCGATATACCGCTTCCGTAAGATACCCGACCTCACGGTGGACACAACGCTCTTTATAGCCGACATGGATGGTCGTTACAACATCGTCAGCGCGGAGGACGTACGGGAACGCGGGATGTACGTGGAAGTCCTCGCTGAGAAAACCGAAGGGAGCAAAAATTAGGGCTCCCACAAAGCCGGAAGGCTTTGTGGGAAGAGGACGAGCAACGGATTGGAGCGGATGCCCACCGTCAGGTGGGCGTAGCGGAAAGGAGTTTGTGAGGACGAAATGGCAAAAGTGGAAATGAAAATGCCGGAGGACTTCCTCCTTCGGTTGAGTAAACTCGCCGACAAGACCGACGTCATTATCCCGAAGGTTCTGGAAGCGGGCGGCGAGGTCGTGCTTGCCAAGGTCAAGGGCAACCTCTCGTCTGCGGTCGGTCGCGGCACGAAAGAGCCGAGCCGCTCCACGGGCGAACTGGAACGCTCACTGGGTCTTTCTCCCGCCAAGCAAAAGCGGGACGGCTCCGGCTGGGACGTGAAGGTCGGCTTCGCGGAACCTCGCAGCGACGGCGGCTCTAACGCCAAAATCGCCAACGTCCTCGAATACGGACGGCACGGGCAACCACCCAGACCGTTCCTGAAGCCCGCGAAGTCACAGAGCAAGAACGCCGCAATCGAAGCGATGAAGGCGAAACTGGAAAGCGAGGTGGATGGCGTATGAGCATACTGGCTGAATTGAATACAATCCTGTCGCCTATCTTGCCTGTCGAAACGGGCGTTTTTAGCGGCGTCCCGCCCGACGAGTATCTCGTAATTACGCCGATGACGGACGAGTTTACCCTGTTCGGCGACGACGCGCCGCTCATGGATGTGTCCGAGGTGCGGCTTTCGCTGTTCTCCAAGAACAACTACCAACAGCGCAAACGGCAAATCACGCAGGCTCTGCTCGGCGCGGAATTTACCATAACCGACCGCCGCTATATCGGTCATGAGGACGACAGCGGCTATTTTCATTACGCCATCGACGTGGCGAAATCATACGAAACGGAGGATTTATAAATGGCTACAATCGGGCTTGACAAACTCTACTACGCGCCGATAACCGAAGCGGCGCAGACGGGCATCGAGACTTACGGCACACCCGTAATGCTCGCCAAGGCTATCTCGGCTGAACTATCGGTGGAACTCGCGGAAGCGACGCTCTATGCCGACGACGGCGCGGCTGAAATCGTAAAGGAATTCAAAAACGGCAAACTGACCCTCGGCGTGGACGGCGTCGGGCGCAGCGTGGCGGCGGTGCTGACCGGTTCAAGCGTGGATGAAAACGGAGTGCTTGTCTCTGCGAGCGAGGACGGCGGCTCTCCCGTGGCTATCGGCTTTCGGGCGAAGAAGTCAAACGGGCATTACCGATATTTCTGGCTCTACAGGGTCAAATTCGGAGTGCCGAATACAAACCTTGCCACAAAGGGCGACAGCATCACCTTTTCCACGCCGTCCATCGAAGGCACGGTGCTTCGACGCAACAAGGTTGACGGCAACGACAACCACCCGTGGAAAGCGGAAGCCGACGAGGACGATGCCGACGTGACGACCGGCACAATCACGGGATGGTACACAAGCGTCTATGAACCTGACTTCGCTCAGGAATAAGGGAGGGTTGGAGAATGGATAACGAACGCAGCGCGAAAATCAACATCGGCGGCGCGGAGTACGAGTTAGTTCTCACCACCCGCGCCACCAAGGAAATAGCGAGACGCTACGGCGGGCTTGAGAACCTCGGCGAGAAGCTGCTCAAGGCGGAGAACTTTGAACTCGCCCTCGACGAGATAATCTGGCTGATTACACTACTGGCGAACCAATCGATTCTCGTATACAACCTGAAGCACAAGGACAAACCGCAGGATGTTCTCACCGAGGATGAGGTTGAACTGCTGACATCGCCCTTGCAACTGGCGACCTACAAGGCGGCGATTACGGAGGCGATGTTCAAAGGCACGGCTCGCAACATCGAAAGCGAGACAGACTCAAAAAACGCGGAGGTCGGGTAAGCGACGAGGAGTTGTTTACCCGACTTTTGTATTTCGGCACGGTGCATCTGAACCGTTCCGAAGAGGAAACGTGGCTCACGCCCATCGGTCTTTTGATGGACTTGTGGGAGTGCCACAAACAGTTCCTCGGAATGTCGAAACCGAAGCGCGAGATGTTTATCGAGGACATTATCCCATCAGGACTGAATTAGGAAGGAGGGCGTGACCCTATGGCTGACACATTCGGGCTGAAAATCGGCGTCGAAGGCGAGAAGGAATTCAAGAACGCCCTCCGCGACATCAACCAGTCCTTTAAGGTACTCGGAAGTGAGATGAAACTGGTTTCCTCCGAGTTTGACAAGCAGGACAAATCCGTGGCGGCGGTGGCCGCCCGCAACGAAGTCCTCAACAAGGCAATCGATGCCCAAAAGGACAAAGTCAAGACGCTTGAGGACGCGCTCCGCAACGCTTCGGAGAGTTTCGGAGAGAATGACATACTAACGCTATAAAACCGCTATGTTACTGGGTTTATCGGCTGTAACTCACTCGTTTTGTCGCTTATTTGTCGTTTGAATTTACTAAACGCTATAAAACGATAGCCCTCGAAACTTGCTGAAAATCGAAAATAGGGGGTTGCTTTTTCGGTCGTGATGTGTTATAATGTAATATGTATAAGATTGTCCACAAATAGAAAGGGGGGCGCGTACAATGGCGATTGAACAATATACCGAAAGTCTAACGCTTCACGAAATGAAATGCACGCTTGGCAATAACGGTTGGGGATTCGTATACCCGCAAGGTGACGTTGCCGATGTTGAGAAAATATTAAAGCTACTCAAAAAAGCGGGCGGCAAACCCGCGCAACGCGCCCTTGAAGATTTCACCACGGGCGGGGGCAGCAAGGCAAAGCCCGAATTTATAATCACGTTCAACGATGATGTACATACTATCATTGTTGTTGAATGTAAAAACTCCGTCAAAAAACACCGCACAGAAAATCTCGATTGCCCGAATGGGTACGCTGTGGACGGCGTTCTTTATTATGCAAAATTTTTGAAAGAAAAGTTTAATGTTATCGCTGTCGCCATAAGCGGGACAAAGACGGCCGATGTTAAAGTTGACGCTTTTTATTGGGGCAAAGGGTTAACCACCTATGACGCGAACTTGCTCAAAAAGGCGAAAGATATTATATTAGAGCCGAAAAACTATGTTAAACTTGTCAAGGGCGAAAAACTGCAAAAAGACTATTCCCTCGACGAAATACGCGAAACAGCTATTGAAATGCACGACTATTTACGGGAAATAGCCGTCAGGGAAGAACACAAGCCCATATTTATAGCGGGCGTTCTTATCGCGCTTAACAACGACGATTTTTCAAAGAGTTATTCGCATTTGCCGTCATACAACGCGGTTATGTCCGCTATACAAACGGCGATTGAGGACGAATTGAAAAAGGGCGGCATACGCAATGACAGAACGGCGTATATCAAACAAATTTTCAAGATGTTACAAGATAATTCTAAATTTTCGGCTATACCGTTAATTCAGAAAAAATCTATCATTTGGTATTGTGAACAACTCGAAATGAAAATCAAGCCGATGATGGACTATGCCGACAGTACGCTTGACGCACTCGGCGTGTTCTATCACGAATTTATCAAGTATTCCGGCGGTGACGGTTCGGGGCTTGGCATTGTTTTAACGCCGCAACACCTCACCGAATTTATGGTTGAATTGGCGGGCGTGAACA
>BNZR01000097.1 GCA_026001245.1 Clostridia bacterium
GGTGTCCGCAGAGCAGATTGACGAGGAGCGCAAGGTCTATATCGCCCAGCTGGTTGGCGAGGGTAAGCCCGAAAACATCGCCGCAAAGGCCGCCGAGGGGCGTTTGAATAAGTATTTCGCGGAGAATTGCTTGCTTGAACAGGCGTTTTTCAAGGACGAAACGCTTAGCATTCAGAAGCTTGTCGATCAAAAGGCCAAGGAGCTTGGCGGGGAGATTAAGCTGACCGACTACCGCCGCTTTGAAAAGGGCGAGGGTATCGCAAAGCGCGAGGACGACTTCGCCGCCGAGGTCGCAAGCTTGGTAAAATAGTTTTTTTGACGACTAAAAAACGTCTCGGGTCGCCGGGACGTTTTTTAACAATTGAGGAGGAAGTCCATGGCTAAGCTACTGTACCAAGGCCACGGCAGCTACCGTATCACCGCGGCAAACGGCAAGGTAATCTACGTTGACCCCTACGCGGGCAAGGGTTACGACAAGCCCGCCGACCTTATATTGGTTACCCATCAGCACCGCGACCACAATCAGATTCAGCTGGTGTCGCAAAATCAGCTGTGCCGCGTTATCTCCACCGTCGAGGCGTTGGCAAACGGCGAACACCAAATTTTCACCGTGGACGGCGTGGAAATCGAGGCCGTCACGGCCAAAAACTTTATGCACAGTCCCAAAAAATGCGTGGGCTATATCCTTACCGTAGACGGCGTGACGGTTTACGCCGCAGGCGACACCTCCAAAACCGCGGAGATGGAGACTTTCAAGGCCCGTGCGCTGGACTACGCGCTGTTCCCCTGCGACGGCATGCCCAACATGGGGCTTAAAACCGCCGCGAAATGCGCGGAAATCGTGGGCGCGAAGCACAACATCCCGGTGCATATGAAGCCTGGCGCGTTGTTTGACCCCGTGCGGGCGCATAACTGGAACGCGCCGAACAAGCTGGTAATCGAGCCGGGCGAGGAAATTGAGCTGTGAAGCGTATCGCCGTGTTTATGGCCGGTGGGAACGGCGAGCGTCTTCGCGCCATGGTGGGCGGCGCGTTGCCCAAGCAATTTTTGGACTTGCTGGGCGTGGGCAAAACCATGCTGCAAATATCGGCGGCGCGTCTGCAAATGGCCGACATCTTTGTGGTAACAGGCAAGGACGGCGCGGATTTTGTGCGGGAGCAACTGCCGTTCCTGCCGTTTGAAAACGTGCTTATCGAGCCGCAGCGGCGCAACACCGCGCCCTGTATCGCTCTGGCGGCGGAATTTTTGCGCAAAAAATTCGGCGACGCGGTGATGATGGTGATTCCCACCGACCACTTTGTCGCCGAAGAAAAGCTGTATCGCGCCGATTTGGAACGCGCCGCAAGCTTCGCGGAAGCTCACGACGCGTTGGTGACACTGGGGGTAGTCCCCACCTCGCCCGAAACGGGCTACGGCTACCTAAAGCTGGGCGCGGCGGCAGAGGGTCTTCACAAGGTAGAGCGTTTCGCCGAAAAACCCGAAAAGTCAGTCGCGGAGAGCTACCTGAAAGACGGCAACTACCTGTGGAACGCCGGGATTTTCGTGTGGAAAATCTCCGCAATTCAGGCCGCGCTTGCGCGATACCTGCCGGGAAAGTTCATGGAGCTACCAAAAATCTCGATAGACAAGGGCATTATGGAACGCGCCGAAAACGTGTACACGCTACCCGCGTCTTTCACCTGGGCGGACATAGGCAACCCGAACACACTGCAAAGAATCAGGTCTTACGTAACCCCGTAAACTTCGGGCGTTGCAAATACTTGACATACCCGTCCAACAGCGCGTCCACCTCGCCCACCTGCTCCAAAACCTGAATCCCCGCGTTGCTAAGCAAATTGTAAGCAAACCCGCCAACCTTAGCCGCAAACAACACGTCAACATCGGCCAAAATAGCGGCACGCTCACGCAAATGCTCATGCTCCCCGCAAGAATCGTCCAATCGCGGAGCCGCCAAACGGTCGTCTAAGTACGTCCGCGAAAAATCCACTTCGTTCAGCTCCACAATCTTGAATCTATCAGCACGCCCAAAATGCTGTATGGTAAAGGCCAATTTCAAAAAAACACCCCCGTGGGCGAACACCGTTCGCCCCTACGTATCCCCTAATTGTCAATTGTCAATTGTCAATTGTTAATTGAATTACACTCCCGCTGTTGCGCCGCCGACCACAACGCCCGTCTCAAGTTCCAGCAGTCGATCCGACCAGCTGGCCGCCCAGCTACGCAGCTCGTCTAGCTCCAGCGGCGCAGGCGTTTTGCTGATCTCATGTGCCGCCACGCGCTCGGCAAGTTGGGTGTAAACCTTGGCCTGCTCGCTGTCCGGCGCGGCCTCGATAACCGTCTTGCCTTTAAGCTCCGACTGGGTTACGGTAATCGAGCGCGGCACGTATTGAATAATCTGTGTCTGGGTACGCGCCGCGAAATCGTCCACTATTTCCCGGGAATAACCCTGATTTATCGAGTTCGCGATAACGCCGCCCAACAACGCTCCGCCCGAGTTGGAGTATTTTTTTATGCCCTTGAACAGGTTATTGCTGGCGTAAATGCTCATAAAATCCCCGCTTGAGACAGTGAACACATGCTGGGCTATCCCCTCTCGAATCGGCACGGCGAAACCGCCGCACACCACGTCGCCAAGCACGTCGTAGATAACCACGTCCAAGTCGAACTCCTCAAAGGCGCGTTGCTGTTTGAACAGCTCCACGGCGGTGATAATCCCGCGCCCCGCACAGCCCACGCCGGGCTGAGGGCCGCCCGCCTCCACGCAGTAGATGCCGTTAAACCCCTCGAACACCACATCGCTGGCCTTGCATTTTCCCTTCTCGCGCAGGGTATCAAGCACGGTTGGGATATACGTCCCGTCGCGCAGTGTATTTGTGCTGTCGGACTTGGGGTCGCAACCGAACTGCATTACCTTAAGCCCCAGCTTGGATAGCGCGGCGGACAGATTGCTTGTGGTTGTGGATTTGCCAATGCCGCCCTTGCCATAGATGGCGATTTGCTTGATTGCCTTTGCCATTTTTCAAACTCCATTCCTGCCGTTGTCGGCTTAGTTGTACCAGTAGCGGCTTTTTTCGTCCGCCGCGCTGAATATGCCCGTTGACAGATAACGCTCGCCCGTGTCCGGCAGTATCGCTACCACGGTTTTGCCCGCGTTTTCGGGGCGTTTGGCGATGTGCGCCGCCGCGAACGCCGCCGCGCCCGACGATATGCCAACCAGCAAGCCCTCTTCACGCGCAAGCACGCGGGCGGTGTCGATGGCTTCCTCGTCCAGTACTTTGTAAATCTCGTCCACCTGTTTCAAGTCCATAACCGCCGGGACAAAGCCCGCGCCGATACCCTGAATCTTATGCGGCGAGGGGTTGCCGCCCGACAGCACGGGCGACGCGGACGGCTCCACCGCGACCAGTTGTATAGACGGCTTCTGCTCTTTCAAAAACAAGCCCGCGCCGGTTATCGTGCCGCCGGTACCCACGCCGCTGACAAAGATGTCTACCTTGCCGCCCGTGGCTTCCCAGATTTCGGGGCCTGTGGTCTCGCGGTGGATACGCGGGTTGGACGGGTTTTCAAACTGCTGTAGGATTATGCCGTGTTTGATCTGCAACGCCAGCTCCTCGGCGCGGCGTACAGCGCCTTTCATGCCGAGTGCGCCGGGGGTAAGCTCCAGCTCCGCGCCCAAGGCCACGACCAAAGCGCGCCGCTCTTGGGTCATAGTGTCCGGCATTACAACAACGATTTTATAGCCCCGCGCCGCCGCGACAAACGCCAGCCCCACGCCCGTGTTGCCGCTTGACGGCTCGATAATCACGCTGTCGGGATTAAGCAGGCCGCGCTTCTCCGCGTCCGTAATCATGGAGTAGGCTATGCGGTCCTTAACGCTGCCCAGCGGGTTGAAGTATTCCAGCTTTAATAACAGCTCCGACTCGTTGATTTTGGCCAGCGCGTTGAATTTTTTGGCGCGTAATAGCGGCGTGTTGCCTATCAGCGCGGTCAGGTTATCCACTATGTTCCGGCTCATACGATTCCCTCCTCTTTTATGTTGCGCTTGGTGTCGGCTTCAAGCCACGCCTGTGACAGCGGCAGTTTTACATTCGCGCCCACGTTGCGCACAAG
>BNZR01000098.1 GCA_026001245.1 Clostridia bacterium
GTAGATGTCCGGCAAAAAGTGCATCTCTATCTTCAATAACCCGTCGCCGGAGCAGGCCTCACAGCGGCCGCCGCGCACGTTAAACGAAAACCGCCCCGGCCCGTAGCCCCGCGTCTTCGCGTCCTGCGTGGACGAAAACAAATCGCGAATCTCGCCGAACAGCCCCGTATACGTGGCGGGGTTCGAGCGCGGCGTGCGCCCTATCGGGCTTTGGTCGATTGCTATAACCTTGTCCAAATACTCAACGCCGTCTATTCGCACGTGCTTGCCCGGGCGTGTGTGAGCGCGGTTTAGCTGTGCCGCCAGCGACTTATATATAATCTCGTTGACCAAGCTGGACTTGCCCGACCCGCTTACCCCCGTGACGCAAACAAAAGCCCCCAAGGGAATCCCCACGTCGATACCATTCAGATTGTTCTCGCCCGCCCCCACAACGGTCAGCTTGTTGCCGCTTCCCACGCGCCGAAGTTTCGGCACGGGGATAGCCTTCTTGCCCGACAGATACTGCCCCGTAACGGATTCCTCACAGGCGCAAATATCTTCGATACCGCCCTGCGCCATAACATGCCCGCCGTGTATCCCCGCGCCGGGCCCCACGTCCACGATGTAATCGGCGGCGCGCATGGTGTCCTCGTCATGCTCGACCACCAGTAGCGTGTTGCCCAAGTCGCGCAGACGCTTCAGCGTGTCCAGTAGCTTATTGTTGTCGCGCTGGTGCAGGCCGATTGACGGCTCGTCCAGTATATACAGCACGCCCATAAGGCTGGAGCCTATCTGCGTGGCCAATCGTATGCGCTGGCTCTCGCCGCCCGACAGTGTGCCGGATTTACGCGACAGCGTAAGATACTCCAGCCCCACGCTACGCAAAAAGCCCAAACGCTCGCGTATCTCGCGCAGGATACTCTCGGCTATCTGCCTTTGCATGTCGGTAAACTCAACGCCGTCCCAAAAATTCAAGGCTTGGACTATCGAGCGCGTGGTGTAGTCATGTATGCTAACCTCGCCCACTGTCACCGCAAGTGATTCCTTTTTCAGCCGCTTGCCGCCGCATTCCGGGCAGGGAATGGCCGCCATAAACTCCTCGATGTCGCGCTTGGCGCTTTCGGAAGTCGTCTCGCGGTAACGCCGCTCCAGGTTACCTATAACGCCCTCAAAGGCTTGGGAATACGCGCCCTGTCCCCGCGCCGTGTTGTAGCGCAGTTTAAGCTTCTCGCGCCCCGTGCCGTACAATACGATTTTCTGCACGTCCTCCGGCAAATCCTTAAACGGCGTGTTCACGCTGACGCTATACGTCCGCGCTATCGCGTCAAAGTACATCCGCCCCACACTGCCCGCGTCTGACGACCAGCCGTGCGCCAAAATCGCCCCCTCGCGCAGTGACAAATCCCGGTTTACAACCCGATCCGGGTCAACCTTAAGCTGGTCGCCCAATCCCGTGCATTTGGGACACGCGCCGTAAGGATTGTTAAAGCTGAACATGCGCGGGGTAAGCTCTTCAATCGATATGCCGCATTTTTCGCAGGCGTAGTTTTGCGAAAAGCTAAGCTCCTCGTTGCGGTCGGGCATGTCCACCACGACCAAGCCGCCCGCAAGCTGTGCGGCAATCTCAACCGAATCGGTCAGGCGGCGGCGGAAATCGTCCCCAACGGTCAGGCGATCCACAACAACCTCGATGGTATGCTTTTTATTCTTGTCCAGCTTGATGGTCTCGCCAAGGTCATAGATACTGCCGTCAACGCGCACGCGCACGTAGCCGGACTTGCGCGCGTCGTCAAAAACCTTTTGATACTCGCCCTTCTTGCCGCGAATAACGGGAGCCATAACCTGAATCCGCGTACTTTCCGGCAAGGCCGCGATTTGATCCACAATCTGGTCGATAGTCTGCTGTTCGATAACCTTTCCGCATTTGGGGCAATGCGGTGTGCCAACCCGCGCCCAAAGCAGACGCAAATAGTCATAAATCTCGGTAACCGTCCCCACGGTCGAGCGCGGATTCTTAGAGGTGGTCTTCTGGTCGATTGAGATAGCGGGCGACAGCCCGTCAATCCCGTCAACGTCCGGCTTTTCCATCTGCCCCAAAAACATACGGGCATAGGAGGACAAGCTCTCGACATAACGCCGCTGTCCCTCGGCGTAAATAGTGTCAAAAGCCAGCGACGATTTGCCCGACCCGCTAAGCCCCGTCATAACAACAAGCTTATCCCTCGGAATCTTTATATCAATATTTTTAAGATTATGCTCGCGCGCCCCGCGAACATGAATGTGATCATGCATAAAAATTCGTTCCTCCAATTGTCCATTGTCAATTGTCAATTGCCGCCGCCTCGGCGGCGGCCGGTTGCCGGCTTGCCCGCGTCGCCGCTTCGCGGCGGGTCGTTGCCCGTTCTTAGCGCGACTATTTGGTCGCGGATTATTGCGGCGTACTCGAATTCCAGCATTTTGCTTGCGTCTTTCATTTCGCGTTCCAGTTTGGCTATCAGCTCCATGCGTTCGCGCTCTGTTGCGGGGTTTTTGGAAAACACCGCGTTGCCCTCCGCGTCGTGCGACATTTCAAGCGTCTCGCGCACGCTTTTGATAATCGTTGTGGGTACAATGCCGTGTTCGGTGTTGTAGGCGGTTTGAATGGCGCGGCGGCGGTCGGTCTCATCCAACGCCCGGCGCATGGAATCCGTTATTTTCGCGGCGTACATGATAACCTTGCCCCCGGAGTTTCTTGCGGCGCGGCCTATGGTCTGCACAAGTGATGTCTCGGAGCGCAGAAAGCCCTCCTTGTCCGCGTCCAAAATCGCCACAAGGCTGACCTCCGGCAGGTCCAGCCCCTCGCGCAGCAGGTTTATCCCCACAAGCACGTCAAACACGCCCAATCGCAGTTCGCGCACAATCTCCATGCGCTCGATAGTTTTGATGTCGTGATGCATGTACCGCACCTTCACGGCGCGTTCAAGCAAGTACGCGGTCAAGTCCTCGGCCATCTTTTTGGTCAGCGTGGTGACAAGCACCCGCTCGTTGCGGTCGGTGCGGGCGCGGATTTCGTCAAGCAAATCGTCAATCTGCCCCTCTATCGGGCGCACGTCAACGGCGGGGTCGATAAGCCCCGTGGGGCGTATAACCTGCTCAACAATCTGCCCCGACCGCTCGCGCTCGTACGGTCCCGGCGTGGCCGACACGTACACCACCTGATTTATCTTGGTCTGAAACTCGCTAAAATTCAGCGGGCGGTTGTCAAACGCGGAGGGCAGGCGAAAGCCGTAGTCCACAAGCGTGTTCTTGCGCGCCCTGTCCCCGGCGTACATGCCGCGCACCTGCGGCACGCTGACGTGGCTCTCATCAAGTCTAGCCATATAAAATCGCTCCTTTACAAACACAACCTCTATTCTATTGATTCAGTATATCACGCTTAGCGCTGTTTGTCAATCATTTTTTCACCCATCTACAGCACCCCTCGCAAAAACTGACCCGTATAACTCCCCTTTGCCGCGGCTACCTTTTCCGGCGTACCTTGCGCCACTATTGTGCCGCCGCCGTCGCCGCCCTCCGGCCCCAAATCCACCACGTAGTCCGCCGTTTTGATTACCTCTAAGTTATGCTCGATCACCAGCACCGTGTTGCCCGCGTCTACCAATCTGTTCAGCACCTCGATAAGCTTATGCACGTCCGCAACGTGCAAGCCCGTGGTCGGCTCGTCCAAAATATAAATCGTCGCGCCCGTGTCGCGCTTGGATAGCTCTGTGGCAAGCTTAACGCGTTGCGCCTCGCCGCCCGACAGCGTAGTACTGGGCTGACCCAGCTTGACATACCCCAGCCCGACCTCGTTTAGCGTGTTTATCCTGCGGGCTATCTTCGGAACGCTTTCAAAAAAGCCGCCGGCCTCCTCGCAGGTCATGTCCAAAACCTCGAAGATATTCTTGCCCTTGTACTGCACCTCCAGCGTTTCGCGGTTGTAACGCTTGCCCTTGCACACGTCGCACGGCACGTAGATGTCCGGCAAAAAGTGCATCTCTATCTTCAATAACCCGTCGCCGGAGCAGGCCTCACAGCGGCCGCCGCGCACGTTAAACGAAAACCGCCCCGGCCCGTAGCCCCGCGTCTTCGCGTCCTGC
>BNZR01000099.1 GCA_026001245.1 Clostridia bacterium
CGGTACGATTATAAAGGGCGCGTTCGTCGGCTCGAAGCGCAACCCCATGTCGGCGATTGAAGCCACGATTATCAAGTTCGTGCCGCTGTTGGTCGTGTCGCTTGGTTTGACATTGGCCTTTAGAATGAAGTTTTGGAACATCGGCGGCGAAGGGCAGATGATTATGGGGGCTATCTTCGCCTCGTTCTTCGCGCTGTACACACCGCATATGCCGCAGTTTTTGCTTATCCCGCTTATGATGCTTGCCGGGATTGTGGGCGGCGGCCTTTGGGCGTTTCTGCCCGCGCTGTGCAAGGTAAAGTTCGGGGTAAGCGAGACGCTGTTTACGCTTATGATGAACTATGTCGCGCTGTATTTTGTGGTGTATTTGCAGGCGGGGCCGTGGCAACGCACGCCGGGCTTTGCAAGCGTGGGGAGCTTTGACCCCAATGTGCGCCTGCCGCAGGTCGGCGGGGTGCATATCGGCTGGATTATCGCGCTGGTGCTGGCCGCACTGACATGGGTGTACCTGCGCCACACGAAATGGGGCTACGAGGTGCGCGTGGTGGGGGAAAGCCCGGCCACGGCGCGGTATGCGGGTATGCGCGTGGACAGAATTATATTGCGCACGATGTTTATCAGCGGCGCGGTGTGCGGCCTTGCTGGTATGCTTCAGGTAAGCGGCATAGACTACACGCTGTCCACGGGTGTGACGGGCGGCGTGGGGTTCACGGGGATAACGCTGGCGTGGCTGGCACAGCTAAACCCGATAGCCATCACGTTTATAGCGGCGGTGTTCAGCGTTTTGGAGAAGGGCAGCGGAACAATCCCGCCGGCGATGCTGGCCTCGGAGGCGGCGGACGTTTTACAGAGTATTCTGCTGTTTTCGTTTTTAATCTGCGAATTTTTCCGCCGGTATTCACTGCGCTTTTCGCTGGGCAAGGCCAAGCGCAACAGGGAGGTGTAGGATATGCTTATCAATTTTCTTGTGGCGGCGGTTCTTTCGGCAACGCCGTTGATGTTTGCTACGCTGGGCGAGCTTATCTGCGAAAAGGCGGGCAACCTGAACCTGGGCGTCGAGGGCATGATGTGGGTCGGGGCACTGTCGGGCTTTTACGCCGCGATTACTACCCACAGTGTGCTGTTGGCCTTGCTTGCGGCCTTTGTGTCGTCGGGATTGTGCGCGGCGTTCTACGCGTTTTTAACGGTTACAATCCGCGCCAACCAAACCGTGGCGGGGCTGACGCTTACCGCGTTTGGCATAGGCATTTCCATGGTGCTGGGGCATAAGATGACGGGCGCGATGGGCGGCTCGCCCCAACTGCCCGCAAGCGTTGCGGGTGCGCTGTCGCCCGTTTCGATAGGCGTGTTTCAGGTAAATCCCTTGACGTTTTTGGCGATAGCCCTGTGCGTGGCCGCCGCGATATTTTATTACAAGACCCACGCGGGACTGCGCGTGCGCTCTGTGGGAGAGAACCCGGCGGCGGCGGACGCGGCGGGGGTGCGCGTGTCGCTGGTGAAGTACGCCTGCATAATCCTAGGCGGCGGGATATGCGGGCTGGGCGGCGCGTTTATGTCCATGATAACCGCAAACGGCAGCTGGCAACCCTCCGGAATTGTAAACGGCTTTGGCTGGATTGCGGTGGCGTTGGTTATCTTCGTGCGTTGGAACCCGCTGTTGGCGATTTTGGGCGCGTTTGTGTTCGGCGCGTTCCGCTCGATGACATATTACGTGCCGGACTCGCTGATTTCGATTCCGCAGGCGTTTTATCAGATGCTGCCATTTGTGCTGACGATTGTTGTGTTGCTGATCACCAGCGTTCAGAAAAACGGCAGAAGCGCACAGCCCGCCGCGCTGGGCGTGAATTATTTCCGCGAGGAACGATAAATCGACACGAAAGTATGATATAATGTCATTGGTGATAGTATGTTAACAGCTACAAAGCTAACCAAAACCTATAGCTCCGCCACGGTTGTGGACAACTTAAGTATCAGCGTCGGCGCGGGCGAGATTGTCGGCTTGCTGGGGCCGAACGGCGCGGGCAAAACAACCACGCTGAATATGCTTACGGGCTATCTTGCACCAACCAGCGGCACGGTGACCGTCAACGGCCAAAACGCACGGCACGACCCCGTCTCGGCGGCGCGGCACATCGGCTTTCTGCCCGAAAACCCGCCGCTGTATAACGAGATGACGGTTCGCGCCTACCTGGATTTTGTCTACGGATTGAAAGGCGTTAAGGCCGCGAACAAGCGCGAGCATATACATATCGCGGCGCAGTCGGCGGACGTTGCGGACGTTATGAAACGCGTAATCGGCAATCTGTCACGCGGGTACAGACAGCGCGTGGGGCTTGCCGCCGCGCTGATAGGCGACCCCGACATCGTGATACTAGACGAGCCGACAGTCGGGCTTGACCCGCGCCAGATTCACGACATTCGGAATCTGATTCAAAAGCTGGGGGAGAGCCGCGCCGTGTTGCTGTCTACCCATATCCTGCCCGAAGCGTCACAGCTGTGCAAGCGCGTGTTGGTACTGCACCACGGGCGCGTTGTGGCGTATGACGAGCCGGCCAACCTTAAAGTCCCCAAAAAGCGCGACCGCGCCGCACGTCCCGAACTGCTGAACATGATGACCCCCAAGGAGCGCGAAATCTTTGAGCTGGGGCAAAGCCAAAAAAACCTTGAGGACGTGTTTTTAAGCCTTACGCTGGAGGAAAAGCTATGAGGGCGATATTCAGGCGCGAGATTTACGCGTATTTCTGTGCGCCGCATGGCTATGTGTTCCTTGGCGCGTTTGTGCTGGTTATGAATCTGTTTTTTTACTTTGCCAATGTGGTTGGGCGGTCGTCCTCCATAGACACGGCGTTTCAGTTTATGCTTACGGTCGCTCTGCTCACCGTCCCCGTGCTTACCATGCGGCTGTTTTCCGAGGAGTATCGGCGCGGTACGGATAAACTGCTGTTTACAGCCCCCGTTCCGCTACGCGCCTTGGCGATGGGCAAATTTTTCGCCGCGCTTACCATGTTCGTAATCGCGCTGGCCTCAACGTTGCTATGGGTCGAGATTATCGCGCTGTTCGGGGGCTTTAACGCCGCCGAGTACATAGGCAATCTTGTCGCGACTTTAATTTTCGCGTCTGTCTACATAGCGCTTGGACTGTTCATCTCCGCGCTGTGCGCCAGCCAGACCGTGGCCATGATTGTCAGCTTGGCGGTGTTCACGGCGCTGTTACTGGCCGACTTTGCCGTGGGGCTTATGTCTGACAGCGCGATTGTGGATTTTTTGAACTCGTTCTCGCTGTTCAGACGCTTCGAGGGCTTTTCACGCGGACTGTTCGCGCCGGGGGACTTGGTTTTCTGTGCGTCTGTGGCGGCGTTTTTCTTGTTCCTGACGGTCTATGCCCTGCACCGCCGCCGCAACGGCGTTAAGGGGCAGAAAATCCGGCTGTTGACGGCGTTCGGCCCCGCCTTGGCGGCGATTATCGTGCTGAACCTGCTGGTCGGCTCGCTGGAAAGCCGATTCTATCTAAAGTACGACATGACAACCGCCGGGCTGTTCTCAATCACCAACCAAACCGCCGATTTGCTTAGAACGCTGGAGGAACCCGTGACGATAACCGTCCTCGCGTCCCATTCGGACATGAGCGGCGAGGTTGAGGACGAGGACACGGGCGATGTCTACAACCTAACCGACGTAAAATCCGCGCTGGAACGCTATGTCGCGGCGGGCGACGAGCGGTTTTTGAAACTGCAATTCTTAGACCCCGACCTAAACCCCGGCTGGATCGCCGCCCACGATTTGCTTGAAACGGCGGGGCTGTACAGCGTGGTGGTCGAGAGCGAACGTCGCGACCGCGTGCTGTACCTGTCCGATATTTTTGAGGACGGGACAATCTCATTAGAACGCGCAATCAGCTCCGCGATACTCAATGTGACCCTAGAGCGGCCGCCTGTCGCGGTGCTTTTGAGCGGACACGGGGAGTACGAGCTGTCCGCGTTGCCCAAATTGGCCGAGCTATCGGGCTACGAGGTTAGGTTGTAGACATCGCCCGTGTCCTCGTCC
>BNZR01000100.1 GCA_026001245.1 Clostridia bacterium
CACCATAACCTCCGGCCAGTGCACCATCGGCGCCATCACAAAGTTAAAGCTGTGCCGCCCTGTTACAAGCGAGCCGCCGTCCTCAACGACCACGGCGCGGCTGTCCACATCAAAGCTGAAAAACTGCTTAATCATCGCCAGCGACTTCGCGTTGACGACAATTTTCACCTCCGGATAGCGCAGGACAAGCTCGCCCAGCGTCGCGTCATGGTCCGGCTCGACATGGTTGACGATTACGTAGTCCAGCGGGCGGCCGGCCAGCAAAAATTGCAGATTCTCGAAGAACACCGCGCTGACGGCGCGGTCAACGGTGTCCAGCAACACGGTTTTGTCGTCCAGCACAAGATACGCGTTGTAGCTGACACCGCGCGGGACGGGGAAGACGTTTTCAAACAGCTCTAAGCGGCGGTCACTGCCGCCGACCCAATAGGCGTCGCCGGTGATTTGTTTGACGTTTCTCATAGGTTCTCGTACCCCGCCTCCTCGATGGCCGCCTTCAAGGTTTCAAGGTCAACCCCGGAATGCTCGACCACGGCGTTGCCGTCCTTAAGGCTTACCTTGACGGAGCGGACCCCCGCAATCTCGGCCAACGCGCTGGTAACATGCGCCACGCAATGCTCGCAGGACATGCCCCCGATATTAAGTGTATTAGTCATAGCGATTCTCCTTTATATAGTGTTAATGACATTATACACCTAAAAAGCGCAAATGTCAATTGAAAATACACTTGACATTGGCGCGGGTTTGGGTTATGATTTGTGGTGGAGGGGTTTCGGGAACTAAGCTCAATATGGGAGGTTACTCATGGAATATACGGTTAACTTTAGTTGGGACGAGGAAGCGGGGGTCTGGGCGGCTGTTTGTGACGCTATACCCTTGGCACTTGAAAGTAATTCATTTGACGCGCTAGTCGAGAAGGTTAAGATCTGCGCGGCTGAAATAATTGCCTTAAACACCTCCTCAACCCCCGCAAGACTCTGCATGAAATCAGAGCGTTGGGAGAGCATAGCCTAATGCCGGGATACGAAAAGGAAATAAGGGCTGTTTTGCGTGAAAATGGTTGCTTATTTGTTCGCCACGGCAAAGGCGACCACGATATATGGTACAGCCCTATTTCGAACCAAAACTTTCCGGTTGACGGAAAAATTAAATCCGCCATGTAGCCAACGCAATAATGCGCCAAAGCGGTATTGACAAGAAATTTTAGGCAAACAACAAGACAGCCCCGCCCAAACGGCGGGGCTTTGCTTTGCGCTCAACTATCAAGCGGTTCTCCCGCCAAGTATGATTGGAATAAATACTGCGGATTTTCGTAATACATACTGCTGTTGTAATCATCAATCTTATCGCTTATCCACGAGGCATAAACCCTTACCAGCGCGTCAATAAACGAAATGCCCTCATGCTCGCTCACGGCGGCGATCAGCCGCTTATACACCTTGGCAATATCAAAGTGCGTCGCAACGGTATATTGGCATAGGGCGACATTATCAAAATCGCCCTCCGTAATTTTATATCGGGTAATTAAGTCCGACGCGGTGTTTTCCAGCGGTTCGCAATGATAGATGTCGGCAAGCTCAAGAACTCGCGCAAGCTCGTCTTCGCCTAATGCTTGCACGACGTTACGGCGGCGATTTTTGGTTTCTCTTCCGATATACTCAATCAACGAGCAAACAAAAAACAAATCGTTTTCCCGTTTTTCTTCCCGTCCGCTCATGCTTGCACCTCATAACTTTGTATAAATTTCACGCGGCTAAGCGCGGCTTCATTGCAGAACGCAATTTGGTGCGTGGGATGTTTGAATTTTGCCAACACCCAAAACTGCTCCCTTGTGAGTATGCCCGAAATATAGTCCGCAACATAGTTCCACACTTGGTCGTTTGCCATCGCCCCTGTTACAATGTCATAATTGTGCGGCTTCCCGCTTCGGCAGTCGGCAATAAAGTCCAGCCACGCGTCGGTCATTTCATCAAAATCCAACACGTTTAACTCCGGTGATTCCGAATACTCAAACACACTCACCACAGGCGTTTTAAATCGTTTTGCCCAACGCCGGGCTTGCGACTGCAATGCCGTGCAATAAAAGCCCTGCCCGAAGTCTTTATTATTCAACGATTTGCGGATTTCAGGCACTTCAACCGCGCAAAATCCGCCATGATATATTTTCACACTGTTGCCTCCTCGTAGTCTTGGTGACATTATACATCACAAACTGTCAACTGTCAATAGTCCATTGCGCCGTAAGCGATTCCAGCGCCTTCTTCTCAATCCTGCTGACGTAACTCCGCGAAATCCCCAGCCGCTTCGCAATCTCCCTCTGCGGCATGGGGGCTACCCCAAACCCGTACCGCATCCTTATAATCTCGCGCTCGCGCCCCTGTAGGCCGTCCACCAGCTTGCGCACGCGCCGGCACGTGTCCTTTAGCTCTATCAGCGTCTCCGGCGCGTCGGGGGCTTCCGTCTCGGCGATTATGTCTATAAGCTCCAAGGGATCGCCGTCCGTGTCTACCCCCAGCGCGTCGTTTAGCGACACGTCCGCACTGCGTCCGCGCTGTTTGCGGAAATACATAAGTATCTCGTTTTGGACGCATTTACCCACGTAGGTCACCAGCTTTATGCCGCGCCCGGTGTTATAGGTGTCGATACCCTTGATAAGCCCCACCGTGCCGATGGAAATCAAGTCCTCCTGCTCGGCGGCGGAATTTGAATAATACTTCTTAATCACATGCGCCACAAGCCGCATATTATGCTCTATCAGCAAATCCCGCGCCGCGCTGTCGCCCTCGGCCATGCGCCGGATCGCGTCCCCCTCCTCGGCAGCCGACAGCGGCCGCTTAAACGAACCCGTCCTGCCCGTCAACGACATGCGCATAATCACGCTCTGCAACAGCAACACTATACTAATTGAAATCATGTCAACACTCCAGATAACAGATTACAGATAACAGATTACAGATACAGATACAGAATCGTTCCCTATCTGCTATCTGTTATCCGTTATTTGTTATCTGTTATTGTTCTATATGTGCGTGGCGGCTTGTATTATACAAGGGGATGTGCTATAATTAATGCGAGGAGTTGATTTAGATGGGTTGCTTGCTGTGGCCGTTTCGCTTGATTTGGTCGATTTTTTCGTTTGTTATCAAGCTTACCGGCAAGGTTATCGGGATTTTGCTTGGACTGGCCATAACCATAGTCGGGCTGGTGCTTTGCCTGACCTTAATCGCGTTGCCCGTGGGTCTGCCTATGGCCATAATCGGGCTGATGATGACAATCCGCGCCTTGTTCTGACGTTTGACTTTTCAACAGGCCTGTGATATACTTATAGCTATCTTGAATGTTTGAGGTGCCGCGTTGTTAGATAAACTCAAAGAAATTGAACGCCGATACGCCGATTTGGAGTCACAGCTGTCCGACAGCGCGGTCTACGCAGACCCGCCGCTGATGGCCAAACTGCTAAAAGAGCAAAAGGAACTCGCCCCCTACGCCGACATGTGCCGCGCCATAGACAACTGTCTGGAACGCGAGGCGTCCGCGCTGTTGCTGGAGCGCGACCTTGAGATGCGCGAGCTGGCCCGCGAGGAGCTTGCCGAGGTTCGGGCGTTGCTTGAAAAGCTCTACGCCGACGCGAAGATTCTACTCCTGCCAAAAGACCCGGACGACGACCGCAATGTTATCCTCGAGATTCGCGGCGGCGCGGGGGGCGAGGAGGCCGCGCTGTTCGCCGCTGACCTACTGCGCATGTACACCATGTACGCCGAGCGCAACCGCTGGAAGCTGGAAGTGTTGAATATCAACGAGACGGAGCTTGGCGGTATCAAAGAGGTGTCGGCGGGTATCGAGGGCGTTGGAGCTTACGCCCGGCTGAAATACGAGAGCGGCGTACACCGCGTGCAACGCGTGCCGGATACCGAAAGCGGCGGCAGAATCCACACAAGCACCGTCACCGTGGCCGTCCTGCCCGAGGCCGAGGACGTGGACATTGACATCAACCCCGTGGACTTGCAGGTTGACACGTTCCGCTCCAGCGGCG
>BNZR01000101.1 GCA_026001245.1 Clostridia bacterium
CAGCACCCAAGCCTTTGACGAGGAACAGACCTGGTTTGACATATTTATGGAGCAGGCCGAGGATCAGCTGCGCTTCGCCGTCATGATGTCCGAGGAGGCAAAAAAGGAGGGTCTTACACTCAACGACACCTACACACAGCAGGTCGACGACGAGATTGAGCGTCTGCGGCTGGCCTGCCTGAAAAACGGCGTGACTATGGACGCGATGCTGCGCGAAAACTACGGCGGCACGGTGTCCGAGCAGGTCGTGCGCGACGCGCTGTCGCGGGAGATGCTGGCCTACCAGTATCAGACCCACAAACGCGCCCAGCTGGTGCCGACGGTGGACGAGATTACCGAGTATTACAATGAAAATCCCGACGAATTTGACGAGACCTCATTCCGCATGTACAACTTCTACGCCGACGTGGACGAGGACGGCAATGTACTCAACGACGAAGCCCCGCGTGAGGCCGCCGCCGCGTTTTTGGACGCGATAAAGGACGAGGCATCCTTCGTCAACTACGTGTCCGAGACGCTGGAGGACGACCCCACAGTCACGGATCTCAAGGGCGTGCCGGGGCAGGAGAGCGATGCGGTGTCCGACTGGCTGTTGGATTCGGCGCGCAAAAAGGGCGACAAAACGGTCATAGAGTCGGACGGCACCTTCTTCGTGTTGCTGTTCCGCGAACGCTATAGAGCCAACGAGACCGCCGTGGCCGTGCGGCACATATTGCTCACCGCGCAGGGCGACGCGGACGAGGCGCACGAGCAGGCGCGTGAGTTGTATGACAAATGGCTGGCCGGGGACGAGGACGAGGAATCCTTCGCGGCGTACGCCCGCGCCTACTCCGAGGATTTCGGCTCCAGCGCCGGCGGGGGCTTGTATGACGACATAACCAAGGACGGCAAGCAGGACCCGGAGTTTGAGGCGTGGTGCTTCGCCACAGGCCGCAAATACGGCGACACGGGGCTTGTGGACGCGTCCTACGGCACGCATATTATGTTTTTCATCGAGCGCGGAGAGTATTGGCAAAGCGTAGTGCGCGACGCGTTGCAGGATAAACTGTACGGCGAGTTTGAAGCGGAGCTGCAATCGCGGTACACGGTCGAGCGGCTGGATTTGAACATTCCGTTGCAGACACATGGGTAATTAAAAGCCGCCCCAAACGGGGCGGCGGTTCTCCGTAGGGGCGATTACCAATCGCCCGCATAAAAATCGCAAAATTCTTTCGGGGATAAAACAAACCTATCGCCGGGATAGTGTTTGGCGTTTCCCGTTATCAGAAATGCGCCGCTTACACGCGCAACATCGTAGAATTTGCGGTCTGTTTCGTCGGGCATAGGAAAATCGCTTGCGCTCACTGCTACGCCCACTCCAAACGTCCGTATCTCCAACAGTAAAGCCTCAACCAAAGGCTTGGGAAACCCGAACTTTTCACGCGAAAGAACGCCTAAATACTCCGCGCAAATATCCTCGCTGTAGCAAACACATATTTCTCCGGCGTGGAACATGTCTAAAATTTTGGCGGGATTCCCGCCGGATGTTCTCAAAGCAGAGACGATGACGTTTGTATCTAAAACGGCGGTAAGCATGCCTACTCGCCGGCTCTGTATGCGCGGATTTCGCGGTCTATGTCGTCGTCGCTCAATTCATTGCTCGCGGAAATAGCACGCATACGCGCCGTGGCTTCAATGCCGCGCCGCCGTATTTCGTTCTTGCCCGCCTCCAAAATGTCTTTCGGCGAGCGGCTTAATGTCCGTGTCGGAATAAAATCCATAATCATACGCCCCCTTGATAATATATTAAGCATAGCATACTAGCTTGCATTTGTCAAGAGACCTGCACACAACAAAAAGCACACCAAAGGGGACGGCGTTTGCCGTCCCCCCTGTCAACATGACACTTATTTATTCTTCAGGTTGTACCAAACGTCCAGCCCCAAAAACTGCGCGGTGTCGCCCAGCTCTTCCTCTATGCGCAGCAGCTGGTTGTACTTGGCCACGCGGTCGGTGCGGGACGGTGCGCCGGTCTTGATTTGACCCGCGTTTAGTGCAACGGCAAGGTCGGCAAGCGTGGTGTCCTCGGTCTCGCCCGAACGGTGGGACACGATGGCCGTGTAGTTGGCGCGGTTGGCCAGCTGGATCGCGTCCAGCGTCTCGGTCAAGGTGCCGATTTGGTTTAGCTTGATAAGAATGGCGTTGGCCACGCCCTTGTCGATGCCCGTTTTAAGCCGCGACACGTTGGTGACAAACAGGTCGTCGCCCACCAGCTGAATCTTTTTGCCCAGCGCGTCGGTGAGCAGCTTCCAGCCCTCCCAGTCGTCCTCGGCCATGCCGTCCTCTAGGCTGATGATGGGGTACTTGTTGGCAAAATCCGTCCATTGCTCCACCATTTCTTGGGCGGTTTTGGTGATACCAGCCTTGGGGAAGTGATACTTGCCGTCCTTGAACCAGTCGGCAACCGCCGCGTCCATGGCGATACGGAACTGCTCGCCGGGCTTGTAGCCCGCTTTTTCGATGGCCTTTACGATATACTTCAGTGCGTCCTCGTCGGATTTCAGGTTCGGCGCGAAGCCGCCCTCGTCGCCCACAGAGGTCGCCAAGCCCTCGGATTTAAGCAGGTCTTTCAGGTTGTGGAACACATCGGTCGACCAGCGCAGAGCCTCGCTCCAGCTGGACGCGCCGACAGGCATAATCATAAACTCCTGAATGTCCACGTTGTTTGTGGCGTGTGCGCCGCCGTTTAGGATGTTCATCATCGGAACGGGCAGAACCTTAGCGTTGGTGCCGCCGATGTACTGATACAAGGGCAGGCCAAGGGCTTCGGCGGCGGCCTTAGCGGCGGCCAAGGACGCGCCCAAGATGGCGTTCGCGCCCAAGCGGCTCTTGTTAGGCGTACCGTCCAGCTCGATGAGTACGTTGTCAATCTCGGCCTGATCCAAGGCGTTTAAGCCCACCAAAGCCTCGGCAATCTCGCCGTTGACCGCGTCAACCGCTTTCAACACGCCCTTGCCAAGATAGTGCGATTTGTCGCCGTCGCGAAGCTCGCAGGCCTCGTGGATACCGGTGGACGCGCCGGACGGTACGGCGGCGCGTCCAAGGAACAAGCCGTCCTCGGTCTCGACATACAAATCCACCTCAACGGTGGGGGTACCGCGGCTGTCCAAAATCTCGCGCCCGATAACGTCAACGATCTCTAGGAATTTCTTCATGTGAAAATCTCCTTTTTATTTATTAATCAATGACTTTCCAGTCATGACTTCGGGTTGTTGCAGACCCATCAGGTCCAGCATGGTTGGGGCAATGTCGCACAGTCGGCCGGGGGAAAGCTTCGCGTTTGCGCCGACCAACACCAGCGGCACGGGATTGGTGGAGTGGGCGGTGAACACATTGCCCTGCTCGTCCAGCATTTTGTCGGCGTTGCCATGGTCGGCGGTGACAAGCGTGATACCGCCAACCTCGGCCATAGCGGCCAAAACGCGCCCCACGCACTCGTCAACGGTGGCAACGGCCTTTTCGGCGGCCTCGATAATCCCCGTATGCCCCACCATGTCGCAGTTGGCGAAGTTTAGGATAATCACGTCGTACTTGCGGCTTTGGATACGCTCCACCACCGCGTCCGTGACGGCGTACGCGCTCATCTCGGGTTGCAGGTCATAGGTGGCGACCTTTGGGGAGGGGATAAGCACCCTGTCCTCGCCGGGGAACACCTTTTCCTCGCCGCCGTTGAAGAAAAACGTGACATGCGCGTACTTTTCGGTCTCGGCGATACGCAGTTGGGTGTACCCCAAGCCGGAGATATACTCGCCGAAGATATTTTCCAAGGCCTCCGGCGGGAACGCCACGGACACGCCCGGCATGGACGCGTCATACTGCGTGGTGCAGACGTAGTACACGGGGAAGTATTTGCGCTCGAAGCCCGAAAACGCGGGGTCTACAAAGGTT
>BNZR01000102.1 GCA_026001245.1 Clostridia bacterium
TCTGCCGGGTATCTACCTGGCCACGGTAATGTTTCATCAGGAAATGCTGCCCGCCGCGCTGGCCGCTTCAATCATCGCGGCCAAAAAGGACGTGCCGTTTAACAGCATGGTAGAGGTTTTCGGCATGCTAATCGCGCTGGAGGTATTGCTTGAAGCGGGCATGCGTCTGCCAAAGCCGATAGGCCAAACCGTGTCGCTGGTGGGGGCGTTGGTGGTGGGGCAGGCGGCGGTGGACGCGAAGTTCGTCTCCCCCGCCGTGGTGATAATCATCGCCATGACAGGCATAGCGGGCTTCACCGCCCCGAATCAGGATCTAAGCGCCGCCATAAGAGCCTCGCGCCTAGCCTTAACAATCCTCGCCGCGCTTCTGGGCTTCTTCGGACTGGCCATAGGCGTAATCCTGCTGGTATACCATCTGGCCGGCCTGAAATCCTTCGGCGTAGACTATCTATATGCGCCAAGCATAACCCGCCCGCCCATGTGGGCAAACAAGCACCGCGACAGAAAGCTAAAACCCACCAACGTGAGGAAACAAGTATGAAAAAGCTACTGTATCTGTTATCCGTAATCTGTTATCTGTTATCCGGCTGTCTGCCGTCAAGGGACATAACCGACTTCGCCATGGTATCCGTGGTGGGAATCGACGACGGCGCACTGACTTTGGCCGCGCCGGAGCTGACGCTGACCTCCCACGCCGACACGCTGGACGCGGCCTTGCAGTCACTGGAACACGCTTCTGACAAGCATTTGTTCCTCGGTGACGCACGCTTTATCCTAATCGGCGGGGACGCGCAGGACTTGCGGGGTGCGGTGGATTTCTTGCTGTCACAGCCGCAGATACACATGGGGTCGCGGGTGTTTATCGTGGAGGGTACCGCCGAGGAAGTAATTCAGAGCGCGGAAAGCCCCGAATTTTTGGCGGGCTGGCTGAAAAATCTGGACGGCGAGGTCGGGCTTGTGGACTTCGCGGAGAGGGAGTATCTTAAATGAAGCTTCGCGGCTTTTCGTGCGTGGCCGCGCTGGCGCTGTCGCTTGGGACGGCTAATTGGTTGCTGTTGTTGTTGGCCTTGCCCGTCAACGTGCTTTTGTCACTGTTGTTGCCGAAGCAGGGCCGGCAATCCGAGCATTTTGGCGGTTTATTGTCTTTTCTTGTCGGCATATGTGTCCCGATTGTGCTATTGGTGTTCGCCAACCGCGCCTTTGCCGACCGCATGGTCACCTCGCTGTTTCATGAATCGCCGAGTATATTGTTCCTCGCGTTGATTATGGTTTTGACGTTCTTGCTAAGCTTGGGCGGCGCGGCGCGGTTTATTAACGCCTCCGCGCTGTTTTTCTGGGTGGTTTTCGGGCTGCTTTTCGTAATCGCGGCGATGTCGCTGTGGCAGATTAAGCCGGAACGGCTGGCGGTTAACTGGGACGTGCCGCCGCTGTCGGCCTTAAGCGTGGGGGCGGTGTTCGTGCTTGGCGGATTTTTAAGGCCGGGCAAGGCGTGGGGCGGCGTGGTGTTTTCTAACGCGGCGGCGGCTGTCGCGGCGGCGATTACCTTGGGGCTGTTGGGGTCAAGCTTGGTTGCGCGGTCGGATAATCCGCTGTTTGCGGCAGTGTCTTCGCTGATGGTTCCGGGCGTTATGGAGCGGGTGGACGCGGCGGTTATCTCGCTGTGGCTATTGGCCGATGTTACCTTGATGATGCTGTTGATTACCGTCGCGCTGTCGGTAATACGCGACCTGTTCAACGTGCGGCGGCTGTGGATACCGTCTTTGATTATCCACGCGCTGGTGTTCGCGGGGGCTGTGTTTGCCGATAAAAACTGGGCGGCCACAGCGGAAAGCGTTTGCTTTGCCGTCATAGCCGCCGGGGTTTTATTAAGCTTTATTGTCGGTTTGTTTCGTAAGCGCGTCGCGAATCTCGCGCAGAAGTAGCACTTCTTCGGACACGGCGGGCGGCTCATCGTCTTTCTTCTTGCGGAATTTAGACATCAGCTTGACGAAAACAAACACGCTGAACGCGATTATCAAAAAGTCAACCACCATTTGAATGAAGTTGCCGATGTGAATCGCGGCGGGCTGTGAGTTTTCCCAAAACGCGGGCAGAGTTATCTCCCACTTGGTCATGTCCACGCCGCCCAGCAGTAGGCCGATTAGCGGCATGATAACGTCCGCCACAAGCGACGAGGTTATCTTTCCGAACGCGCCGCCGATAATCACGCCCACGGCCAGGTCGATAACGTTGCCTTTCATCGCGAATTCCTTGAACTCGGTGAAAAATTTGGATACTTCCTTGGGCGGCTTCGGGATTTTGGGAATCTTAATTTTTGACTTTCTCACGGCGTTACTAGCTCTTTGCCGCCCATATATGGACGCAGTTTTTCCGGGATTTTTACCGAGCCGTCCGCGTTCAGATTATTTTCCAAAAACGCTATCAGCATACGCGGGGGCGCGACCACCGTATTGTTCAGCGTGTGCGGCAAATATTTCTCGCCGTCAGCCGTTTTCACGCGAATCCCAAGTCGGCGAGCCTGCGCGTCGCCCAAGTTCGAGCAGCTGCCCGCCTCGAAATACTTCTGCTGTCTGGGGCTCCACGCCTCAACGTCACAGCTTTTAACCTTTAAGTCGGCTAAATCGCCGGAACAGCACTCTAAGGTGCGCACGGGAATGTCCAGCGTGCGGAAAAAGTCCACCGCGGCGCGCCACATCTTGTCATACCACTGCATGCTGTCCTCGGGCTTGCACACCACCACCATCTCTTGCTTTTCAAACTGGTGGACGCGGTACACGCCGCGCTCCTCTATCCCATGCGCCCCAACCTCTTTTCTAAAGCAGGGCGAATAGCTGGTCATGGCCTGCGGCAGGTCGGCTTCCGGGATTATGCTGTCAATAAACTTGCCTATCATGCTGTGTTCGGAAGTGCCTATCAGGTACAAATCCTCGCCCTCGATTTTATACATCATGTTTTCCATCTCGGCAAAGCTCATAACCCCCGTCACCACGGACGAGCGAATCATAAACGGCGGGATATAGTACTCAAAGCCTTGGTCTATCATAAAATCGCGGGCGTAGCTGATTATCGCGGAGTGCAGGCGGGCGACGTCGCCCCGCAGGTAGTAAAAGCCCGCGCCGCTGGTCTTGCGTGCGCTGTCCAAGTCCAAGCCATTTAGCTTGGACATGATGTCCGCGTGGTACGGCACCTCAAAATCCGGCACGGTCGGCTGGCCGAAACGTTCGATTTCAACGTTTTGGCCGTCGTCGCGCCCAATCGGCACAGACGCGTCTATAAATTGCGGGATAACCAGCATGTGTCCGCGCAGACGCTCGGCAAGAGCCGGGACTTGCTTGTCCAGCCGCTCCATCTCGGCGGCCATCTCGGCCACCTCGGCCTTCGCGCCCTCGGCTTCGGCTTTCTTGCCGTCTTTCAGCAACACGCCTATGGATTTGCTAATCGTGTTACGCCGACCGCGCAGGGTTTCTAAACGCGCTTGGGATTCCCTGACTTGACGGTCAAGCTCTAAAATCTCGTCCACCAGCGGCAGCTTGCTGTCCTGAAATTTTTTGCGTAGATTGTCCCGCACCCGCTCCGGGTCTTGGCGCAATACCTTGATGTCAATCATTCTGTTTCTTCCCCCTGTCGCATAGTTTCAAGCTCTGCGGCCAGAATGTCCAGGCGCGTCTGTAGTTCCTCCAGCTTGGCCTTGTCTATGCTGGTCGCGGCTTTCGCCTCGTTCAACTTTCCCTCTAAAACCCCGTTGTCTGTT
>BNZR01000103.1 GCA_026001245.1 Clostridia bacterium
CAACCAAAACCCTTAGCTGGACAGAGCTTGAGGGCAAGGTCAACCTGGCCGGGCGCGTGGACGTTAGCGGTCTGATTAAAAAAACCACCGCCGTTAGGCTGGTGTTCACCTCCGCGCCCAAGGGCGGCGACCGTGCGTCAAAAACCTCGCTAGAGGGCGACCCCACGCTGTTCTACTTCCAAGTTCCCGCAACCCCCAAAAAGCCCGCAATCCCCAAGCCGAAGTACGTAACCGACGGGGACGCGTCACTGGCCACCTACACGGGACTGCCGGCGGGGCTTGAAATAACCCGCGCCGAGGATTACGACGGCTGGCAGGATTTTACCGACACACTGCCCGTGAAAAGCTACAAAACCGACTATTGGGTGCGGCTTAAGGCCACCGAAACCGCCGCCGCGTCCGATGTTGTAAAGCTGTCCGTGGCCGCTGTGCCGACCGCCCCCGCCGTGAAGCCCAACGTGGCCAAGGCGCAGGTGCCAGTCAAAAACGGTATGCGCGTCGAGATAACGGAAAGCGGCCAGACGGGCACGATAGATATAATAAGCGGCAACTATAAATTCTTCGAGGTGGGTACGGAATACACGACCGCCGAGGGTACTAAAATAAAAATCACCCGCCAAACTTCATTCAGAATCAGAACGCTGGAGACGGCCAGCAAGCCTGCCTCGGACTACGCTGAGGTTGACCTTAAAAGATTCGCGCCGCTCGCGTCCTTCACGGCCAGTGCTAGTGACTTCACATTGCGCGTTAAGGACGTTATCGCCGTGGGCGGAGTTCCCTACGAGGCCTATCTTAAGGGCAAGTGGAGCAAGGCCAAAACCATAAAGCTTACGGATATCCCCGATTCCGGCGTGCAGGTGCGCGTGGCGGGGACGACCTCCGCGTTCCCCGGGGACCCCATTTTGCTAAAGCTTGACAGAGCGACAGGCATATTGACGGGAGAGTCGGTCGGTTCATGAGCGGTGTTTTACACCTTATAAGCGGCGGCGACACCGGCGGGGCAAAGCCCGCTGTGTTGTCGTTATTGAAGGGACTATCCGGCACCGAGCGCGCAACGCTGGTGTGCTTTCGCGACGGGCCCTTTGCCGAGGACGCAAGGGCGTTGGGGATCGACACGCGGGTTATACACGGCAACGGCACGCTGGGGGACCTTAAAAAGCTGGCGGCTCTAGCCCGCGAGGGCGGCTACGACATGCTGCACTCCCACGGCTCACGCGGCAACGCCATGGCCGCGCTGGCTAAAACAATGACGGGACTGCCAACGCTTACGACAATCCACTCCGACTACAAGCTGGATTACCTGGGTTCGCCGCTTCGCGGCTTGTTCTTCGGCGGTATGAACCGCTGGGCGCTGGGGCGCATGGACCACATCGTCTGCGTGTCGGATCAAATGGCCGAGCTTATGATAAGGCGGGGCTTTCGCCCGTCGCGGGTACACACAATCTACAACGGCTTAGACTTTACAATCCAACCGCCGACCGCTAACCGGGACGCGCTGTTGAGTTCGTGGGGGACTACCCGCCGCGAGGGCGACATTATAGTCGGTTGTGCGGCGCGTATGGATAAAGTCAAGGATTTGGGAACGCTGATTGCCGCTATGGGTATCGCGGCCAAAGCCTGCCCGCAGTTAAAGCTTGTACTATTCGGCGACGGGGCGGAGCGCGCAGCACTTGAGCGGCAGGTAAACGCGCTGAATATCCGCGACAAGGTGACCTTCGCGGGCTGGCAGTCCGAGCCGGAGCTGTTTTTTCAAGCCGTGGATATAAACGTCCTAACCTCACTGCACGAGACGTTCGGCTTTGTGCTGGTTGAGGGTTCGCGTTCAAGCCCCGCCACCGTGGCCACAAATGTGGGCGGTATCCCCGCGATTATCGACCACGGCGTTACGGGCTTGCTGTTTGCCCCGCGTGACGCGCATATGCTTGCCGAGCATCTTAAAACGCTGTATCTTGACGCGTCATTGCGCCGCCGTTTGGGCGCGGCGTTAAAGGCGAAATGCGAGCGCGAGTTCTCGCTGGACAAAACCGTGGCCACACAGGCGGCGATATATCAAAAGGTTCGTGGTGTCAGCGAACGCGCAAAGCGGCCGGGGCGCGACGGCGTGACCATCTGCGGCGCGTACGGCTATCGCAACGTGGGCGACGAGGCGATTTTGGGCGCGATTTTAACACGTCTGCGCGGGATTGACCCCTTTGTGCCGATCACGTTGCTGTCGCGCAGTCCGAAAGACACCGCCGCCGAGTTCCGCGAGGACACGCGCCACACGTTTAATCTGTTCCGAATCCTGCGCGCCTTTCGCCGCAGTACGCTGTATATCAACGGCGGCGGCAATTTGATTCAGGACGCGACCTCAACCCGCTCGCTGTGGTTTTATCTTATGACGCTGTGGCTGGCGAAAAAAAGCGGTGCCGGGGTGCTGATGTACGCCTGCGGAATCGGCCCGGTGCGCGGGAATTTCAACGCCCGCCTGTCCGCAAAGGTTTTAAGCCGCAATGTTGACGCCATCACCACGCGTGAGCAGGCTACCCCCCGCGAACTTTCGGCTATCGGCGCGGCGATCGCGAACACACGCCTTACCGCCGACTGCGCCCTGTCGCTGAAACCCGCCGCCGCAACCGCCGTGGACGCAGCCGCGCTGGAAATAGGCCTTGACCCCGAAAAGAAATATCTATGCCTGACCGTGCGCCGTTGGCGGGGCTTTGACCGCGCAATACCAGCCTTTGCGGCCTTGATGGACGCGGCGTGGCGCGATTACGGGCTGACGACGCTTATCCTGCCCCTCGAAGTGCGGCATCTTGGCAACGCCGCCGTAATACTCGTAAACTACGCGGGCGGCGGAGGGCGCGAGCCTGCACTCGCCGGGTACAAGGTTGTTTTTGCCCATACGCTCGATCTCGGTGGCGTGATGGTCGAACCACATGCCGCAACCGGGCGCGTAGGGGATATTGGCCAGCACGTCGTCCGACGTGACAGGCACAAGCCCGTCCTGCATGTCCTTAGGATGTACAAAGTGCCAGTTGTCGATGATCTCCAAGTGCTTGAGTAGCGCGCCGCACACCAGCCCGTCAAAGTCCGAGCGTGTCAACAAACGCATAGAACTCACCTTCCCTTACATAGCTCTTAGTCTATTCTACACCATATTCGCCAAAAAAGCAACAAAAACTTTGGTATCGATAAAGCTTTTAGCGTCTACAGTTGTCCGATTTCCTGCTGAAGCATAAAATCCGCCTCTATCAACGAGTCCGTGGCGGTCTGCTTAAACAACGCCAGGTCCTGCGCCAATTGCTCGTCACTAACGGCCAAGATTTGCAAAGCCAACAGCGCGGCGTTCTCGCACGACCCCACCGTGGCCACGGGAATCCCCCTTGGGGTTTGGGAATATACCACAATATTCTCGGTGTCGCTGCGCCCCTCGCTGTGGACAGGCACCGCGATTACGGGCAGAACCGTCCCCGCCGCAAGACTGCCCGACAAATGCGCCGTCGGCCCGGACACCGCGATGATAACGCCGATGTCGTCCGACTTGGCGCGGCCGGAAAACTCCAGCACACGCGCCGGCGTGCGAAACGGCGAGATAACGTTTGCGCTGTAAGGCACTCCGAAGTTTTTAAGGATTACGGCGGCGGCGCGGCCGAAATTCCAATCGGCCGCCTCTTCTAAGACTATCGCAACCTGTTTCATGT
>BNZR01000104.1 GCA_026001245.1 Clostridia bacterium
CGCGCTGAACGTCTCGCGTTTTACCCCTGTTATGCGACGAAACTTTTCGTCAGCATATTCCGCTATCTTTTCATATTTCATATCTCTATTTTACCATGTTTCCCTTAATTTCGCAAGAGGTCTATTAATCGCCCGCGTACCGCCGAACCCCTGCGGCGTGGGGCGCGTAACCTCCGCGTACCCCCGCAAACCCGCGACATGGTGCGCGTTTGAATCCCCCCTGTTCCCGCGCAACGTGCCGCTCGTTTGAAATTGCACGGGCGATTGATAATCGCCCCTACGGAGATGCCACGCAATAAAAAATAACCGCCAAAAGGCGGTTGCTTTTTATTGACACCATTCGACATACATGCTATAATATTTCACGTAAGAGGTGTTGACGGCTTTGCCCGCGCGGGTTGCTGTCCCAAGCGGTTTGCCCACCCACTTTTCCTTGGAACGATTCAAGGAAAGGAGGTGGTTGCGATGGGAAGAAAAATTTTCCGCCTAGCGGCGGCCATGGGATTCGTCCTGTGGATACTTATGCAGATTCTTCCGAAAGCATTGTAACCGCCCTTCCACGGCGGTTACAACAGTTGTAATTAGTTAGGTGGATGGGCACCCGCTTTGGCGGAGCACCTCTTCGATTTTTATTATACCACCTCTTGATGAAAAAGTCAAGCGGTTTTTCTTACAAAAAAATAACCGCCTTTCGGCGGTTATTTTTCACTCTAATAATTAGTCTTTCTTCGCAACTCTGGAGAATGCGAACGCGCCTGCGCCTGCCATCAGCAGGATTGCCAACGCTATGAACGCAATGGAGCTGTCGCCGGTTTTGGCGGAGCCGGGGGTGCCTGTGCTGGTCCCGGCGGACGCGCCGCCAGACGCTTTAAGCGTGGGGGTACCCTTGGAGTCGAATGTGTATTCGGCAACAACGGTCGAACCGTTCTTCAGAACGAGGGACTTAACCGTGATAAGGTCTGCGCCGCCCCACCACTGTTCGAGACCGACGGTTACAGCTGTGCCGGCTTTAAGCGGAGCGGCAAGCTTGTTGGTGACGGTTTTGCCATCAGTCTCAATGGCTTTGCCCGAACCAGTATTGCCCCAATCGGGAGCCGCCCAGGTCTCGCCACAGAACGCGAAGCCGCCGCCGTAGCCGTCAGTGGTTTCTTTGACTTCGATGGTGAACACGGCTGTGTCAACGTCTTTGTCAAGCTTGTCGAGCTTTACGCCGATTTTGTCGTCACCGAACGGGCTGCCCGCGCCGCCGTTGACAAAGGGGTCAATCGCGAACGCCGCGACCATGGATACCGATGCGATCATCATTACCGCTAGGATTACTGCAAGTTTCTTTTTCATAGTTCCACTCCCTAAAATTATTGTCTCGTTGGACATTTTTAATGATAGCATGTCTACCGCACAATGTCAATAGTTTTCACAAAAATATTTGTGAATTTTTCCCCGGCCACAATATGTAGAGGGGCAGTAGTTTGAAAAACCCTCTTGACAAATTTCGCGGTTTGTGGTAACATAATCTCATCACGATTGAGCGTGGTGTGGTGGTGAACATCTCCGAAAGGAGGTGGTCGGGCTGGATAAGGCAAAGGCGATTATTAGAGTTTTGGTGTCGTTCGGGGTCATTCTGCTGATATATCTGCTAAGTACCGAGACAGCAAGATAACCGCCCCCCTGCACAAAGGTTCGGCGGTTATCCATATTTTTTCTGCGAACGTTGTGTTCACCGCTATCGCGGCGTTCTCCGATGCTTAGAACATCGTCTGAGTGTAGTATAGCACCCTTTGGCCGAAAAGTCAAGGGGTGTTGTGCTTTTTTTGCAAATAATCTCTACAGCCCGTACTCCGTAGGGGCGATTATTAATCTCCCGTGCAATCTAGAACGGGCGTCACGGTGCGGGGCTACGACAGGCGATTGGTAATCGCCCCTACGGAGTACGATGGTTTTTTCGCGCAAAAAAAGCAACCGCCTTTTGGCGGTTGCTTCCTCAATAATTCCTAGTTTTTCGCGGTCTTTTTCGCGGCCACTACGCCCGCTCCTGCCATCAGCAGGATTGCCAGCGCGATGAACGCTATCGAGTTGTCAGCCGTTCCGGCGTTTTTCGCTATGAAAACGCTAAGCGGCACTTCAACGGTCTTTGTCGCGTCCGTGGGGTCGGTGAACACGGCGATAAACTTCTGCTCTTTCGACTTCAAGGTCTTGATGTAGTCGGCCTTTAGCGTGATAACCGTGGAACCGGCCTTAACCGTGTAGTTCTTCGCGTCAACCACTTTGCCGTCAAGCTTCAGCTCTTTGAACAGCGCGAGGTCGATATCGACAGTAAAGGTAACGTCCTTGCCGCCCTTTTCAAAGCTGGTGCTGGTCGCGCCCTTTATGTAATCGGCAGGAGCCTTAACATCAGGTGTCGAACTGGGGCTGGCGGACGGGGACGGGCTGGTGCTTGGGCTGGTGCTGGGCGCGGGTGTGGGATCTGTGCCATCGTCATCACCGACTTCGTAAGGAGCGTCAGCGGTCTGTGCGAGATACGCATGCGCAAGAGGCAACACGCCGTTGTAGTAGCCTAACAGCAATTTCGCTTGTGTTACCGTGTCGTCAGCCACGAATTCTGTCCAAGAATTCATCTTAGACAGATCTACGACCAATTTCAGTGCTGTACTGTCAAAGGTAACTCCGTCAAGAAGCCTTTCCTGAATGTCCTCGTCACTTATTCCGTCCCAAAAATTCGCAATGTCCTGCTGTTTGTAATCGTAATTGAGTCCGCCGTTTCCGGAGAGAATGAATTGCAATCCGCCAGCGGGAAGAGCCGAAAATTCAGCGACAAAATATTTCGCGTTTTTAATCTGCTCAATTGTCAGCGTGCTGGGATTGGAGTATTTCGCGTCTGCTTGCGACTGCTCCCACTCCACCGCACTCGACTCGCCCCAACCCTGTTGGGTGGTGCCATTGCCGGTGTTATACGCAACGCCTAGGTCTACGATGTCGGGGTTTACCTCTGTTGCACTGAACGCGGTGGCGAGCGTTGCCACTGATGCTATCATCATGATAGCCAGGATTAGGGCTAGTTTCTTTTTCATAGTTCCACTCCTTAATATTTTGGGTATATTACCTTGCTTCCATTATAGTACAAGCTGCACAAAAATGCAAGGGGTTTTTGAAATTTTTTTGTTAATTTTGTATAGAGGGGTTGAGGCGTTGCTTGAAATCAAAAAAACCTCTTGACTTCTTGGTCAAGAGGTAGTATAATAAAAATCGAAGAGGTGCTCCGCCAAAGCGGTCGCCTACCCACCTAACTAATCACACTTATTGTAACCGCCGGGGTAGGGCGGTTACAATGCTTTGGGCAGAAGTTGCCATATCAACCACATGACGAATCCCATGGCTATCGCTAGGCGAAAAATCTTTCTTCCCATAGCAACCACCTCCTTTCCTTGAATCGCTCCAAGGAAAAGTGGGTGGAAACCGCTCGGGGCAGCAACCCACGCGGGCAAAGCCGCCAACACCTCTTACAATGAATATTGTAGCATGTTTGTCGAAGTTTGTCAACATGCGCGTTTGCGTTCTCCAGAGTTGCGAAGAAAGACTAATTATTAGAGTAAAAAACAACCGCCGAAAGGCGGTTGTTTTTTGTGCGAAAAACCTCTTGACTTTTTCATCAAGAGGTGCTATAATAAAAATCGAAGA
>BNZR01000105.1 GCA_026001245.1 Clostridia bacterium
AGATAACCTTGCCCATGGTCACCGTGGTCAACAACTACACCGGCTCTATCGCGGAATACTTCGCGGGGGTGCTTCGGGAGTACGACAAGGCTATGAGCGTAGGCGAAACCACCGCCGGCAAGGGCTATCAAGAGGTGCTGATCGCGCTGTCGGACGGGTCGGGGCTGATACTGTCTACCAGCGAGTTTTTACTGCCCAGCGGCCACAGTCTTAACGGCGGCGGACTGTCGCCGGACTACCCCGTTGGCGTGTCGGCCAAGCAGGCGATGGAGATAGACACGCTGGAACCCGACGACGACCCGCAGATAGCCAAGGCTGTCCAAATTCTGCGGATTCAAATCCCCAAGGACGGCATAGATCTTTCGGATAACCCATAACCTCTTAATGAGGTGATGGACGTTGGATTTCGATAAAATCGCACAGGCGCGGCGGGGCGGCGGCTTCGCTGTAATCGGCAGCCGCGTGTCGTGGTTGCTGGAGCGGACGACGCTTGCGGCGTTGCCCTATGCGGGGCGGCTGTTTGTGTCCGCCGGACGCGGCGCGGTGGGGTATTGCGGGCACCTGCTTAAGGTTCACGGCGTTGCGGCGTTGCCTAACCCCGACGCTTCGTTCCTAGAGCGGGCGGATGTTGTGGTGCTGTGCGAGGATTGCGAGTTAAACTTTGAAGCTAAGCCCGGCGCGCCTGTTTTGCGCTGTGAGGTTGACAAACGCGGCGATATAGTATACAATTGGCAGTCAGAAAGGATTGATGAAATTGTCGAAGGTTTTCAAATTGACCCAGGAGAGCATGGACAAGCTGCAGGAGGAATTGAAGCACCTGAAAACGGTGCGGGAGCGCGAGGTGGCCGAGCAGATCAAAGAGGCTCGTTCCTTCGGCGATTTATCCGAAAACAGCGAGTATGACGAGGCCAAAAACGAGCAGGGCAAGCTGTATTCCCGCATTGCCGAGATTGAAAATATCCTGCAAAATTCGGAGCTTTTAGAGACGGGCGTGGTGTCCGAGGTCGCGGCAGTGGGTTCCACGGTTTCGTTGCTTGACAAAAACAGCGGCGAGCGTTTTGTGTACACCATAGTCGGCACGCAGGAGGCCAACCCGCTGGGGGGGCGTATCTCTGACGAGTCGCCGCTTGGGCGCGCCGTAATCGGCCATCCCGAGGGCGCGGAGGTCGCGTTCGAGTCGCCCGGCGGCACCAGAATCTACGTTATAGAGGAGCTTCACTGATGAGCGAAAACGTCACCGTGCCGGAGGTTCTCTCCGAGCATGAGCAGATAACCATTCGGAAGAAAAAGCTTGAAAATATGCAAAGCGATGGCAACAATCCCTTTGCACAGAAGGTTTTCGAGTTTTCGCACCTGGCGCGTGATATTCGGGAGCGTTTTGACGAGCTTGAGGGGCAGACCGTGCGTCTGGCCGGCCGCATTATGTCGCGGCGGGACATGGGCAAGGCGTTTTTCACGGATTTGCGCGACACGTCGGGGCGCATACAGCTATACGTCAAGGTGGACGACCTTGGCGAGGAGAGCTTCGCGGCATTCAAAAAGCTTGATATTTCAGACTTTATCGGGATTGAGGGCTTTGTGTTCAAAACGCGGCGCGGCGAGATTTCCGTGCATTGCAAGACCGTAATCGCGCTGTCCAAGGCTCTGCGCCCATTGCCCGAAAAATTCCACGGGTTGAAGGACAACGACCTGCGCTACCGCCAGCGTTACCTTGACCTGATTATGAATCAAGACGTTTTGGATACCTTCCGCGCCCGCTCTAAAATATTAAACGTACTGCGCAACGAGCTTGAAAACCGGGGCTATGTCGAGGTCGAGACCCCCGTTCTGCACACCCACGCCACCAACGCCGCAGCGCGTCCGTTCCGCACCAAGCACAATACCCTATCACTTGATATGGTACTGCGCGTGGAGCTGGAGCTGTATCTAAAACGCCTGATAATCGGGGGTTTTGACCGGGTTTTTGAGATTGGGCGTATCTTCCGCAACGAGGGCATGTCCGTCAAGCACAACCCGGAGTTCACAATGCTGGAGTTCTATCAGGCCTACACCGACTATCTTGGGATAGCGAAGCTGTGCGAGGAGCTGTATAAGGCGATAGCCGATCAAGTGATAGGGTCGCGCATAATCACCTATCAGGGGACGGAAATTAACCTGGACGGCGAGTGGCGCAGGCTTACGATGTGCGGCGCGGTGAAGCAGTATTCCGGCGTGGATTTTGACGAGATTCAGACCGACGCGGATGCGGTTAAAATCGCGAAGGAACACAAGCTGCCCGTTGAGGACGACCACACACGCGGCGAGATAATCAACCTGTTTTTCGAGCATTACGCCGAGGACGAGCTTATCCAGCCCACGTTTATCTGCGACTATCCCATCGAAATCTCGCCGTTGGCCAAGAAAACTAACTACGATCCGCGCCTTACAGAGCGGTTCGAGCTGTTCATCTATGGCCGCGAGATGGGCAACGCGTTCACGGAGCTAAACGACCCCATCGACCAGCGCGAACGCTTCACACAGCAGGCCTTGAAGAAGCACAAGGAGGGCGAGTTTGAGATAGACAACGACTTCATCACCGCGATGGAGCATGGTATGCCTCCCACCGGCGGCATGGGTTTGGGGCTGGACCGCATGGTCATGCTGTTCACCGACAGCGCGTCCATTCGCGACGTTCTGCTGTTCCCGACCATGCGCCCTATCGAGTGATAGGGTATGAATAAAGAGTTTCTCAAGTCGAAAGACGACAGTCAGGTTAAGCTTCGCAACGTGAAGTCGTTCGAGGATTTTAAGTATTGGTTCAAGAACGTCTACCTGTTGCACTACAAGGTGCCTACCATCATCGTACTCGCGGCGATGGTTTTTGTGGGTTGGTCGGTTTGGTCCGCGGTGACCACCGTCCACCCGGACTACATTGTGCTGATGGGTACAAAATACGGGTTCCTCTCTGACCGCGTGGACGCGCTTAAAGCCGAGCTGGAGGCCGTTTTGCCCGACCGCAACGACGACGGGAAGGTGTTTGTGGCAATCGACTCCATGTACTTCGGCGACCCCGTAAACGGCATGGATTACCGCATGGCGTTCATGGCGCACTTGGCCGACCCCGACGTGATTTTGGTGATTAGCGACGACGACGAGCCGTTCTATCAGGAGGACGACCCCGACGTGTTTTTGGAGACTAAATCACTGAAAAACAGCAAAAAGATGGCCAATATCGGGATTCTGCCGGAGGCGAATTTGGTCGCCTACATCATCAATCGCCCGAAAGCCGACCCCTCCATGACCGAGGGCGCAATCGCGATTATGAACTACATCGCCAAATGAGCGAGCTTTTCAAAACGCTGAAACGCCTGGCGCGTGACCCGAAAGCGCGGCGCGAGCATAATTTAATGCTCTGTGACGGCGAGAAGCTTCTCGCGGAGGCTTTGGAGTCGGGCGTGATGCCTGTGCATGTGGTTAGCGTCGAGCCGATACACGTCCCCGGCGCGAAATGTATAAC
>BNZR01000106.1 GCA_026001245.1 Clostridia bacterium
CACCTATGTGGCCAATTTAGTCGAGACAACCCCCACCGCCGCCAACGTTATGGCCTACGCCAAAATCGTGCGCGAGCGCGCCATGTTGCGCCGCTTGGTTGACGCGGCCACGGATATACTGCGCATGGTGGCCGAAGAATCCGAGGACGCGGACACGCTGTTGGACGCGGCAGAGCAAAAAATCTACGACATACGGCAGGGACGCGAAAACCGCGACCTTATACCCATGGGGCAGGTTATGAATGAAACAGTGGACTACGTGAAGGCTATGGCGGCCAACAAGGGCAAGCTGCCCGGTCTGCCCACGGGGATTGAGCCGCTGGATCATCTAATCGGCGGGCTGATAAACTCTAACTTGATTCTTGTCGCGTCCCGCCCCGGCATGGGCAAAACCAGTATCGCGCTTAATATCGCCATGAACGCCGTGAAAAACTCCGGCAAGCAGGCGGCGTTCTTCTCGTTAGAGATGTCGTTCCAGCAGTTGGGACTGCGTATGCTGTCCGGCGAGATGTTGGTTGACAACATGCGCCTGCTAAACGGCGACCTTAGTGAAAAGCAGTGGGATTCCTTGGCGGACGCAAGCACGGCTTTAAGCAAGACCAAGATGATGTTCAGCGAGAGCGCCTCCGTCACGCCGGGCGAGATGAAGGCGGCCTCGAACGTTCGCACCCCCGTGTGCATGGTGAAGTTCTTGGTGTCGATGGCTATCCCGCCAAGCAAGCCCTCGGCTTCCTCGCGCAGTAGATCCTTGGGGTCTATCGTGTACTGCGCCAGCTCGCACACAAGCTCGCTTGCGCTGGAGGCGTACGGCTCGTGAAACGTCAGCGCGGCGTTGGCGATATACGTGGCGGCGCGGCGGTGGTGGTCTATCAGCGCGATACTGCGTATCTGCTGTAACAGCTCCGGGCATTCCGTCATCTCCGGGCGCGACGTGTCGGTTACAATCAACAGCGTCTCGCGGTCGGCCATCAAAATCGCGTCGCCGGCAGAGATAAACACGCCGCGATATTCGCTCAAGGCTTCAAGCCGGGCAACGATAGCCTTGGCCGCCGTGTCCTCCCGGTTTATCAGGATATGCGCCCGCCGCCCCAGCTTCCGCGCCAGCGCCACAAGCCCGCCCGCCGAGCCGATTGAATCCATGTCGCTGTTTTTGTGGCTCATAATCAGCACCATTGACGAGCCGCGCATCATCTCGCGCAACACGCCCGCCGTTACCCTTGACTTAACCTTGGTGCGCTTTTCAAGCTCCTTGGATTGTCCGCCGTAAAAGTCAAACTTCTGCCCGCCGTTTACCACCACCTGGTCGCCCCCGCGTGACAATGCCATCTCAAGCGCAAGATTGGCAAAGCCCATAGTCTCGGTAAGCTGACCGCCGTCCGACCCCAGGCCGATAGACAGCGTGGCGGGTATGCCGCCGCTGCCCGTTAACTGCCGCACATGCTCCAGCACCGAAAACTTGTCGTCTATCAGGCGTTTTAGGTTGCTATGCTCGAACAGCCACAGGTGCCTGTCCCGTTCGTATTTGCGCAACACCCCGTCGGTCAGCGCGGCCAACGCGCCCACCTTATCGTCTATCTCCGCAAGTAGCGCGGATTTTTGCGACTCGGGCAGACCCTTAAGTAGCTCCTCGTAGTTGTCCAAGGCCACCACGCCCACCACCGGGCGGCTGTCGGCCAGCTCGCGGCGCAGATTGGTAAGCTCGGTCACGTCAACAAAGCTAAGCAACGCCGTAAGGAAAAATTCCTCACTGCGCGCCATGGTGCCGTAAACCGCGAAGAATTTGCCGCCTATCTCAACGTCCTTGGGGGCTTGCGTTTTGCCCTCCTTCAGCCATTTCAGCGTAAGGCCGGGGATAAGCTTGGTCAGCGGGGACTCGAACTGCGGTTGGTTGCGCCCCAGCAACGCCGAAAACATCGGGCTGTGCCACAGCAGTTCCCCGTCGTCCAAGCGCACCGCGCACGACGCGAACGGCATGTTAAGCATACTCATATGCGTGGTGACGGCACCGGGTATCGACAGCTTTTCTATGGTTTTGGCCAGCTTTCGCCGTTTATTGGCACGCGTCTCGCGGTACAGCGCGAACGCCGCGATGGTCCGCGCAAGCTCGCCCGCCGCCAGCGCGTAATTGAAAAACGCGGACGCCACGCAGAAAATAAGAATAAATATTATGAACACGCGGTTTGTAACGCCCAAAAGCGGCCGCCGTTTTTTATCGCTCAACGCTTCACCACCCTGCGATAGATTACGGATAACAGATAACAGATTACAGATACAGTTGCGAAGATTAGTATCGCTATCGCGCCGTACAGTAGATGCTCGGTTGGGGTTTTTGAGGCTTTTTCTATTATGTCCACAGCTTTGTCCTTTGCCGCGCCCTCGGATAGCCCCTTGGTCAGCGCCCATGCCCTGCCTGTGTTCAGCAAGTTGAATGTTGCCAGCTGTTGGATTGCTTGTATCCCAATCGTTCCGATTGCCGCCGCCGCGCCTATGGTTGCGGGAATTGTGAATTTTTTAGCCACGCGTTTGACTGCCATCACTATTACCGCTATTGCGGGACACAGCGCGATTATCAACGCGCCCCACGCGGCGGCCAGCTGGCCGCCGTCCACGCGCAGGCTTTTGATTAGCTCCAGCGGGTCAGTCGGCATCGGGCTCCTCAATTTCCGGCTTGATTTCCGGGGCGGCGCGCCAGTAGGTTTTTGTTATGTGGCGCAAGCGTCCCTCAACGTCGGTGTTGAACGCGTCGCGCCGCACGCGCCACTGCCAGTTGCCCTCGGCTATCGCGGGGACGTTCATTCTGGCGTCCGCGCCCAGCCCCAAAATGTCCTGCATGGGCGCCATCGCCAGCCGCGCCGGGCACGACCAAGCCGACTTCACCGCGCCCCAGTTCAAGCCCTCCTGCGGCAACAGGCGCAAGTAGTCGTGGACGTAGTAGCGTTGGCGGTCAGTCGTGCGGTTAAGGTAAAAGTCCATAAACGTCGGCGAATCGTGGGTTGACGTGTAGGCTATGCAGTTAAACGGTATGTTGTGGGGCAAAAAGTCGCTCTCGTTGTCGGGGTCAAACGCGTCCACCAGCAGTCTCATGCCGGGCAGACCCGTGTCCGCTATAAACTGGCGGCACGTGTCGTCCAGCGTCCCCAAGTCCTCCGCGATAAGCTCTACGTCCGTCACGGCGGCGTTTATGGCGTTGATAAACTTCATGGCCGGGCCCTTGACCCACTCGCCGCCCGCGGCAGTTTCATCCTCGGCGGGAATCGACCAAAACGCCTCGAATCCGCGAAAATGGTCGATACGCACCACGTCGTAAAATTTGCGCGTGTGGTTTATTCGCCACGCCCACCACTCGAAGCCGGTCTTTTCGTGGTACGCCCAATCGTAAATCGGGTTGCCCCACAGCTGACCCGTGGGCGAGTAG
>BNZR01000107.1 GCA_026001245.1 Clostridia bacterium
AGAGATTCAGATTGAAGAAGTGCTGAATGCCATAGAAATGACACCAGAGGCAAGCCTTACACGGATATGCGACGAGAGGGCTTATGAGGTGGAGCGAAAAGTTACTGAAAGTGTCGTTCTTATGAGAAAAATCCGTGACGATGCCCTTGAATATTTTGAATGCGTCGAAAACCTCCTGAAGGCGAGTGACCGGGCAAGAAGCCAAAAATTTCGCTTGTTCCAGTCAAAGGTTATTTCCTGCTACGAGGAAGCCAAAGCAAACGAGACCTCGCAGGAAACGATTTACAACCATCTGGTGGACTGGCTGTTCAAGCAGGCGAAGCATAAGCATAAAGCTGCCTGCGAAATCATCATCGCTTTTTTCGTGCAGCTTTGCGACGTGTTTGAGCCAGAGGCAGAGGAGGTAGGGTATGCAACTCCCGAGTAAAATAACAACTTTTAATGAAAGCGTCCTTTCCAAATTCCCTGCAATTCTGAGGTTTGTGGAAAAGGGAAATGTGCCTGTTTTGGAACTGTATAACGCTGTCCGCGCCGAGACCGAGGATGTCGAGACCTTCTTGGAAGTCCTTGATTGCCTATATGCGCTTGGCAAGATAGATTTTATTGAACAAGAAAGGACAATCTGTTATGTCGGCAATGCTAATTGAAATTCGCTGCGACGAATTTAAGATAAATGGCAAACCCCGTCCGCCTGTCCGTTTTCATGCGGGGTTGAACGCTGTGCTGGGCGACGATAGCGGAAGCAACTCTATCGGTAAATCAACCCTGCTGATGATTATCGATTTTGTTTTCGGAGGGAATGATTATGTAGATAAGCAGAAGGATGTCCAGCAAGAGTTCCCCGGACACACAATCCAGTTCGCATTTGAATGGGGCGGGCAGAAACACTACTTCTCACGAAATACCGTTGCAAAAGCGGAAGTGAACATTTGCGACGAAAACTATAATATAGGAGAAACAATTTCGAACGATAAATTCTGCCAAATGCTCTTTGATGCTTATGACTTGCGTCTGCCGTCCATCACTTTCCGCAATGTAGTTGGACGCTATTTTCGTGTCCGCAAACGCGGGAATTTGGATGAAAGCCATCCGCTCCTTGCCGTGGCACGTGAAAAGGACACTGATGCTATAACAGCTTTAATCAAGCTGTTTGACCGCTACTCTCTCATCGCCGAATATGAACAGAAGAAAAAGGAAAGCGAAGAAAAGGATAAGGCGTTCCGAGCGGCGCAGAAATTCGAACTGATACCGAAAATCACCAAGAAACAGTATGAAGCAAACCTGAAGAGGATTGATGAGCTGACTGCACAACTCGTCGTGCTTTCACAGCGTAGCTCAGAGAAACTGCTTGAAGCTGAAGCCGAGGAAGCTGCAATACAATCCCAAACACGGAGTGAATGCACCTATGCAAAGCGTCAGCGCACAAGGCTTCAATCACGGCTTATGTCAATAGACAAGGACATTGCGGGAGATATTCCTTTTGATGATGCGGATTTTGCCGAACTTGGGCATTTCTTTCCGGGGGTAGATCTCAAAACGATTCAAAGCGTCACAAACTTCCACGAGAATCTACGTACAGTTCTAAATGACGAGTTCCACAGTGAGCGGGAGAGCCTTCGGGCGATGATTGCTTTGCTTGATGGGCAAATTATTCAGATGGAAGCGGCTATGATGAAGAGCGGCGAATTGGTAAAAGTCCCAAAGCGTGTTTTGGACGAATACGCTACTGTCAAAAGTGAAATTGACAAGCTGACCGCCCTAAATGGCAGATATGACGAATCTGTGGACTTGAAGGAACAGAAAAAGTCGCTCGCAGCAGACCTTGTCGAATCCAAAGGCTCGCAAACCCGTATCCTGCAAAACGACATTAATAATGAAATGCGTAAGATTAACGACATAATCCAAGAGGGTCGTGTCGTACCTCCTGTGTTGACATTCAAAGATGATGCCAGCGGATATCACTTTGAAACGCCAAAGGACGGCGGCACCGGCACGGCGTTTATCGGGCTGATTGATTTTGACCTGAGCGTTCTGCGGATGACCGTGCTTCCTGCTTTGATTCATGACTCTTTTGTCTTCAAGCAGATTTCGGTTGAGTCTGTGGAACGGATAATGAAGCTGTACGCCGAACAAACGGACAAGCAGATTTTTATTGAGTTTGACCGAGTTGCGTCGTACACACCTGAAACCGCCCGCATACTGCACAGCCCAGATATCAGGGTAATTGAGCTGTCAAAAGATGAACCGCTATTCGGACGGTCTTGGAACAACGATGATGACGCCGGGGCGTGAGTGGGCGTTTGAAAGGAGCCTGAGGAATATGAAAATTAGCTATAAGAAGCTGTGGCACTTGCTCATCGAACTAAACATGAACAAACAGGATTTGAAACGGGTATCGGGGATAAGCACCGCATCCATAGCCAAACTCGGTAGGGGCGAGAACCTCCAGACAGACGTGCTTTTGAAGATTTGCAAGGCTTTGAATGTCGGCATAAACGACATTATGGATACCGTTGAGGACGGAGAAGAATCTTGAGTTGTTCATCGGCTGACAGTCGGGAACACAGCGATGAACAAGGAGGAGAAACATATGGCAACAAATAACGGTAACAACACAGCCGATATCGGCTTCGAGCAGCAAATCTGGGCGGCGGCGGATATTCTGCGTGGCAACATGGACGCCGCCGAATATAAGCACGTCGTGCTGGGGCTTATCTTTCTCAAGTATATCTCGGATAAGTTTGAGGAGAGATACCGCGAACTGGAAGCCGAAGACGATGATGTAGAGGATAAGGACGCCTACGCTGAGGTGAACGTCTTCTTTGTGCCGCCCACGGCACGGTGGAGTGTCATATCTGAAGCCGCTCACAAAGAGGAAATCGGTACGGTAATTGACGATGCAATGCGTGCTATAGAAAAAGAAAACAAGCGGTTGAAAGATATCTTGCCGAAGAACTATGCTCGCGACGAACTGGACAAACGTCGCCTCGGAAACGTGGTTGACCTCTTCACCAATATTCAGATGATTGAACATGGCAATAGCAAGGATATCCTTGGACGCGCTTACGAATACTGCCTCTCCAAGTTCGCCGAGCAGGAGGGTAAACGCGCGGGGGAATTCTATACGCCGTCCTGCGTGGTTCGGACGCTCGTCGAGGTACTGCAACCGTTCAAAGGTCGTGTATATGACCCGTGTTGCGGTTCAGGCGGTATGTATGTGCAGTCGGCGCATTTCGTGGAGAATCACGCCGGAAATATCAGTAGCCTATCCATTTATGGGCAGGACTCCAACCCAACCACTCGCAAGATGGCTTTGATGAACCTCGCCATTCGTGGCATT
>BNZR01000108.1 GCA_026001245.1 Clostridia bacterium
CTTGAAAAAGCGTTTGCCATGCGTCAGCTTAAAATAGCTCACCTGAATCATAACGCTTAACATCTCGATAATATACACCAGCGTCAGTGACTGAGGAGGAATAAGCTTGGGGATTACCGCTGACAGCCGCAAGGTTAAACCGGGGGATATTTTCGTCGCCGTAAAGGGCTTGACGGTGGACGGACACGACTTTATAGAGCAAGCCAAAAGCAACGGTGCGGTGGATGTTATCTCCGCGAACGACATACCTCTGCACGAGATAGCCGCGCAGTACTACGGCTATCCCGCCGAGCGGCTGGTCATGCTGGGCGTTACGGGTACCAAGGGCAAGACCACCGTTACGCATATCGTCCACGAGGTGCTGTTGAAGCTGGGGTACGAGGCGGGGCTTATCGGCACGAACCGCGTGCGAATATATTTAGACGATTACCCCGCCGAGCGCACCACCCCGGACGCGCTGGAGCTTAATAAAATCCTTAGCAAAATGGTTGACGAGGGGATAACCCACTGCGTTATGGAGGTAAGCTCGCACGCATTGGAGCTAAAACGCGTTGCGGGGATCGAGTTCAAGGTGGGGGCGTTTACGAATCTGTCGCGTGATCATTTGGACTACCACGGCGATATGGAGAGCTATTTCGCGGCTAAAGCCAAGCTGTTTGAACAATCGGACAGCGCGGTAATCTGCGGGGAGGGGGACTACGCCGAGCGTATCAAGCGGGACGTGAAAATTCCGATAACCTCGCTTAAGGCCGCGAACATCGGGCTTTTTACCGACCGCGTGGAGTTTGACGTTGCGGGCTTGCGGGCGGTGTGGCACACGCCGGGCGGCTTTTCGGTGGAAAACGCGCTTACGGCTCTTGGGATTTTGCAGGCGATGGGGGAACCCTTGGAACGGACGGTCAAGCTGTTGGGCGATGTGCCGCCCGTGAAGGGGCGCATGGAGAGCGTGGAGTTTTCAAACGACTTCACCGTGCTGATAGACTACGCGCACAGCCCCGACTCACTGGAAAACGCGCTGGAGACAGTCCGTGGTTTTGCGCAAGGCCGGGTTATAACGGTATTCGGTTGCGGCGGCGACAGGGATCGCGGTAAGCGTCCGATTATGGGCGAGGTTGCCACAAGGCTGTCTGACATAACGATTATCACAAGCGACAACCCGCGCACCGAAAACCCGGAGACTATTATAGACGACATCGCGGCGGGATGCGCGGGGCGATTCCAGCGTATCGCGGACAGGCGGGCGGCTATAAAACACGCCCTGGAAATCGCGCGGGCGGGGGACGTGGTGTTGCTTGCGGGCAAGGGACAGGAGACCTATCAGGAAGTAAACGGGGTAAAGCACCCCATGGACGAGCGCGTTATTATAGCCGAGCTGAGGGGGGCGCGAAATGGCTGATTTGTTATTGTCTTTGGGGCTTTCGTGCGCCATAACGGCTGTTATGGGGCTGTGGATGATACCCTTTTTGCGCCGCGTTAGGTTCGGCCAGCCGATTTTAAAGGACGGCCCGGCGCACCAGTCAAAACAGGGAACGCCGACTATGGGCGGCTTTATGTTTATGGTCGCGGTAAGCGCGGCGTCGATTATCGTGGGCTGGCCGCTGATAGAGGAAAAAAACGACACCTTTCTGTTTATACTGCTGTTGGGCTGGCTGTTCGGCATGATAGGCTTTGTGGACGATTACGCCAAGATTAAAAAGCAGAACAACAAGGGTCTTAGCGCGTTGCAGAAGCTGGCTTTGCAGGCGGCGGTCGCGGTGGCGTTTATGTCGCTGCTGCGGTATCAGGGCTGGCTTAGCTCTGATGTGGCCATACCCTTTACAACGCTTGTGCTGCCGGTTCACTGGGTGCTGTTCTTGGTGGTCGGTATTATCGTGGTGTGCGGTTTTGTAAACGCCGTGAACCTTACGGACGGCTTGGACGGCCTTTGCGCGGGTATGACCTTGCCCGTGGCGTTGTTTTTCGCGTTGGTGGCCTATGGGCGCGACATGCCGCAGATTGCCATAGTCGCGGCGGCGTTGGCGGGGGGTATGATAGGCTTTCTGTTTTTTAACCGTTACCCGGCCAAGGTGTTTATGGGGGACACCGGATCGCTGTTTTTGGGGGGTATGCTGTGCGGGATAAGCTTTGCCATGGACGCGCCGCTGTTGCTGATTATAGTCGGGCTGGTGTATATTATCGAGATGTTAAGCGTTATGATTCAGGTGAGCTATTTTAAGCTGACGCATGGCAAACGCTTTTTCAAGATGGCACCGCTTCACCATCATTTTGAAAAGCTGGGGTGGTCAGAGGTTAAGATAGACGCGGTGTTTGTTAGCATTACGGCGGCGTTGTGCGTTTTGGCGTATTTGGGGGTACAGCATGGAGGTTAAAAAGCGAAACCCTATGGACTTGCCGTTTGTAAGCCTTGTGATTCTGCTTACGGTGTTCGGGCTGATTATGCTGTTTTCGGCAAGCTACATAGCCGCGCAGAAAAAGCACGACAGCTCGCTGTATTTTTTAATGCGGCAGGGCATGTTCGCGATTGCGGGGCTTGTGGCCATGCTGTTGCTGTCGCGCATAAATTACCGGATTTTTTACGAGAAAAGCGGTTTTTTAAGCAAGCTGGTTATGCTGGCGGCGGCGGCCTTTTTGGTGCTTGTGCCGTTTATCGGCACCACCAACAACACCGACGCGAAGCGTTGGCTGGGGCTGGGGATTTTGACGTTTCAGCCGTCAGAGGTCGCCAAGCTGGGGATTATAATGATATTCGCCTACCTGCTTACGCGCTGGAACACCGATAAGCTTGAGGACGAGACCGTTTTTAAGATACGCCGATGGCGTTATACGGGTCTGTTGGTTATGATTTTGGGCCTGGTGGCGTTTTTGTTGATTATGGAGCCGCATTTGTCGGCCACGGTAATCGTGCTTGCCATAGGCTTGGCTATGATGTTCGCGGGAGGGGTGAAGGGCGGCAGACGGCTGTCAATAATGGCTTTGGCCGGCGCGGCCTTTGGGTATTACATGACTTACAATCAGGCGTTTATGACATGGCTTACCACCAGCGAAAACAGGACGCTGATGCGCGTCGCGTCCCGCGTGGCGGTGTGGCACGATCCTTTTTTGGATCCGGCCAACGACGGGTATCAGCTTATAC
>BNZR01000109.1 GCA_026001245.1 Clostridia bacterium
AACCGTCGCCGCGCCGACCGTCCCCCAGCCCACAGGCACCCGCGCTAAGCTGACAATCGGCGGCCAAACTTTGGATTTGGGCGACATAAAATCGGTGTCGCTGGTCAACACAAACGATTTCGGCGTCACACTAATGCTCTGAAATTATACCAAAAACGCGTGGATTTTCGACAATTCACGCGTTTTTGACGTGCTACAATATATGCACAGGGAGGTTTACATATGATACTCGATAATTTTAGAAAAGCTGACAAAAACCGCGTACTGCGCATACCCGTGGGCGAGATTGTCCCCAACCCGAACCAGCCGCGCAATTTTTTTGACCCGGACGCTCTGCGCGAACTGACAGACAGCATAAAACAACTGGGCATAGTCCAACCGCTTACCGTGCGCCGCGTGGCGGGCGGCTATGAGCTTGTGGCGGGGGAGCGGCGACTACGCGCCGCACGCATGGCGGGACTGAAAGCCGTCCCCTGCGTCGTGATGGAGTTGGACGAGCGTGCCTCGTCCGTGGTGGCGTTGGTCGAAAACCTACAGCGGCGCGACTTGGATTGCTTTGAGGAGGCCGAGGGGATCCTGCGGCTGATACGCCTGCACGGCCTGTCGCAGGACGAGGCGGCGCGGCGATTGGGCAAATCCCAATCCGCAGTGGCCAATAAATTGCGGCTGTTGCGGTTGGATCGCCCGGCAATCGAGATGGTGCGGCACCACGGACTTACCGAGCGTCACGCCCGCGCCCTGTTAAAGCTGGACGACCCGGAGAGCCGCATGCAAATCCTGACGGCGGTTTTGAAGGAGGGGCTGAACGTGGCACAGACCGAGGCCTACATCGAACGATTCCTTGACCCCAAAACCGAGCGCAAAAAATGCAATCAAAAAACGCTGTACATAGTCAAGGACGTGCGGGTGTTTTTGAACACAATCAGCCACGCGGTGGACATAATGCGTAGCGGCGGGATAGACGCGGAGCTGGATCAGGACGACCGCGAGGGCGAAATTACGCTTACAATCCGCATTCCGAATGTTTCACGTGAAACAACGCCCACAAGATATGTTGCGCAAAGCGGTTAGAATCACAAGATAAGCCGACTTTTTAATTATTTTAAGTTATGTCTTGTAAAATGCCGCCGTTTCTGATATAATTCTCCTTGGATAAAGGAGAATTATTTTATGGGTAAAATAATATCGGTTGTAAACCAAAAGGGCGGCGTGGGGAAAACAACCACGGCGGTGAATGTAACGGCCTGCCTGACGGCACAGGGCAAGCGGGCGTTGCTTGTGGATTTTGACCCGCAGGGCAACGCAACCTCCGGCTTGGGCGTTAACAAAAGCTCCAGCCCCAATGTCTATGATGTGATTGTTGGCGGGGTTGACGCGGCGAAGGCCGTGGTGAAGACGCGCTTTGGCGACGTTTTGCCCACGGGCGTGTCGCTTTCGGGGGCGGAGGTAGAGCTGGCGGTTTCGGAAAACCGCGAGTTCCGTCTGCGTGACGCGCTGAATCCGTTGCGCGCAAACTATGATTTTATACTTATCGACTGCCCGCCGTCGCTGGGGTTGCTTACGCTGAACGTGCTGTGCGCCAGCGACTCCGTGCTTATCCCCGTCCAATGCGAGTACTACGCGCTGGAGGGATTGAGCGACCTGACGCGCACGGTGAAGCTGGTGCGCGGTAAGCTGCACCCCGCGCTTGAGATCGAGGGCGTCGCGCTTACGATGTATGACGCAAGGACGAATCTGTCGGTGCAGGTGGCGAGCGAGGTCAAGCGGTTCTTTCCCGGAAAGGTGTTCAAAACGGCGATACCAAGAAGCGTTAGGCTATCCGAAGCGCCCAGCCACGGGCTGCCGATAATCAGCTACGACCGGGGCAGTAAGGGCGCGGACGCGTATGAACAGCTATCGGCGGAGCTGGCGGCGATTAACGAGGGGAAAACGGGGGGTTAAAAAATGGCGGCTAAAAATACCGGGCTTGGACGGGGACTAAGCGCCTTGTTCGGCGACGAAACAGTGCGCGACGCGGAGAACGGCACAGGCGGCGCGGGCGTGTTGCTGCGACTGGAACAGCTTGAACGCAGAGCGGATCAGCCGCGCCAACACTTTGACGACGCGGCCTTGTACGACCTGTCCGAGAGCATACGCCAGCACGGCATACTACAGCCGCTGGCCGTGCGCCGTTTGGACACGGGCTACTATCAGATAATCGCGGGGGAGCGGCGTTGGCGGGCGGCAAAAATGGCGGGATTGAGTGTAGTCCCGGCGATAGTTATCGAAGCGGACGACCGCCACGCAACAGAGCTTGCCCTTATAGAAAACCTACAGCGCGAGGACTTGAACCCCGTTGAGGAAGCCGAGGGCTATCGAGCGTTGATTGACGACTATGGCCTTACGCAGGAGAGTGTAAGCGAGCGCGTGGGGCGGTCGCGCCCCGCCGTGGCCAACGCGTTGAGATTGCTTGCGCTGTCTGACGGCGTGCAGACACATCTTAAAGAGAACAGCCTGTCTGCGGGACACGCACGGGCATTACTGCGATTGGAGAGCGCGGAGCGGCAGGAGCAGGCCGCCAGCCGTGTAATCGCAGAGGATTTGTCCGTGCGCGACACCGAGACGCTTGTCAAAAAACTGATGGAGGACAAGCCTCAAACCTCCGACAAGCCCGAAAAAATCAACTACGCCGCCGAGTACGAGCGGTCGCTGGCACAGCGTTTCGGGCGCAAGGTGCGGATAGTGTCGGGCGCGAAGCGCGGCAAGGTCGAGCTGGAATTCTACAGCCCCGAAGATTTAGAGGTTTTGATGTCCGCGCTGACGGGGGAGGTACCGCAATGAGCCGCGAGGAACGTAAGGTTAAAAGCAAATTTATAATATGGTACTCGCTGGCGTTGTTTGCGTGCGCCGCGCTGGTTATCGGGCTGTCGTACGCTTACAACGAGCGGGTGCAGTCGCAAAATGCCGAGCAGGTGGACAGCGCACACCAGCTGTCAATGTCCGCGCTGAAAACGGTAGAGACGATGAACGCCGACCTACTGCGCCTGACAGAGGAGCTGAACGAAGCCAGAGACACCATAGAAAAGCTGAT
>BNZR01000110.1 GCA_026001245.1 Clostridia bacterium
ATATTTCAGAGCGATTGGACGCACCGGTCGTGACTACGCTGATGGGCGGGTTTCCGTCCTCCCATCGGCTGTGGGCGGGGATCGCGGGGATGGATCGCCGCGCAAACGCGCTAATCCGCGACTGCGACGTGCTGTTGGCCATAGGAACGCGATTTTCCGAGCGCGTTATCGGCGAAAATCCCGATATTTTCGCCAAAAAATCGCATATTATCCACATAGATATTGACCGCGCCGAGATCAACAAAAATGTCGAAACCGCCGCCGCGTTGGTCGGGGACGCGAGAGAGATTTTGCAACTTTTAGAGCCGCTTTTGCGGCAGTCCGAGATCCGTGCCGACTGGTCGAAACGTGCCGAAAAGATCCGCGAAACGCCTGTAAAGTCCTCCGCCTTTACCCCCGAAAACATATTGAAAACACTGGATTTATATATCGGCCGCGACGCGCTTGTCACCACCGACGTTGGGCTTCATCAGCTATGGGCGGCGCGATGGCTAAGCCGCGAAATTCCCGGCAGAATGTTGACAAGCGGCGGTTTCGGCGCGATGGGTTTCGGGCTTGGCGCGGCGATAGGCGCGAAAATCGCCCGTCCGGAGCGCATTGTCGCGCACATCACGGGGGACGGCAGTCTGCGCATGAACTGCATCGAATGGGCGACTGTTTCACGCTATAATGTTCCGATTTTGACTGTTTTACTCAATAATCGCGCCCTTGGGCTGGTGAAAAAGTGGCAAAGATTGCGGTTTGATTCCCGTTTCTCCGAGACCGCTTTGGGCGGCTCTCCCAACTTCCCGAAATTGGCGGAAGCCTATGGCATAGGCTCCGGAACGGCGAGCGATTTAAGGGAGTTCGCAAATTTGTTGCAAAACTTCAAGGATAACCCGTACTTTATCGAGTGTATGATAGGAGAAGATTGCGAATGAAGCCTCAAATGTTGCACACATTATCGGTGTTGGTCGAGAATCAGGCGGGGGTGTTGTCACAGGTCACGCGGCTGTTTGCGCGGCGGTCCTACAACATCGAAAGCCTGGCTGTTGGGGTGACCGAAAACCCAGAAATATCGCGTATTTCCCTGATAGTCGGCGGAACCGACCGTATTGTTGACCAAATTGTTCAGCAACTTGGCAAACTGGTCTGCACAAAATCTGTGGAAATCATCCCGCCCGACGCCGCCGTGAGCCGCGAGCTTCTGCTGGTCAAGCTACGCGCCGAAAATCAGACGGCACGCAGCGACATAATTCAGACAGCCGGGGTCTTCCGCGCCAAAATAATTGATGTCAACCCCAGCACCATGACACTTGAAATGACAGGCCAAAATGACAAAAATCAGGCGCTTTTACAGCTTTTAGAGCCATACGGCATAGTTGAAATCGCGAGAACAGGCACAATCTTTTTGCGGCGCGGAGAGGAGCGGACAACGCTATGCGAGACATAAAAATCTTCGACACCACTCTGCGCGATGGGGCGCAGGCCGAGGGCGTGTCCTTTTCCGACGCCGACCGCTTGAACATAATCCGCCTTTTGGACGACTTTGGCATAGCCTTTATCGAGCTACCCGCCGCGAATTTCCCCGTTTCTAATTGCGCCACGCAATCAAAACTTGTCGCGTTTGGCAGTACCCGGCGGCCGTACCTATCGGTCGAAAAGGACACGAATTGTGCGGCGTTGCTGGCCGCAAATACCGCAACTGTCGCGATATACGGCAAGGCGTGGGACTTGCACGTCAAAAATGTTTTGCGTTGCGAACTTTCTGAAAATCTTCGCATGATTGAGGAGAGTATCGCGTTTTTCAAACGCGAGGGGCGGCGCGTTATCTTCGACGCAGAGCATTTTTTTGACGGCTTTAAGGCCAGTCCGTCTTACTGCAAGGCGGTTTTAGAGGCCGCCTGCGCCGCGGATGTCGTCGCGCTGTGCGACACAAACGGCGGCGCGTTTCCCGACGAAGTGTTTCAAATCGTGCAGGAAATTCAAAAATGTTTCCCTGCTCTAACTTTAGGGATCCACGCTCATAACGACCGCGGCATGGCCGTGGCCAACACGATTATGGCGGTCAGCGCGGGCGCGTCGCATGTTCAGGGGACATTTATCGGTATGGGCGAGCGTTGTGGAAACGCCGATTTGTGTAGCGTGATAGCCAACCTACAGCTGGGACGCGCCCTCTCCTGCGTGCCGGAAAATAGCCTGACGCAACTCACAAGCACAGCACGAGCTATCGCCGAAATCGCGAATATTCACCTCTCGGAGTCCGCTCCCTATGTGGGCGCGAGCGCGTTCGCGCACAAGGCCGGCACACACATCGACGGCATGATTAAATGCGACCGCGCCTTTGAGCATGTCGCGCCGCAGAGCGTGGGCAACACGCGCCGATATTTGACCAGCGAAATCGCGGGGCGCGCCCTTTTGCTGAACAAAATCAGCCCGATTTATCCCGATTTTGACCCAAAAGACCCCCGTTTGTCGGATATTCTGCGCGAATTGAAGGAGCGCGAGAGCGCGGGCTACCAATACGAGGGTGCGGACGCGTCTTTTTCGCTGATAATTCGCAAGGTTTTGGGGCTTTACGCGCCGTTTTTTGAACTTATCTACTATAAAACAATCGGCGAGGGGGACGGCGCGACCGCCACCTTGAAAATCCGCGTCGGCGACCGCGAGGAGCTGTCGGCGGGCGAGGGCAACGGTCCCGTCAACGCGCTGGATCAGGCGCTTCGCAAAGCCTTGGAGGTTTTCTATCCAAAAATTCGCGATATTCGGCTTATCGACTATAAAGTCCGCGTTTTGGACTCTAAAAGTGGCACAGAAGCCCAAGTGCGCGTCCTGATTACCAGCACCGACGGTCACCGCCATTGGACCACCGTCGGGGTCAGCGAGGACATCATTCAGGCCAGCTGGATTGCGCTGTGCGATTCGGTAGAATTCAAACTTTCGGAGGATTAAAATGCGTGTAATGGCGATAGATTACGGCGATTCCCGCACAGGTGTGGCGTTTTCAGACCTAGGCGCAACTTTGGTTGGGGACGCATTTACAATCACCGACCGCGATGTCGCCGCACGCG
>BNZR01000111.1 GCA_026001245.1 Clostridia bacterium
CCACGCACACAATAACCAACCACAACAAAAATAAAAGGAGGGCAACCACCATGGCAAAAGAAACAACCGCGATTCTGCGCTCGGTGCTATATGCCGCAAAGGTTACAGACGATGTTGAGGACATCCGAGAGGCCATCATGGCCATGTGCGACGGAGACGATATTGCCGCCGTAAACGAGCGCGTTGCCGCCACTAAGGCACGGCAAAAACAACGCAACCAACAATAATCAACAAAAGGAGGGCGACCACAATGTCCAAAGAAACAGATGTAATCCTGCGCGGATTATTATATTCCGCAAAAAAGGCCAAGACGCTGGAGGAAGTTATCGATGCGATTGAAGTTGTTAGCGACCCTGTGGATGTCGTAGCGGTAGTTGAAAAGAAGCTCAAGGCTGAAGCGGATCGCAACAAATAACCCACAAAAAAACCCGCCGCAACGGCGGGTTTTTCCCTTGACAACCACCCAAACTCATGCTAAAATATAATCGTGTAGAAGCGCGATGGTTGGACGGTTAGCCCAGCCTCCGAAAGGGGGTGAAGCCGTGAGTACTTACGAAGTTTTGACGCTTATGATTGCGTTTGCAATTCTGATAGTTGAAATTCTGAGAAAGGACGATACGAAAAAATAACCGCTCCCCACTACCAACGGTGACGGTTATTTTCCCAGTTAATAATTAAGTTGTTGGGCTAGCTGAAAGACCATCGCCCTCTCTACCGTAATAATACCACAACCCCGCCCAAATGTCAAGCAATTTTCTGAAAATAACACCCCCGTACGTTCGCCCACCCGCACCCACACAAAAAAAGCCGCCCCAAGGGGCGGCTTTTCGTTGCAAACTAGAAACTGTCTGCTTGCTGTTAGGGTGCGGCTGTGTGCTTAATCGTGACTTTAAACTGCGCGGTAAGCTCAAAGGTTGGGTCAGTCTTAGCTTCAGCAGTTACGGTGAACGTGAGTGAGCCGTCTTTGTCACCATCGACCTCTGTGTAGTCTGCCGCAACGGCAGAAACCGTAATGGTCACGTCATCGTCGGTATAGGCGGCATCGACCAAGTCCTGCACCTCGGATATCGCGGTAGCTAGATTGGTAACATCGGCTTCCGCAATCCCAGCGGTAAACAAGCTTGATGTGATCTTCGCAAGCTCGGCAATAACCGTTGCATACTCTTCCTGCGGATACACGCCCAGCACGCCAGTTTTTTCCTTGGTGCCTTCAAAGTACTTGCCCCAGGTTACGGTGAACGTGTCCTCTGCGCCTGTGGCGAACAGCTCGCTGTCGTCAACCTCAAAGTACCCGGCCTCGTTGTATTGCGCTTTGGTCGCTTTGGCGGTGGACTTCAGGCGGAAAATTACGTCAGCTTTGGCGCTGATTTTTACCTTGCCCCACTTTTCCTTGGTCTTGTCGTAAGACTCGACCTTGCTGTCCTGTTTCAGCTTGCCTTTTTCAACCGTGCCGACTGCGGCGGCGGTCAACGCGGCGGCTTGATAGGCCAGCTTGTAGGTAAGGTACGCGGAAGCGGGCTTAGCGGCTGTGGCCGCTGTCCAAATGGTAACTTCCGCAGGGGCGGGGTCTGCCGCAGGCTTGGCAATCAGCAACCCGCTGATGTTAAGCCCCGCTTTGGCGGCCTCTTTGTCAAAGCCGGCAAAATACTGGTCGGCTTCGGCGGCCTTAAATGCCGCGGCGGTCTTTAGGGCTGTGGCTGTGGAGTCAAAGTCTCCCTTTTCGCCCGTGAAGATCTTCTGGCCGACTTTTACTTTGATTATGCCTTTTTTGTAGTCGGCTTTCACGCTGGGCACCTTTTGCTCGGACGCGACCTTGACCTTGATGGCCTTAGATGCTCCGGTGCTCGCCGTGGGGGCTACCTTGTAGATCAGCGTGTCGGCTTTGGGCTTGCCGTCGCTGGGCAGGGGACGCACTTCAATGCCCTTGTCGGCGGCTAACTCGTACCAAACCTCTTTTTCGGTTGCGTCCGCAATGGCTGTTCTGCCCTTATCGGCCGAAAACGCCAGGATAAGGCCAACGGACTTAGAAACTGCCGCGCCTTTTTCCGTCAACGTCCACTCTCCCTCGGAGATCGCGGTGTAGTTGGCGACATACTTGTCGACTGTGGCACGGGGATTCAGCTTGGCAAAGAGATACGTTGTCGCGGCGGCAATCTCCTCGGCACCATCTTTCGCCGCAACGAATTTCTGCGGCTCTTTGTTTTTGCTGTCCCAAGCGGTGGTCAGCTTAAGCACGCCGCCCTTGTCGATAAGCTTCTTGATGACGTTGTCTGTGGGGACGCCTGTTTTCCACTTGTCGTCAATCGCGTATGCCGCAATGGTATCTTCAGGAACGGTAAGCTTTTCGGTAAGCATATTAAGTTGAATTCCGCTGGGGGTAGTGGGGTCGTTCGTGGGTACTACCGCAGTGATAGCTGTTGCGGGGTCGTACGCGATAGCATCGGACGTGGAAACACCACTGTCGTCTTTTGCGGCCAGCGGGTTCCAAACGCCCTCGTTAAGCGCGGGAACAGCTGTTGCAAACGCGGCGGGGACTAGACTTAGTACCATAGCCAAGGCTATGACCATAGATAGTATCTTCTTGCTGTTTTTGCTGTTTTTCATGGGGAATAACCTCCTTGTTTTGTTTACATCTCCGAGTTTTCCGTTCCTCGGAGCGATTTGTGTTGATCTGCTCTCCGAGGTTGCGCAAACGGTGTTGTGGGTATGGCGCCCCCGCGCACCGCCTTTGCTTGTCGAAAAGCGGAACTCGTGTGATGCGGGATATGGGTAACGATTTATCGGCCAAAGTGGGCAATCACAAGGTATGGCGCACCCTATGGAATGTCCCGGCAGGAGCCGAAGAAATCGGTTTGCGCGAAATGAAGTTGTCAATGTACGGGGTACGGGGCAGAAAGTCCCTACGGCTGTAATATCGAAACTATAGCGCGGAACTTTAGTGCGTGT
>BNZR01000112.1 GCA_026001245.1 Clostridia bacterium
GATACAAAATCTTCCGAAGGGATTTCAGCCGGAGGCAACGGCATTTATATCGGGGCTTTGGGATAACAACGATACCGTCACATTCTTATTGGGCATAATGTTTATTATCGGCGGTTTGTTCACAGCCATTCGCTCCGCCATTATATATTCAGACTGCCGCAATGAGCAATCAGACGCGTTTCTTGCTTTTGAGGTCGACTACCGAAACTTTTATTGCCAAGAGTTGGCCAAACAATACCCCGATCAGAAAAAACGTAAAAAAGATTCCGCAAAAAAAGAGAACGCATTCAAAGGAACGCAAGGGCTCAAGCAAGCAGTGTTGCCCCACGTCATCCCCGCATTAACCGGCGTTGCGTCTACCGAGTTGCTTGCATTTGGAAAACGGGCAATTGCGGCTATACGGAAGCGGCCTTAGTCGCCTACATACGTTTATGCTTGACAAATTCTTCTGTAACGCTTATACTTAGTATTAGCGTTATTGGGAGATGGATAATTATATGGAGGTATGAACGTTGAAAGCTAATGATGTCGTAAGAGCCTTAAAAACTGCTGAAAAAATCGCTCGTCCTTTAACCGAAACATAGAATCGGCAGGGCTAAAATTCGGGGAGGCGTTGGCTAAACCTAACCCCGCATATTCGGATTGCTCTGAATTTGACGTTGTTAGCACGTCGCATAAAGGCGAAAAAATGGTTCGAATAGGTACAACAATTACTTTGTTTTATGTAACACAAGAGATTATTGCTAAGAGCAGGCAATTGTTTTCCGATTTAGAAAGCCAAAAAGAAGAGAACGCGCAAAAAGACGCAAGCGAGCGAGAAGCCGAAGCACAAAAAAGGCAAGCGCAAAAAGAAATAAATAAGCAGAAAAGAGCGGACGCTGTCGATACGGTCAAAAACGGAGTTGTTATTTCCGCACTGGGCGCAAAAACGCAAGCGGACAAAATTATATCCAAATTCAAGAAAACCGACGCGTGAATCCTGCACGTTATATTGTGAGGGCTTTATCTCTCGAACTTAATTTACAACCTACAATCGGGTCCCTCCACGTCAATGTCCTGCGAACTACTGTTGTCCGAAATGTCCATTTAAGAGTAACCACCTTTCATGATATTTTTATACTTATCCCTGGTACGCCTGGCGGGACTCGAACCCACGACCCTCTGCTTAGAAGGCGGATTCAGCCCATTTCCACAAACCCTTGTCACAACTCAAAACCCTTGTGTTTTCAATGCTTTGAGGACTTGATAAAATCACGCCACGTTAGCACGAATCGCTAAAAATTACGCGTTACTACTACTCCTATTACTACTCACAATCAACTCAACTTCTGCATGATTTTATGTAATGCCTCATCGTCCGAGTGGGTGTAATGAGCTGTCATTTCAAACGACGCGTGACCCATCAGCCGTTGTTTATCCGTTGCCGGGGCTTCCACGTTCTTTAGCAATGTCGCGAACGTGTGACGGCATGCGTGGGGATTGAGTTGTCTTGCGCCTATCTCTTCCAACGCGGGGATATATGCCGAGTCACGAAAGTTACGCGTGGTGTAGCGTCCTCCGTCAGGCCGCGCAAACAACGGCGCGTTGCTCGTGTGTGGGGAGCCAATAGTTGTAGAGGTCAACAAAGGTCAGATTACTATCAACAACTCGATACCCTCCAACACGCAACCTATATTCGGATTGTCTCCCAGGCGTACTGGCTCACACAACAAGACCCCTCAAAACTTCTTGTTTATACCGCATCTTTTCATAATTGCATTTGCCGTAAATCTTGATTTTATCTTCCCGTCAACGGTAACGGGCTGTACCAAATATCGTGGTCTCCTTTGCCATGCCTAACAAAGGAACAACCGCTTGCTTTCAGAATGTCTCTCACTTGCTTTTCGTACTCTGCCATTACGCCCTCACTTGTTCATAGCGTTCTGACCGAAAACATACAGATAAAATTTCTGGAATCTCATGTTTGAGAGCTAAAAGCTCCGGGGCGGCAACTCTAACTTTTTCAATCAGAGCGTCTAGCGAACCTGATTCGAGAACCAAGCCTTGAATATCTTCGCTGGTCGCAACCCAAACGGACGCTTCCGCGTCCCATATAAGAGCTACATTATAATCGCTTTTCATTTTTACCCACCTTCTATTCACGCAGGCACAACGCCCAGCACGCGCCCGATTGTCACCAATGCGTCGTTGGATTTCGCCTACATATGCATTTACTTAGGATTAGGTTTTTTAATTCGGTCTCTATAGGCACCCCGTCACTTCCTTATAAAACCATAGTAACACAGGGCTAGAGCTTTTGTCAATAAATTTTTTTTGGATTATGATGCGTTGATCTAGCAACGCTGAACCTACATCCGGCGGGGCGCTTGCCGCCGTAGCTCGAAAGCTTAAAGAGGGGCGGCAAGCACCGCCCCCGCGAAGACGATTACTGCCCTAACCGCAATCTACCATTCCCGAATCCTGAATTCTCGCCGCTCAACTTGAATTCAGCCACTTGTTCTAACAGAATGGCCGCCTGACCGGACATTTCCTCGCTTGATGCCGCAGACTCCTCGGCGGCGGCGGAGTTTTCGTGGACGACGCGCGAGATTTGGTCAAGCCCTGAAGTGATTTGACCGATGACCTGCGCCTGAGTTTCGGAAAGCTTTGCGATATTCCCAACAATTTCATTGCTTTCGTTGATACCCGCGACAATCTCGGCAAGACTTGAAGCGGTTTCGGCCGCAATCTTTGCCCCCAACTGTGCCTTTTCCATACTGTTTGAAATCAGCGCTCCCGTGTCGGAAGCGGCGGCGGCGGATTTCGACGCGAGGTTTCGGACTTCCTCGGCGACGACCGCAAAGCCTTTCCCGTGCTGTCCCGCTCTCGCGGCTTCAACGGCGGCGTTTAGGGCGAGTATATTGGTCTGGAACGCGATATCATCGATGACCTTGATAACCTTTT
>BNZR01000113.1 GCA_026001245.1 Clostridia bacterium
TTCCCCAATCCCATGTCTTGCCGTCAAAGTGCCAACAAACCACGAATGGCGTATGCTCCGCGTTTAATTGCTGTATGATATGCAGACTTTCCCCGTTTGAACGTACTGCTTTTTGTAGTTCGTTAAGATTGTTTTGAGTAGGTTTTCCAATGTTCAAAGCGTCTTTGCTCGAAAACACCTCTGCGCGTTCGGCTTGCCGCGCTTCTAGTTCGTTTAAGGTCATGATAAGTCATGCCTTTTTCGCACTGTATGCAGTTTCGGCAAACTTTGCCGAGATTCTTTATACGTTGCGAATTGTTCATAGTCTCGTGATAATGCTTGGATTATAACACCACAAACATTGCAAATAACCCGAAAAACGCTGTTTTCATTTTTCAGTCCAGCGTCATGCCGGAGGGCTTATCCGGCGGTGTGGGCGGTTTCTCCGCTTCAAACCGTGTGTTCACGGCGGCCTTGATTGCGGCGTAGTCACTTTTCCCAAGCTTCATCGTTTTAGCCATGTTGAGCATTTGGAAATCCGTCAAGCCATTGAGCTTCATGGCATAGAACGCTTCAATGTGTCCATCAAGCTTCCCCTCAAGCTTCCCCTCAAGCTTCCCCTCAAGCTTCCCCTCAAGCTTCCCCTCAAGCTTCCCCTCGAGCTTCGCGTCACGCAGTCGTTGACGTTCGTCCTTTTGGCGTTGCCGTTCGTCCATCTGACCGACTCGCCAATTGTGATATGAGTAGCGGACATCTTTGTCAGCAGACACAATGTCGTATCTGTTCATGAATTCCTGCAAGCCAACGTCCATTTCTGATACCTCCTTTGCAAATCCCGGGTCTTTATAGCCCATCGTCAATGCGTACAGCCACCGCGCCAGCTCGCCGTCCTCCGGCGATGGACGACCACCGTCCAACTTCGCCAGGAATTTCGGCAACTCAATATCATGCATTTTGAAGTTCTCGGCCGCGACTTCATATGGCTCATCTGTGTACATAACCGCCGCCCGGTGATGATACTCCGCGTGATTCGGGCGGATGTTGTCGCCGAGAATATTCACCATTGTTACGGCCGGTAACTCGTCATATGACGCGCCTTTCGGCGTTTCGTTTTGTATGATGTTGCCGAAGTTGAACAAGCTGCGGTCGTTCATCACTTTGACATTGCTGAGTTGCACCTCCGTGCTGATGAAGTCGCCGTTCTCGTCCTTGGCCAACACGTCTACGCGACAGCCGCGCATATAAGCTCCGGCAAGCTCCGTGGTCTGACTGCGCATTTGCACGACCGATTCAATCAGCGGCTGACCGCTGTCCGCGTATATCGCGTTAATCAAGCCGCGCATGGCAATTCCGGCGTGTTGCTCGTTCTCAAAAATCTTTGAAAACAGCACGTCGCTAAGCGGCCACGGGTGTTCTTCGTCTGCCTCGACCAGCAGGGCGTGTATCCTATCGTTCATAAGTCACTCTCCATCTTTATTATATCACGTCTGTCAAGAGGGCTATTCTATGGAATGCTTTTTCGATTTCTGCACAGAGCGTTTTAATACTAAAGTTTAATTGCTCAATTTCAAATCAACCAACACCCGATACAACTCCTCCTGAAGCCCGGCGGGAAGAAACGATACATACACGCCCGACATCACGGACAACTCACCATTGTCCACCAACTGCAACAAATCTTTGTCCAAATAGGTCAGCCGAATGTAGTTTGAAACCGTCCTCGCGCTCTCGTCGTCAGCCACGGCCTCGCGAGTGTCGCCGCCGTGCCGCCTCATCGCGTCCAGCCGCAATTTGTACGCGAACGCCTTTTCGCTCGGCAAAAGATTCTCGCGCTTTATTCAAACATTAGGGTTGACTTTCAATTCCCTTTATGGTACAATATTGTAAACAGAAGCCGCAATCCTTGTAAATACAGGGGTTGCGGCTTTTTGTGTTACTAACGTGTTATTAGTTCAACTTCGGCTTTTAACTCTTGAACTGTCTTATGCGTGTAGACACGTTCACCGACATCTTTTGATTTATGACCCATAATCAAATCAATACACCGCTTGTTTGCCCCTGCTGAATCAAGCCGTGAACGGAATGTGTGTCTGCATTCGTGAACCGTGTGCTTTGCGCCGATGCGTTCCATAATGCCGCCCCAAATGCCGTAATATTGGCTTGTAGCGCATTTGTGACCGTTCAAGGGGAAAAGATACTGACCCCCTGCCAAAACGCGCTTGTGGACGAATTCTGCTATGCGTGAGTGGATAGGAACAAGTCTGTCTTTACCCGCCCTTGTTTTCGTGCCGCCTTTGATTGTTCCCTGTTCCAAATCCACATCGGCGCATTTCAGGTCAAGCAGTTCAGAAATGCGAAATCCTGTGTACAGGAACGCCAAGACAGAATCAACCCACGGTTCGTTCTGAATCGCCCACAATGCCGCTATTTCGTCATCTGTGAAGGGCTTCTTGTTTGTTTCGGGTATTGGGGCAGACGTGACCAAATCTGAATAGCACCGTGCCACAATGTCAAGTTCGAGGGCGAAGCGGTCAAGGTGTCCGAACAAGTTCTTGATTGCCGCCTGTGTGCTGTAACCGTGACCGCATAGGTCAACGCAATCTTGCATTTGGAACGCCTTGATGCCCTTATATTTCAGCTTATACAGCCGCGAACAATGCTTGTATGCGGACAATAGCGAAGATTGATTTGATGCCCCCAGTTTGGGGGCTTTTTTCTGCTTCCACAGGTCAAACAGTTCTTGGAACGTGGTTTTTTCGGAATCCACATCCCACGGTTCGTTATTGTATTGGGCAAGGGCAATCATCCCCGCTTCGCGTGTCGGATAATACCCGATGACCGTATAGAGCGGATGCCCCTTGTCATTCCATCCCGCCGTTTTTCTGACAGCATAGGGATTGC
>BNZR01000114.1 GCA_026001245.1 Clostridia bacterium
TTGTCGGCCCGTCGGGCTGCGGCAAATCCACCTTGCTGGACGTGCTGGTCGGCTTGGCAAAGGCCGACGAGGGCGAGATTTTGATAGACGGCAAGGTAATCAGCGGCCCCGCGCTGGACAGAGGAATTGTCATGCAGGGCTACGCGCTGTTTCCTTGGCGGTCGGTGCGCAAAAACATCGAGTTCGGGCTTGAAATCAAGCGTCTGCCCAAAAAAGAGCGGACGGAGATTGCCGATAGGTTCATAAAGCTTGTGGGGCTTGAGGGCTTCGAGAATCACTACCCCTACGAGCTGTCCGGCGGAATGCAGCAGCGCGTGGCCATAGCGCGAGCCTTGGCCTATGATCCGGAGGTGCTGTTCATGGACGAACCCTTCGCCGCCGTAGACGCGCAAACCCGCGAGACCATGCAGGACGAATTGCTGTCCATCTGGGAAAAAACCAACAAGACGGTAATCTTCGTAACCCACAGCATAGAAGAGGCCGTGGGCTTGGCCGACCGCGTGGCGGTGGTATCAAAAAGCCCCGGACGCATCAAAGAGGTTGTGGACGTTACACTGCCGCGCCCGCGCAGGGTGTCCCAAGTGCGCGACACTACGGACTTTAACATCATAACCCACCGCGTGTGGGAGCTTTTGCAGGATAAGCCCGTACCCGCCGAGCGCGAGATAACCGAAAAAATCGACATAGGCGAAGTTATACTTCAGGACGCAGTAATATGAGCGAGCATGTTAGTACGCCCCCGGCGGACGTTATCTCCAAAAGCGATTTGGAAAAACTGTTCGCGTGGATAGGCGAGATAAAATTCGGCACGGTAACCTTGATTTTGCAGGACGGTAAGGTAGTTCAGGTAGACAAAACAGAGAAGATAAGATTTAACACCAACGGAAGTAGGAGGGATTAGATGCCTAGCACATTTATAGAACGCGCCAAGTTTTCGTGCGCGTTGGGCGGCGCGCTTACCACGGTGGCGGGCTTATCGCGGGTTGTCCCCATAGTACACGCGGCGGGCGGCTGCGCCTCGGCGCTGTCGGGGACGTATAACATCGCGGCGGGCTATCGCGGCGTTGGGTACTGCGGCGGCAACATGATACCAACAAGCAATATCGCGGAAAACAACGTGGTTTTCGGCGGCGAGGACAGGCTGGAGGAGCAGATTGAAAACACGCTGTTCGCGCTGGACGGGGATTTGTATATTGTCCTGACGGGCTGTCAGGTAGAGATAATCGGCGACGACGCGGTGGGCGTTGCGCGCCGCTTCGCCGATAAAAACGTTATCGGGGTAAGCACGCCGGGCTTTTTGGGCAACACGCTGGCGGGCTACGACGCGGTGATGACCGCGCTTGTCCGGGACGTAATCGCGCCCGCGACACAAAAAGAGAAGAAAACCGTAAATATCTTCGGGGTGGTACCCGGCCACGATGTGTTCTATCGCGGCAATCTTGACGAACTTACGCGCCTGTTGAGTTTAATCGGCGTAAAGGCGAATACCTTCTTCGGCACGGACGTGTCGGTCGAGGACATCAAGACCTATGGCAACGCCGCGCTTAATGTGGTGCTGTCGCCCTCGGCGGGAATCGCCCCGGCCGAGGAACTGTCGCGCTCGCACGATATCCCGGTTATCCACGCGGAATTGCCTGTCGGCCCCTACGGCACAGAGCTGTTTCTGCGGCAGGTCGGCGCGGCGTTGTGGATTGACAAGGCGGTAGTCGAGGCGGTAATCGCGGCGGAGAACAAGTATTACTACTCGTTCTTAGAGCGCATTATCGATATTTACTCCGATATTGACTTCCAGCGGTATGCCATAGTCGCGGCGGACAGCTACTACGCCCATGTGCTGACGCGCTTCTTGGCCAACGACCTTGGCTGGGTGCCCCACCTCACCGCCATCAACGACATAGAGGACGAGGAAGCGCAGGCCGAGTACCTAAAGCTGTTCGGCGATATAACCAGCGAGACCAAGCCCGTGGTGGTCTTCGAGCAACAGTCGGGCCAGCTGTTAAAGCATGTCCGCGACAGCTGGGAGCGCAACTCTAACAAGAAGTACTATGACGCGCTGGCGCCCGCGTATGTGGTCGGCACGGGTATCGAAAAGGGCCTGTCCGAGAAGCTGAACGCCGGGTTCTTGGCCGTGGCGTTCCCGGTCAGCAACCGCGTGGTGCTGAACAAGGGCTACGCGGGCTATCGCGGGGCGTTGACCTTTGTCGAGGATTTGATAACAAATCTTGTGGCGTTAAGATAGGGGAGGATATAAAATGTCCAAATATTCAGATACATTAACCTACGGGTTCACGGGGCAGACCGCGCCGCCCGTGCGCGAGACGCGAATCGGCGTATGCTCCGCCTACTGCGGCGGTTGCGGCGAGCTGATAAGCGACGTAAAGTCGGGTTGCGCCCAAATGCAGGACAGAAAGTTCGCGCAGTCCGGCGGCTGTCAGTTAGCACTAGCCATCGGCATTGTTTCAAGCCTTACCAACGTGGTGGTTATCGTCCATTCGCCGTTGGGTTGCTGTTCGGGCTTTGTGGGGCAGGGCGGCCTGCGTAAAACCATGCGAGCCAGCAAGGGCAAGCGCGACGAGGATTTTGTGTGGCTGCACACCAATCTTGACGAGATAGACGTTGTAAAGGGCGGGCTGGATAAACTGCGCGACGCGGTGATCTACGCCGACAAGGAGTACCGCCCGGACGCGATAGTTATCGCAAACGGCTGTGTGCCGGGGATAATCGGCGACGATATTGACTCGCTGGTGTCGGAGCTTGACGGCAGGCTGTCCGCACGGATAGTCCCGGTACACTGCGAGGGCTTTAAAAGCCGCTACGTGGCCTCCGGTTACGATAGCGCGTACCAC
>BNZR01000115.1 GCA_026001245.1 Clostridia bacterium
CGCAGGCCAACATGGCGGCCTATCTTGCGTTGTGCAACACGGGCGACACCGTTTTGGCCATGAGCTTGGATCAGGGTGGGCATCTGTCCCACGGCAGTCCCGTTAACATATCGGGCAAGCTGTATAACATCGTGCCGTACGGCGTGGACGAAAACACCGGGCGTATCGACATGGCCGAGGTGCGCCGCCTGGCGTTGGAATCCCGCCCGAAAATGATTTTGGCGGGGTACTCCGCATATCCGCGTATCTTGGATTTTGAGGGCTTCGCGGCGATCGCCAAGGAGGTTGGCGCGTATCTGCTTGTGGACATGGCGCATTTCGCGGGGCTTGTCGCGGCGGGACTGCACCCCAATCCCGTGCCGTACGCCGATGTTGTAACCGCCACGACCCACAAGACCCTGCGCGGCCCGCGCGGCGGCCTGATTCTGTGCAAAGCCGAGCTGGCGGCGGTTGTAGACAAGGCGGTGTTCCCCGGAATTCAGGGCGGCCCGCTTGAGCATGTAATCGCGGCAAAGGCCGTGGCCTTCGGCGAGGCGTTAAAGCCGGAGTTCAAGGCCTACGCCCAACGGATTTTGGACAACGCCAAGACTTTAAGCCAGTGTCTGTCCGCCAAAGGTTTCAGATTGATTTCCGGCGGCACGGACAACCATCTTATGCTTGTGGATTTGCGACCCTTCAACGTGACGGGCAAGGAGATGGAGGCGCGGCTGGACGCGGTTCACCTAACCGCCAATAAAAATTCGTTCCCCGGCGACCCCGCCAGCAAGTTTGTCACCAGCGGTATCCGTATCGGCACGCCCGCCGTCACCACGCGCGGCCTGAACACCGACGACATGAAAACGCTTGCGGAGCTAATTTACCTTACCGCCGGCGACTTTGAGTCCAAGGCGGACTACGTGCGCGGTGAAGTTAGCAAGCTCTGCGAAAAATACCCGTTATACGCATAGATTGGGGGCTTAAAGTTGAAAATTTCAGACAAAATCAGCATGATTGAGATCAATCTTGACGGCTTTGTGATGTGTCCCGTGCTTATCCGCGACGGGCAGGATTTGGCGTTGGTAGACGCGGCGTTCCCCGACGCGTTTGACGCGCTGGAGCGCGGCGTGGAGGAAAGCGGCTACAAGCTGAATCAGGTCACCCACGTCATTTTGACCCACCAAGATTGGGATCACGCGGGCAACATCGGCAAGCTACGGGGGCGTATCCCCGGCTTAATCGTGGTGGCGCACGAGCTTGAAAAGCCGCATATCACGGGCGAAAAACCGGCACGTCTGCCCCCCGAATACTACTGCGCCGTAGATAAAACCATCAAGCACGGCGACAAGCTGTTCGGCGCGACCGTGCTGCACATCCCCGGCCACACAGACGGCCACATCTGCTTGGCTTTAGACGGCGTATTAATCGCGGGGGACGCGCTAAACGCCGCGAACGGTGAACTCGCCCCGCCCAATCCCGAATATACGGACGACATGCCGCAGGCCTGCAAATCACTAAATCGTGTGTTGGAGTACGGGGATATCACCACCGTACTGACCTACCACGGCGGCCGCGTGACCTCAAATATCAAGGAGGCTCTAAGCAAAATCGCAAACGCTTAGATTTCGCGGGCTTCGTACATAACCAGTGACAGCGCCGTTATCGGCGCTGTTTCCGCGCGTAGGATCCGCTTGCCCAGCGACACGGAGGTCCAGCCCGTTTTTGTTGCGAATATCGCCTCTTTCGCGGTGAATCCGCCCTCCGGGCCGCACATAATGTCAACCTTTGCGGGCAGATTTACGAGGGAGGTACGTATCGAGCGCGTCTCCAACTCGTAGCAGAACAGCTTACGCGCCGCGGGGTCGCGCTCCGCCATCAGCGCGGCGGCGATGTTTCCAAGATAGCACACCTGCGGCAACACGGCGCGCCCCGACTGCTTCGCGGCCTCGTAGCCTATGCGGCGCAGGCGTTCCAAGCGTTTGTCGCTATGCAATGCTACGCAACGCTCGCTGGAAAACAGAAAAATCTGGCGCACTCCCAGCTCTACGGACTTTTGCACCGCGTAGTCCAATCTCTCCGATTTGGTGTACGCTAAATATAGTGAGGTATGAATTCGCGGCTCAGAATCGTTTAAAACGGGTTTTTCGCAGTCCAATAACACGCCGTCGCCCGCAAAGCCTTGGATAACGGCGTTATAATCGTATCCCTTGCCGTCGCACAGCGTCAAGCTGTCGCCCGGCTTAAGGCGCAGGACGTTTTTGATGTGATGCGCTTCAAAGCCTTGCAACACAAAGCTTTTAGTAATCTCCTCCCCCGTGAAAAATCTTCGCATAGCAGCTCTCCATTCTCATTTTTCTCATTTTATCTATAGGACACGCCGGGTTCATTAGTCCACTACAGCGATATTACGTCGGTTTTTCGGAATTTTGAGAGTAAAAATTCTCAATTTTCTAAGCCTGCGCGGCAACTGCTTATGTCTCCATTGATATTTCAATGTTTTCTCTTGTTCGAGAATTTTTCTCGCAACTTCTCACACGTTGCTTGCTCGACTAGTGTACGCTCATTCCTTGTTCTTGCTTGTTTCCTGCGGTTCTTTATTGGTGTAGTGAGCCTTATTTATTAATAAATTCCGCAATAATATACAAGGGGCGTTTTTGCGCCTCGTCGTAAATCCGCGCCATGTACGCGCCTTGAATCCCTACGCACACAAGGGTTACGCCCTGCACGAATATCACGGCCGCCGCCCAACACGCCGCCTCGCTCCACTCGCTCCCGTTCAGCCCCAAAATCAACTGCACCAGCGCCACTACCAGTGCCGCCGCCATGAGTACGCCGCCAATCACGCT
>BNZR01000116.1 GCA_026001245.1 Clostridia bacterium
ACCTTGGGGTGGATACCCCCCTTGGCAGCGCAAAGGACAGCTTGCCCTGCGAGGGCGACGGCGGAGGGCTGGAGATAGGCTTTAACCATCAGTTTTTGCGCGATTCGCTGAAAGCGGCGGGGCAGGAGGAGCTTGTCAAGCTTCGTTTGAATAAGCCGCTTACCGCCTGCGTTATCGAGCCGGAGGAGGGGAACTGCTTCTTGCAAATGGTACTGCCCGTGCGGCTGGCATGATTCTAAGGTCTATAGAGTTGGAGGACTTTCGCAACTATCACAAGGCGCGTGTGGACTTCGACCCGGAATTGACCGTTATACATGGCCACAACGGTCAGGGCAAGACGAATCTGCTGGAGGCTATACACATTTTATCCTTTACCAAGAGCATGAGGAATATCCGCGAGCGGGAGTGCGTCCGTTTCGAGCGCGACAGGGCGTTTATCAACGGCAAGACGGAGGATGAGACGCTGGAGATTGCCATCTCGCTGACCGAGCGGAAGTTGCTAAAGCGCGGGGGCGGGGAATGTTCTACGCGTGATTGGTTGGGGGCGTTGCCGGCGGTGTTTTTCGGGCCGCAGGAGCTGAATTTGGTGCGCGAGGGACCCAGCACGCGGCGGCGGTTTTTGGATATGGCTATCTGCGGTATGCACCCGGCGTATGTGTCTGCGCTGTCGATGTATAAGCGGGCGTTGGAACACAAAAAAAAGCTGCTTATAGACAGAAATACCGATGTTTTGCCCGAATTTAATGATATACTTAAACAAAAAGGCGCAATAGTCGCGGATTTCCGTGAAAAATACTTTCAAAAGCTCGCGCCGCTGGCGGCAAAATATTACGCCGGGATATCAAGCGGCGCGGAGGTTTTGGAGTTGCGATACGCCGCCAACTCGCTGGATAATCTGGACGAAGTTCGCGAGTTGGAGGCGGGACAGGCTTTATACGGCCCACATCGGGACGACATCAAGTTTTTGATGAATGGCCGCGAGATGAAAAGCTTCGGGTCGCAGGGGCAGGTTAAAAGCGCGGCGATAGCCGTCAAACTGGCCGAGCGGCAGATTATCGAGCGTGAGCTTAATACCGCACCCGTTATGCTGTTGGATGATGTGCTAAGCGAACTGGACGAAAACCGGCTCTACCCCGTAATAACTACAGACCTGTTGCAGAACCATCTCCGGCGTGGGGTTTAGGTTGGGGTTCTCGTTCATCAAGTCCGTGATGGCGCGCTTGGCGGTCTCGATGCTTATCGAAAAATTCATAAGGTCGTTATAGGCCACCAGTTTTTTAACTATGCCCTCTATCTGCCGCACGTTGGTAGTATTCTCCGCGATATGCTGTGACACGCTGTCCGGCAGAATTTTGCCCATCACTTGCGCCTTGGCTCGCAGTATCGCGATACGCGTCTCTAGGTTCGGCGGTTGAATGTCTACCATCAGGCCCCATTCAAATCTTGTTCGCAATCGCTCCTGCAACAGCGAAAACGCCTTGGGCGGCCTGTCAGAGGCGATAACTATCTGCTTGCCCGCGTCGCGTATCATGTTAAACAGATGAAAAAATTCCTCCTGCACGTAGTCCTTGGTGGCGATAAACTGAATATCGTCCACTATCATAACGTCCGCTTCCCGGTGATATTTCTCGTGGAATTCGGGTCTGGTCTTGTTCTGTATGCTGATAAGCAAATCGTGCATAAAACGCTCGGACGAAAACAGCGGGATATTAAGCGTCGGATTGTCCCCCAGCATTCTGTTGCGTATCGCGTGAAGCAAATGCGTCTTGCCCAGTCCCGAGCCGCCGTATATAAACAGCGGATTGTACCCCGCGGCGCGGCGTTCCGCAACGGCCAAGGCCGCGCTGAAAGCGAACTCGTTGTCCGGCCCCACAACAAAACGCTTAAAGGTGTAATCCTGCGAAATATCCGCCGAGGGGTTGACACTGGGGGCTTCGTCACGCGTGACTATCTCAACCTCGATATCGCGGTTAAAAATCTGAAAAAAGGCGCGGGCTTTCGATAATCCTTATGGTGGCGTATCACTTCGGGTTTACGCTGATTATCTTTGGGTATCTGCCGATGGAGGCCGTTAAGAATCCCTTGCTGAATCTGCTGGAGCCGATCTTCGCGGGGGTGTTCATACTGCTGTGCGGCGTTTCAAGCAATTTTTCGCGCAGTAATATCCGGCGGGGATTGATTACCTTGGTCTGCGCGGCGGCGGTGTCGTTTGCCATGTGGTTTATCAAGATGCCGGTTTGGTTCGGGATTTTACACCTGCTTGGGGTGTGCATGTTGCTGTACGGGCTTATTGGCAAGTATGTCGCCAAGGTTTCGGGATTTATATGGCTGGGGCTGTTTGTGGTCTGCTATATTGTGTTCCCTACGGCGGCGAGTGACATTCAGTGGTTTGCGTGGCTTGGTATCGGCGGGGATTTTTCTTATAGCACCTCGGATTATTTTCCGCTTTTAAAGTGGGTGTTTCTATTCTTGGCGGGGTCACGGCTGGGACCGATTATAAAGGCCCGCAGGTTGCCAAATTGGTTTTACAGCTTTAACATGCCTGTTTTGCCCGAGGTAGGGCGGCACACATTAATTATATACATGGTACACCAGCCCGCGCTGTACGGCGCGCTTAAATTAGTGGAGGTAATTCGTAATGGATAACATATGGCAGGAGGTGCTGGACATCATACGCCCCCAGCTTACCAGTACGGTACTTAACACCTGGTTTGACGATACCTCTATACATTCTATGACTGATGGTCGGGTTACATTGGTAACCTCCAGCGAGGTTAAGCGCGGTGCGATAGCCAATCGATACAGCCCCCTGATAGCCCGCG
>BNZR01000117.1 GCA_026001245.1 Clostridia bacterium
CAGCCCCAACGACAGCCCCGACCACGGCACCAACGACAGCCCCGACCACAACACCGACCACGGCACCAACTACAGAACCAAGTGCAACACCAAGCGCATTACCCAGCGCAACACCCAGTGCATCGCCCGGCGATAACCCAACTACAGCACCAAGCGACCCAGTAGGCGAAAACCCCACTGAGCCTGATGATCCTGATGAGCCTGTCGCGCCGGATAGCACTGACAAGCCTGTCAACCCCGACGGCTCCGAGCCTGAAGACGAGGAATTCCCCGACACCGGCGACAAGCCTGTAAATCCCGACGGGGAAAATCCCAACTCCCCCAAAACCGGCAACGAAGGCTCTGTGGCGGTGATAGTGATTATCCTGCTGATGGCAACGTTCGGTACAGTGTACGCGGTGAAGCGGCTGAACCGTCCGGGGAAACGATTGAAGTAGGCGTTACAGCGGTAAGAACTTGATTTGCTGGCGGTTCCAGCCAAACGGATTGAACGGCTTGGTTGCCTTAGGTGTCTCAACCACAACCACGGGCGCGGGCGTAATGCTTTGGGCGACAGGCGCCGCCGCCGCAGTCTCGGCCACAGTCTCTGCCACAGGTGCGGGGGCTGTGGCCTTTTCGGCCTTGTCGGCTTTGGTGATGGCCTTTATGCAATAGTTGCTTGTTTTTTCGTTCCAAGCTCCACTGGATTTGTACAGATACGCCGTGTTCGCGGGCGCGGGGTTACTGCTGTCAATCCCCAGCCAGCCGTGTCCCGCCGACTTGACCACAACCGCGAAGCTACCGCTAAGCGCAACCGGGGCGGGGAGATCAATGGTGTACCAGCCCGCGTAGGACGCGGATTTGACGGCCTGTGCCGTAAACGTATATCCCTCGAAGCCTGTAAAATTTGCGATTATATCCACGGATACCGTGGCCGGGGCGGCCAACGCCACGATTACGGAGCTTAGCGTCTCGCCGGGCGAAGCGGCGTCAAACACGCGGGCGTAAACGCTTTCGCTTTGATAGCCCCCCGCGCCCGCGCCCTGCCACTTGTAGTCGTACTCGTAGGTTTTTGTACCGGCGGCACGCGGCGCGGCGCCGTCAATCGCATACGCGGATTGCGGAAAACTGCTGTCCGCGTAGGAAATCCAAAAATAGCCGTTGTTGCCCCAGTCGGAACCCCAGCTGTTTTTCACCAGCCACGCGCCGGCAGTTGCGGGTTTGCGCTCGGCGTTAAAATTTTCGGGGGAATAATTATCGTCCCACCCGACTATAAGTACGGCGTGGTTAGAGGCGGCCGCGCCCTCATCGAAGAAATACGCGGCGTTTTCGGCGTTGTAGAAGCTTGTGCCGCCCGCGCCCGCGTCAGATGTCGGCACGCCGTTCCAGTACATTGAAGCCACCACCGCGCCGTATTCGCGCACCGCGCTTTTGACAGCGGCGGGCGATACGGCGCTTTTCGCGTCGCCCAGGAAGGGTATATTGCGTATGGCAACGGCGGTTTCCGCCCCGCTGATAAGATAGTCGGAGGAGTAAAACGGCGTTCCGCCGCCGCCCGGCTTGCGGTCGAACCCGCGAAGCGCGTTGCCGTTTGAGTTGCTTGTCGCGGAATCCATACGCGGCACGGACAGCCCCTGCGCCGACGTTCCCCGCTTAAGCAGATTCATTTCAACTGCGTCATACGCGGCCACAGCCCAGCACAGGCTGGTGTTTCCTTGGTTTTTGACCGCCGACACGCGCCCCTCGACCCTAGCGTCGTACGCGCCCTCCGCCGCAAGAGAGGCCCCCATAGCCGATATTGCGAAAACCAACGTCAAAAACAGTGCGGATACTCTCTTGTTCAACAGAATCCTCTCCTTCTTGTTTGTCGGTTACAGATTGTTACCCTATGGTTACAGTATATGTAACAATTGCGTGCTTGTCAATAGCAAATTGAAAGATTGCCACGATTTGAGGGCAAAAAGCAAAAAGAACAACACAGTCTGTAACTTTTAAGGGATTTTGGTTACAATATGGGGGTTGCAAATTTCGTCGAAATATGTCATAATAAACACGGGTGATTGATTTGAAAAAACTTTTGACCTGCTTGGCGGTGGCGTTTATCATCGGCATGTCGCTTTACGCGCTGGGCGGGGACGCGAGCTCCGTCGCCGAGGGCGAGATTACGTTTGAAGACGGGGCGCGCTATGTCGGCGGGCTTTTAGACGGACGTTTTCAGGGCGAGGGGCGGTTTTACGCGAGCAACGGCGTGTTGATATACGAGGGCGGCTTTAAAGACGGGATGTTTGACGGCCAAGGAACCTACACCGCGCCGGACGGCAGCTTCACCTACACCGGCGGCTTTGTATCGGGGCTGACGGAGGGCGTTGGCGTTTATCGCGGCGCGGACGGCAGGGTTTTTGAGGGGAGCTTCAAAAACGGCGCGTTTGTGGGTGCGGGGGAATGAGAAAGGATATTAAATGGTTCAGCGTCGTCCGCGTTTTGGGGGTGACGCTGGTTTTAATCTATCATTTTTTCGCGGAGCTTCTGCCCGGCGGCTTTGTCGGTGTGGACGTGTTTTTTATTTTTTCCGGCTATCTTATAACCGCGCTTATGCTTGACGAATTCCGAAAAACGGGGCGTTTCAGCCTGCCCGCGTTCTATAAGCGGCGGTTTTTGCGGATATTCCCGCCGCTGTTTTTCTCGGTTTTGTTCTGTCTGCCCTTTGTTTTGCTGATTTCGCCCGACTTTACCGCAGGTATCGCCAAGCAGGTAGCCGCCGCGCTTGGGTTTTCGACCAACTATTTTGAGATTATCGCGGGTGGCTCCTACGCGGCGGAATTGTTG
>BNZR01000118.1 GCA_026001245.1 Clostridia bacterium
AGCACCTTCGGTTTCTTGTGACTGACCGCCCCGATACCCTCCTGAAGCCGTGATACCAACGGTTTGCGCGGTCTGCCCGCGCCCGGTCTTTTGCCTCCGCTGGGCATGTCCGCTCACCTCCAAAAAAGTTTTTGATTTCGGGGGAAATTCACACGAAAGGCCACGCCCGCTGTGTTTCTGCAACTTACAGAGATGTTATACGCCCATATTCGCTCGTTTTGTGCTATAAATCCGAACTTTATACTGTCGTTTATAATGCTATAAGTTGTCAAAAACAGCGACATTTAACACGCTATTTGCGCTCTGTTAGCCTTGCGTGGCAAGTTCGATTGAATTCCTCTTGCTAATTTCGCTCGACTGTGGTATAATAAAATCGAACAAACTAAATGCGAGGAGTGAGTTAAGTGACTGTGACCGCAACAGAATTCAAAACCAACATCGGGAAGTACCTGACGCTAGTGGATAACGAAGATGTACTCATCACCAAGAATGGAAAGAGTGTCGCGAAGCTAACCAATATTCGGGACGGGAAGATGGCCGCCATTCGTTCTCTGCGCGGCGTTCTCAAAGGTACCGATTTAACGCACGAGAAAATCCGTGCGGAAAGGTTGGCGAGATATAATGCGAGTGCTGATTGATACGAACATTTTTGTGGACTATCTCGTTGACCAAGCACCTTTTGCTGACAATGCCGAGCGAATTATCGAACTGTGCGAAAACGGCGATATAGTCGGAGTTTTGACTGCGAGTGCTGTGACGGATATTTATTATATCTGCCGTAAGGTCGCGAGCCATAATCAGCTGTTGGATAGCTTGAAAGCGTTGTTTTCCATACTGGACATCGCGGATGTTGGCAAGAGTGACCTTCTTCGTGCGATGGATATTAATATTAACGACTTGGAGGACGCGCTTGTAGCGCAGTGCGCGAAACGTGTCAAGGCGGATTATATCGTCACGCGCAATGAAAAGGATTTTGCTAAGTCTGCAGTTCCGGCAATCACGCCGGAAGATTTTCTGCACAAGTTCTTTCCGGCGTAGTCAACCCCAGCGGTCGCCCTGCTCGGCGTGTAGCCGCGAGTGGCACTCTTGGCACAAGCTCATGAGATTTCTCTCCGCATTTGTGCCGCCGTCAGACAGTTTAACCTTGTGATGAACGAGGTCGGCGGGCGTGAGCCGTCCGTCACGCCGACACAGTTCGCACAGCGGATTCGCCGCGATGAACACCGAGCGGATTTTCTTCCACGCTGTACCGTAACGCTTGTTGGTGTCGAGGTCGCGGTCATAGCGATTGTAGCGCTTGGCTTCAGATTTGGCGTGTTCAGGGCAATGATAGCCATCAGTAAAATTAGGGCAACCATTGAAAGCACACGGTTTCTTTGGTTTGTACGGCATGATTTTCACCTCCGCGAAACAGAAAAGGACACCCGCCTGTATGGCGAATGCCCCTGCCTGAAATTCTCATGCTATAATTATAGCACACTTCTTTCGTCTTTTTCGTCAGGTTTATGACTTTTTAGAAATGCGTTGTGCTTGCGGCGTGGATACTGCTCATCGTGTTCCCCGATAGAAACCGCAATCTGCTGCCACGTCAGCCCGTTTATGTACCGCAAAGACAAAATCATTCGCATTTGACTGTCCTCCACGGCATTGATATAACGGTTCAGTCGGTTGAGTTCGTAGAAGCATTTTTTCAGATTGAGGTCAACCAACCCGCGCAAATCGGCTATTTCAGCAGCATACCCGCCGAGCTTGTCCAACATGCTGTTTCCGCGTGGCAGGCCTGTGATGTGGCTGGTGCAGTTGGTGGTGAGGCACTCCAGTTCGTTCAGCCGGCGCTGTTGTTCCTCGACTTCGCGATTGAGCCAGTACAACTGGGATAAGTCTTTTTTATTCATGGTAAATCCTCCAAATTTCAAGTATTCAAGCCGTTTATCACGGCTCGGACATCTTCGACACTTGTAACTTTGTAGGCTTCGCCCTTTGCGTCTTTGATTCGTTGAATCGTTATTTCTTGTAACTTTGTCAGCTTCCCTACAGGCGTTTTCACTTCAAACGCCACAAATCTGCCATTTATGCAACAGATTAGGTCGGGTAGGCCGGCCGTTCCCATCGCGCCGCCGTGTTCTTTCCAGTAAAAGCAGTTGGGAACGGTCCTTAGATAGCGCATGATTGCGGCTACGATGGTTTTCTCCAGCATAAAAATGGACGTGTCGCGGTAACGCGGGTAACGGGGGAATTTGTTTCCCTTATATATTTATTCTTTTTTTAGCGTAAATACCCTCATGGTTCTATACGCAAAAAATGCGAAAAACCCGCTTGTCCGCGTTACCAAACGGTCAGACAACGTCCTTGCCTCCCTCCACATAAGAAATTCCGCGCCACACGCGGCGGCCGGATACCTTATCCTGTCCGCGCTTAACATCAGGGAAATTTGTCTCCAAATCCTTGTTGAAGTTGCTCTGCGACAATGCTTTCATGCCATTCCCGGAACAGTAATCCTTGTAACGCTGATATAGCTCGTTTCGCGTTACAAAGCCGTTACCAATAGCACAAAATTCATCGACAAACATCAACGCGGAATTACTCTCGACCTTGTAACGCTGAATTTCAGCCCGTGTGCGCTCGGTTTCGCTGAACTGATAACTGTTTTCAATGAGTCGTTTCAGCCCGTCCAACGCCCAAGTCAAAATACCATCGCGCTCCACGGCGATGCGCTCACGCAAATTTGGGTCGCGCTTACTCATCGGCACAGATTTATCGAAACGAATTATTATCAAAC
>BNZR01000119.1 GCA_026001245.1 Clostridia bacterium
GCGCGGCAGTATTTTGGCGCGCTCGGAGATGTAACGGCGCAGTTTACCGGCGTCCTTATAGTCTATGGACACCACCTTGTCGGCGCAGAAGGTGCATACCTTGCGGCGCTTACGGCCGCGCGGGTTTCTTTCACGTTCGGCTGGCATATCTTAACCTCACTTCACAATTGAATTTAAATTGTCAATTGTCAATTGTACATTGTCAATTGATTAAAACGGCAGGTCGCCGTCGTCGTCCGTCAGCTCGTGGAAGCTCGAAGGAGCGTCCAAGGACGGGGGAGGGGATTGCACGATTTGCGGCTGTTGGTAGGAGGGCGCGGGGCGTTCGTAGGAATCTCCGCCGCCGCCGTCTCCGCCCTTGGAATCGGCGAACTCCACCTCGTCGGCCACGATTTCGACGGAGTTGCGCTTGCCGCCTTCCTTGTCCGTCCACTGCCGTTGCTGAAGCCGCCCGGACAGCGCGATTTTGGAGCCTTTGCGCAGGTATTTGACCGCAAAGTCGGCGCGCTTGTCCCAGCACACGATGTCAAAGAAATCGGCGCTACGCCCGGTTTCCTTGGAGTACTTGTCCACCGCCAGGCCGAAGCTTGTAACCCCCATGCCGCTTTGCGTGCGGCGCAGCTCGGGGTCGCGGGTTAGGCGGCCGATTAAAATAACCTTGTTCATACCTCACTCATCCTTACATATGATCAGCGAGCGGATTACGCTGTCCGAAATCTTGTAGATACGATCCAGCTCGGCCGGAAACCACTATGTAGTCGCGATCCTTGATAAGCTCAACCAACTTGCCGTCTACGATTATATATAAGCTGTTGAACGCCGTGAGCGGAATGTCAACCTTAAAGGTAACCTCGGTTTCGGCCTTGATTTCCTTTTCAAAGCTGTCGCCGTCTTTGGCGTAATCCTCGGCGGCGGTTTCGGCATCAGAGCCGGATTCGGTGTGGCCGACAACCCACTCGGTTGCGGTGTTGGGTTCCTCCTTGGGCAGAACGACAACCGCAGGAGTGTTCGGGATAGGTGTGGGTTCGGGAGTTGACGTGGGTTCAGGCGTAGGCGTGGGTGTAGTTGTGGGTTCAGGTGTAGATGTGGGTTCGGGTGTTGGCTCAGGCGTGGGTTCAGGCGTGGGTTCAGGCGTGGGAGGAACCGGGAGTTCAAGCGTAGGCGTGCCTTTTGCATCAAAGGTGTATTCCGCGACAACTGTCTCGCCGTTTTTCAGTACGAGGGACTTAACCGTGATGTTGTCTGCGCCGCCCCAGTAAAGTTCGAGAGCGACAAGAGCGGATGTTCCGGCTTTGAGCGGGGTACTTAGCTTGTTGGTGACTGTTTTGCCGTCGGAAATAATGCCGCTTCTACCTGAACCCTCGTTGCTCCAGTCGTAAGACGCCCAATTGTCGCCGCAGAACGCGAAGCCGCCGCCGTAGCCGTCTGATTCGTTTTTGACTTCGATGGTGAAAACGGCCGTGTCAACATCTTGTTCGAGTTTTTCGATTCTTACGCCGATTTTGTTGTCGCCGAACGGGCTACCCTCACCGCTGTTGGCAAAGGGGTCAATCGCCAGCGCGGGTATGGCGAAGGTTAGAGTCAGCGCAAGGACTAGTGCCAGGGATAGGATTTTTCGTTTCATGGGTACTCCTACTTTCATTTTTAATTAGGGCAAGCCCCTTCTCATTATACCCTGTAAGTTCTAAAAAGTCAACCCTGTAACTTCATGTTCAAACAAAACTTTTAGCGTTACACTTAGGGCATTAACTTGGAGGTGTAACGCTATGGATTTACAGGGAATCGGCGCGAGAATACGCAAACAGCGGGAGTTTTTGGGGTATACCCGCGAACAACTCGCGGAGTTGCTGGACATAACCCCTAAGTTCTGCTCGGACATTGAGCTTGGGGTAAAGGGGATGTCGGTCAATACGCTAATCAACATATCGCGGCTGTTGAAGCTGCCGACCGATTATATACTGTTCGGGACTATCCCACGCGGTGAGGTCAATCCCGTTGCGCTTATGCTTCAGATCTTGCCGCCCGAAGATTTGCCCTACTTGGAGGAGCTTGTTAAGCTGTTCGTGTTGGCTATGGGGACGAGGAACAAGAAATAACTTGCCGCCTTGACATTGCGGCGGAAATCTGTTAGAATAGTGCCAAAGGGGGGCGATTACATGGAAGCGTACAGAGCATATTACGACGGCGGGCGCATTACGCCCATGCCGAGCATACCCAACGGAAGCGAGATTATTTTAACGGTTCTGGGCAAGCCGACAGAGAGCCGCGCAGAGCGTCAGCGCAGGGCGTTTCAAAAGTTTTCGGCGGCTATGAAAAACAGCAACGAGCCGCTGGGCGCGGAGTTTGACGAGATTATAAACAGGCGCGTAAATTTCACAAGGGAGCTTGAGCTATGACCGTGTTCGCGTTGGATTCCAACATTTTGTCGTTTATGTTGAAAGACAATCAAACGGTGGCTGAAAATTATGTGCGGGAAAGCATGAACGGCAACGAGGTGATTATCCCGCCTGTGGTCTATTACGAGGTCAAGCGCGGGTTGCTTGCTATCGGCGCGGTGAACAGACTGCGCGACTTCAGCGAGTTGTATGCGGAGTTTGGGGTTGGGGTGTTACCGCATTTGGCGTGGGACACCGCCGCGCAGTTATACGCCGACACGCGCCGCAAGGGTCGAGCGGTCGAGGACGCTGATTTATTGATAGCGGCGTTCTGCGTGGTGAACGGTTACACATTGGTGACCAATAACACGAAGCA
>BNZR01000120.1 GCA_026001245.1 Clostridia bacterium
CTGATAATTCAAATAGGACATACCGTAAGATTGAAGATACAGATGGAGTAGTATTAATTACAGCGGATGCTGACGGTATCCAGACCGAGTATCTTTGGCGTGTGTTCGCACAAGAAGAAAAAACAGTAGAATTTGATGATATTGACAATGAGCAGAAAGAATACAAGTATAGCATTTCTATAGCATATTGCGATGATGTTGAAAGTTCTACAAATTATCTCTATAACTACTTCAAAACCAAAGTCGAATTTCCAATAGGCTGGCTTTGTCACGCTGATTTTGAGTTAAGCACAGATAGAAATACGATCATAAATCACCCGTTGAATAGGTTGATTCTAAAGGAATTGGTATCGCTCATAGATACGTCATCCGAGAGAATTACTGGTAGCATAAGCACTCCCAAAAACGCGGTAAAGAGCATCGCGCCTTTCGCATCCCTTCCTGTCGAGATTGCGGGACTTAATTTTTCGGATTATTATTATGCCAACATTTGCAAAAGTAAAATACTTCCTACGACAAACGGTGACTTTATCGCTGTAAAAGATTTGCCTTGGCTTTTGGACGGTGAATTTCCAGCGTTGTTTGTTGGTGAATATTTCAAAAGATTATTAAGCATATCCGGCGAAAAGATGATGCTTGATTTTGTTAGGAAAATCGCATCGAGAGATAAAGTTGATATTACTTTTCATTTACAAGACGTTCAGTTCGCAATTAACAAAGTCTCTGACGATTGGTCGCCTGAAGAATGTTTCTCCGTATTTGAATGGTGGAGAAATAACTACGGTTCGCAAAGCGGCGCATTAGAGTTCCTACCGAATTTAGTGAAACTCGAAAGCGGAGACTGGGCGACTGGAAATGATAGGGTGTATTTTAAGGTAGGCAAAGTGCCTATCGTACCATCGTGGGTAAAGTTTGATTTCGTGACCGAAGAATTCCAAAAATCAGCTGTTGCGTTCTATAAAAATAACGACGGATACCTTTCTCATAAAGCGCAACGTGCTGAATCTCGCGATGAGAGAAATATTTCTGACTTTGTGATAATAGACAACACTCATTTTTTTAGATATTTAGATAGAAGTACAACTATTTCACAAGTCAATATCTCAATTGACAATGATTGGTACAAAGCTTGCGAGTTCGTCATGTGGCTGTACCAAAACTATACTGACGAAGCAACTTGGACACCTCCGACTGAGGTTGGCTACAACTTCCCCTCACAAAACAAAAATGTTGTTCGTCCAGAAAAATTGTATTTTGGTGAATACTACAACAATGAGTTAGCGGTAATTCTTTCAATGCAAGATGAGCAGGAAGAATTGTTTCATTTTCATTTTTCGGCAGAAAGCAAGGAGCAATTCACGCAATTTCTATCTAAGTTTGGAGTTCGTACACTCCCACTAAAAGAGCCAATTTCATACCAAGGGCATCTCATTCCCCAAAGTTATCAAGCGGCATTATATGAGTATTTTCGCTTTCCTTTGACATTGAGCGATGGTACGCCGCTCCTTGAAAAATCAGAAATACAGATTGGAATGGCGACCGTTAACTGCTACAAAAACCTCGAATTAATTCTTGCACAAGTCAATACCTCAGACTTACTCTTATGGGTATCAACAGACCCTTTCCTCAAAAGCTCTTTGATGGCAACATATGAGACGACTCACGAATATCCTTTAACGGCTAAACGCAAAGGTCAATTTAACTATCGCTATATATCTCGCAATCATACTCGGAACTACATTGCACATATTTTTTCGTCCACAAAGTGGATTCAAATTGGAGGAGAGAGATATTCACCGAATCAAATAATTCTCGATGAAAAACTCGGAACACAACTTGAACCGTATTTAATTGGGAAAAGTAAGGAGCTTATATTTCAAGGATTATCTGCCGAAGAATATGAAGTCAACGCAATTATCGGCAATCTCGGGTTTATAACCGACTTCTCAAAAATTGAGCCTTCGACCTTGTATAATATTCTAAATAAACTTTCAGAGGTTAGTGCTGACGAAAATGGAGAGTTGTCAAAAAAAATCTACTTGCAGATTATGAAGGCGTCTGGATTAAAAGACCCCGAACTTAATTCTCAAGCACGAAAAAGGTTCATCCAACAAGGGAGCGTATATTGCTTTGACGGTCGATTTCACAAAGTTAAAGACGTATTTTACGCAGATAAGAGCTTTCCTGATAGCGTCCGCGCAAATAATCATTTGATTAATATTCCAAAGAATAGGGGCGCAATAAAGGCGGAAAACTGGTTTGGAACAAAAGAGTTCAAACCTAAAGTTGCTGTACGCGACTATGAGAAATCTGTTTATGACCAACAGTTTCAAAAGGATTTTAGAGAACTTTTGAAAGGACTATATCTTGAAAATTGTCATCAAATAACAGATGAAAAGCGGTGGATTGCCGTAAAAAATATGCGTGTCGTACTTGCGTCAAGTGTAATCCTATGCTTTGACGATATGGAGCAACTATGCGACGTCTACCAATATGCAAAGGACGATAGTGGACGATATGTGCTTATGATTGGTAGCAACGACCCTGCACCAGAAAAATTTGATGAACGCCTAACGTCTGTGCTTTTTGAAATCGTTAAAATGGTTATCAACATCGAAACCCCTGTTTTGGAAAGTTCTTTCAGAGACTTGCGAAAATTTCCAATAGGAAC
>BNZR01000121.1 GCA_026001245.1 Clostridia bacterium
ACGATAATCAGCATTTTCCCCTCGTTGCCCATGTACAGCGGATCCAGCCCCAAAATCCCGCAAAATGCTGAAACCTCAGGGCTTACCGGGATTGCCCGCTCCTCAATTCGCAACCCCCGCCCCGTGGCGGCGGCGATTTCGCACAGAACCGTGGCCAACCCGCCGCGTGTAACATCACGCATTCCGTGTATGTCCAAACCTTTCAACGCCGCCGCAAGCTCCGTCAGGGGCGCGGCGTCACTGCGGATTTGCGTCTCCATCTCCATGCGGCGGCTTAAAATACAGGCGTGATGGTCGCCCATCGTCCCCGTTAGGATAAGCTTGTCGCCGACCTTTGCCGTCATAATATCGGCACAAAAGCCCTCCAAAACCCCGATTCCCGCCGTATTTATGAACATTCCCGCCGTATCCTCGCCGCGCTCCACGACCTTCGTATCCCCCGTGACCACCTCCACGCCGCTCTCCTCGGCGGCGGCGGCCATCGAGCCGCAAACCCTGTCCAGCAGGTCGATTGACAGTCCTTCCTCCAGCACAAAGCCCGCGCTTAGGTACTTCGGGGTCGCCCCGGAAGTCAACAAATCGTTTACCGTGCCGCAGACGGCCAGCCGCCCGATGTCGCCGCCGGGAAAGGTCAGCGGCCGCACCACAAAGCTGTCCGTGGTGAACGCGATTTTCGGCGAAACGGCTAAAATCGCCGCGTCCGTGCTGTGGTCGTTGCGGAAATGCTTGGCAAAGACATTATTTATCAGCTCGGCCGTCTGTATGCCGCCGCCGCCGTGCGCCATCGTTATCACAAAATCCCTCCAAACGTGTAGTAATTCGCGCAAGTCCCCTCGCCTGAAACCATGCAAGCCCCCACCGCGTGTTCCGGCGTGCAAAGCGTCCCAAACAGCGGGCATTGCGGCGGTGTGGCACGCCCCAAAAGCACGTCGCCGCAACGGCATTTCGGGTTTTCCTCGACCTTGCCCGCGTCACTAAAACGCGAGCCGTAATCCCATTCGGCGTACTCCGAGCGCAGGTAAAGTCCGGATTTTTTCAGCGTCCCGATGCCGCGCCAATGCGCGTCCTTCGACTCAAAAAATCGCTCGATTAGTGTAGTCGCCCGGATCTGCGGCCGCCCGCTGACCACGCTGGGGTACAGATTGAACACTTTTTTTTGTTCGGACATGCTAACAAGTTTGTAGATCGCCGCCAAAATATGCTCCGGCTCAAATCCCGCTATCACGCAGGGCTTGTGCAAATCTTCAAACGGTTGCGCCCCAATGATTGCGGCAACATGCCCGGGGCACAGAAAGCCGTCCACCGTGTCGCGGACATACTCCAGCGCGGGCGGCATAGTTTTCAAAATTGTTAGCAGCTTCACATTTTTTATGTTCAGCGCGACTAACTTTTCCATCAGCACTGCGTAAATCGGCGCGGTCGTTTCAAATCCCACCGCCGCGACCACAAAAGTTTCATCGCGGAACTTTTGTGCAAGCCCCACCGCCTCCAGCGGCGAATAGACCATACGCACATGCGCGCCCGCCGCCTCAGCCGTTGCAAGAGAATGGATTGCGCCCCTCACCTTTATCATGTCGCCAAAGGTCAACACCGTGTGATTTGGGGTAAAAGCCGCCGCCGTCAACGCGTCTATCGCCTGAATTTCAGTGACGCAGACGGGGCAACCTGGCCCCGAAACCAACTGAACGCCTGCGGGAAGCATGGCACGCAGGCCGTTTTTCAGAATCGACGCGGTGTGCGTACCGCAAACCTCCATGATTTTCATCGCAACGCGCCCAACGCTTCCAACTCATCGTGTAATTTTGAGGTCTCCTCCGCAATGTCCGCCGATAGTATTTCCAACGCGCAACCCGCATGAATCAACACAAAATCCCCGACTTTCGGGGCGATCAAGCTAACATTCACGGTAATTTCGTTACCTTTAAGCGCAACTCTAGCCGTGTCTCCCTCAATTGATTTGACCTCCATCGGTATCGCCACACACATTTCGTGTCACTCCATCATGCTTAAAATATAGGTCTGCCCCAATGCCAGCCCGCCGTCATTAGTCGGCGCGGCGCGGTTGGTATAGACCGCAAACCCTGCGTTTTCAAGTCTTTCGCGGCACAATCGCAACAGCAAGGCGTTTTGAAACACCCCTCCCGACAGCGCAACCGCCTGTCTCGCAAAGGTTTGCGCCTGTTTAACTACCATATCAGCTATGGCGATGTGAAACCCCAGCGCGAAAGCGCCCGCCCGCTTCGCGTCACAGATTTCAGCTCGCTCAATAATGTTTCTGTACTCTAACTTTTCTGAAAATTCTAATCGAATCGCCGTTTCTCCGTTTTTCAAGGCTCGTTCGGCGCGATTTTGCAACATAATCGCGCACTGCCCCTCGTAGCTGTTCGTCTCGCAAATCCCCAAAAGCGCCGCCACTGCGTCAAACAATCTGCCCATGCTGGAGCTTGGCGTACCCAGTCCGACACGCGCCGCGCCGCTCAAAACGTGTGATTTCCCGGTATAGCACGCCGCCGTTTTGGCCGCGTCCTTCGCGGCTTCGTCGCCCCCGACCAACGTCACATACGGCAAATGC
>BNZR01000122.1 GCA_026001245.1 Clostridia bacterium
GGCAGGCTATCCACGAAGTTTGCTATATTAAGGTAGCTCGGACGAAAATCGTTGCCCCAATGAGAAATGCAATGCGCCTCATCTACCGCTATGAACGCGATGTTTGTGTGATGGGCGAAGTCCACGAAACTCGCCGTGTCAAGCCGTTCCGGCGCAACATAGATGATTTTATATGCGCCGTTCTGCGCCCGCTCCAACGCCAACTCGGACTGCCGTGCGGTAAGCGACGAGTTTATGTACGCGGCGGTGACACCGCTCTCTTTAAGAGCCATAACTTGGTCGCGCATAAGCGAGATTAGCGGCGATACGACGAGTGTCACGCCATCGAACAGCAACGCCGGGACTTGGTAACACAGCGACTTGCCCGCGCCTGTCGGCATGACGGCTAGGCAGTCGCGGCCGCCTAGTATGGCGGCGATTGTTTCGGACTGTCCTTGGCGGAACTCGCTGTAGCCGTAGTATTGGCGCAGTATCTCCGTTGCGCTGCTCATTATAAATCGCCGCCCAACATCAGCGATGTCACTCCGGGGTTCAGACCTATGACGCGTTGCTTGATGCGTTTGCTTGACAAGCCTTTGCGCACCAGTGTCTGTAGCACGTTGCCTCCGCTGTACCCGTGTATGACGCGCAGCTCCTGCTCGGACGGCGGCAGACTCGCCAACGTGCGTTCGAGGAAGCGTTTTGCGTCGGCTCGCGCCATGCCGTGGATGTCGACTTCTGTCATGCGTGGTGTCACCGCCTTAAATTCGTTATCGTATACATTATATATGATGTCGAATTATATTGCAACGCCTATTTTCATAGCTTTTCTGAGCAACAGAATTCCAATTCAGTTGCGGCAGAGTCGGCTACGTCCTCCATGACCGAAATTTAATCACGCCCACCGACAACTGAAAAAAGGCCGAGGCGGTTTAGAATGTCGTCCGGCTTATTTTTCTTGCCATGGGGGTTGACAGAAACAACATATGGTGTTATACTGGGTCAAATTGAGGAAATGCTTGGTTTTATGGCATGTTGTGTCGGTTGGTTGACAACTGAATTGGAATTCTGAAGGTCATGCCACCAATCCCAAGTCCAATCCGACCCTGTATAATTCATCGCTCTCCAGCGTGTAAATCCTTGTTGTGTTTACGTCCGAGTGTCCCAGCAACGCCGCAAGTTTAACGATGTCGCGTGATTTAACGTAGAAAGAAACAGCGAAGAGATGACGAAGGTTGTGCGGGAAGGCCTTCTTCGGTTCCACTCCGGCTCTGACACAGAGTTTTTTCATCTCGCGCCATACTGTATATCGTCCAATTGGCTGACCGTCACGCCCCAAAAATACCGCGCCATGCGTTAGCCCTTCCTTATATATGTACTTCGTTAGCTTCGCGCACAGCTTGTCCGTCAACGGCACCACGCGTGTCTTTCCCTTGTTCGTTACGGTGAGCTGTTTTGCGCGGACGGCCTCAACCGTCACAAAACGCAGTTCACTGACGCGGAGGCCTGTTGAGCAGATGGTCTGTATGATGAGCCACAGTTGGCGGTTGCCGCTGTTCAACGCGGCGGTGAGCAGGCGATTATACTCTGCACGAGTTATCTCGCGATTGGAATTGCGAAATTGTGCGCGTTGAACTTTATATGGCTTGATTTTCAACGCCGAAAGTTCGGCAAACTCTAAGAAACTGTTCAGTGCGGCGATAACAGCGTTTATCCCTATAGTTGCTCGACCATCAGCGCGGAGCTTCGTCTTGTAGTCGATGACGGACTCCTTGGTCAGCGGAGCTACTCCGAGATACTCGGCAAACTTGCACACGTCATGTGTGTATTTGGCGATAGTGGCTTCAGACTTCTCGGCAAGTTTCAAGTGCCGGGCGAAGTCGATTATGGTTGCAGAAGTTATAGTTTGCATGGTTTTTACCCTCTTTCTGTGATTATTGACCGTAGTCAGTATCATAGTATGAGGGCTAACGGCGTAAAAGTCAAGTTATATTTGAAACTAAAATTTGAGGGGGGATTATCCGTGCTGATGTTCTACTTGGCGATGCTTGACGAAAGCGAACACGACGCATTCGAGAAGCTCTATACCGAGCGCAGAAAAATCATGAAGTACATAGCGTACACAATCCTTGGTGACGAGCACCTTGCCGAGGACATTGTGCAGGACGTTTTTCTCTACGTCGCAGAGCACTTCGAAAAATTTTCTTCAAAAAGCTGTCACCAAAGGCACTCCTTAATTGATTTAATAGTTAGAAGGCGTTCTATAAACGAGTTCAACAAGCGGAAACCGGTGGACATCGTTGAGGATTTTTCAGACACGGCCGACACGTCTGATGGAACGGAAGCCATAGTCCTATCGAAAGACAACCTTGAGCGTATTTCTGCAAATATTGACAGCTTGGACAACATTTACAGTTCAGTTCTAAAGTTGAGGTATGTGTTCGGCTACTCGACGGCGAAAATTACCGTCGCAGGACGAACTGCCGGATATGTCGCCGGAGTTCGAGGCTCGTATGCGGAAG
>BNZR01000123.1 GCA_026001245.1 Clostridia bacterium
TAAAAGTGAAAAAGCCCAGTATTACTGGACTTTCGGGCAAACAAAAAAACATCCACCGACAAAATCTCTTTTATCAATAGATGGTTTTTGTTATGGCTGAGATGGCAGGACTCGAACCTGCGAATGCCAGAGTCAAAGTCTGGTGCCTTACCGACTTGGCTACATCTCAATATTCTCGGCGCGTATGGGGTGAGTGAGCGGGTTCGAACCGCCGACCCCCAGGGCCACAACCTGGTACTCTAACCGACTGAGCTACACCCACCATATTTTAACGCCAATACATTGTACCACAACCAGCCTAGCTTGTCAATAGCTTCACAAAATTCTTCTGACTTTTCCGCTCTGCGTACCCGCAGGCCGCGTAAAACCCATGCGCCGCTGTCCTGTCGAACCCGGATACCAACCGCACGCCGACCGCGCCGCCAGACCGCGCCCAATCCTCGACCGCCGTAAGCAGTTCGCGCCCCATGCCATTGCCCCTCGCGTCCTGCGACACGGCGATGGATATGATATTTTTCAACGACTCGCCATAGGTGCGCTCGTAGTCCGCCGCGTGGATATAACCGACGACCGCGCCGTCCGTCTCCGCGACGAACACACGCTGATCCGCACGACCCAAAATGTCGCGCAACCGACGCTCTGTAGCGTTGAAATCATAGCCCAAAGCGTCCCGGTTGATACGCTCAATCGCCGCCCAATCCTCCGCGACCGCCGCCCTAATCATGGCGGTTTGGCTTGCGCTTGATGCGAAGCAAGCGGATAATGTCATCAATAAGTGCCTCGTCATAGACCTCAATACTAATCCATTTTCCATCGTGATATGTGGGCGTTTCGGCATAAATTTGTTGTAGCGTATCGGAAAACTCGGCTTGTTTTTCTTCAAATTTCACTCGTTCGTCCTTGCCTAAGACAATACATGCTTTGAAGAATCCATCGCGCAAATAAAACGCGACAAGTGTTTTCCCGCCGCGCCGGAATTTCAATTCGTTGCAATAGTTGTTTAGTTTTCCCGTGCTTTTGCCCGATGTCCAAGTTTCGTCCATCATGTAATTTGCCCGTATAGTTGCAATAAACTTTTCCCACGCGGTTTGCGCCGCGCCAAGTGCCCGTTCAGCATCTTCGTATGTCTTTGGTTGTAGCATAGTTATTTCCGCCGCCCTAATCACAAAATCAAATCCAACAGCATGCCGCGAATCTCGTCAATTGAGTTCATAACCGACAGATTGTCCGACTGGCCGTCCAGCAGTTCTCGCGTCAGATCCTCCAGCCGCTTGTTGATACGCTTAATCGTGGCGTACAGCCTGTGCCTGCCCCTCGCGTCCAGCGTCGATTGCTTTCTGAACTCGAACGTAAATCTTACGGCCTCGTTCATGTACTCGATGACCATCTCGCGGTACTTCTTCATCTCCAACATATCACAGCGTTTAGCGACAACCGCGCCCTGCTTGGCGATGTTGTCGCTCATCTCGTTCAGCTTGGTCATGACGTTTTGGGAGTCCAAGCCCGTCAGCTGGCTTTGAAAGCTCTGCTGGGGCGCGCCGCCCTCGCGGCGTTCCACACCCTGCGGTATCTGCATAGGGCGGCTGGTCGCCGCCAATTCCGAAATCTTCATTTCTTCTTGTTGATATAAATCCCGCCGATTTGATTGCTTCCTGTCGCCTCGTAGCTGTCATAGGTTTTGCGGCCCTCGTTGACGCGGCGTAGCTCCGCTCGCATGGCGTCCATGCGCTCGACACCGATTCTTTCGTTTTTCGCGTCCTGCTCCTCGATGGCTTTCAGGGTCGCGTTGGTCGCGGTAATCAGCTCCAGGCAACGCGGATTCGCCCGCATCGTCTCGCGATCAGGCAGCTCCGCTTGTATTTCGTCCAAGCTGTCGTTCAATTTTTGACGCTTGGCAATGCTGGTCAACAGTTCGTCCGTGTCTTCGGCCTCTATCAACGCCTGTTGCGAGCGCAAAAGCGTTAATATCTCGGTCAACAGCTCGGACTTCCGCGCCAGCTTCTGCAAAAATTCTTCCATGTTTAATCCTCCGTATAGATGTTGCCCTGCGCGACGGCCTGCTGGCGGTTGATACGCACCGCCTGTTGCCACGTGTCGCGCAGCTCTGTGACCATCGAGATGGGCAGATCCAACTGCGTCGGGTCTTTTTTCAGGTTGGACTGCACAATCCCGCGCAGAATAAAATCGTACAAGCTGTAAAGCCCCTTGGACACGTCGTATTTCATGTCCAGCGTGGCCATCAATTCCGAGATGATATTCTGCGCCCGAATAGAGGCGTTGCTGGCTTTGACGAGATCCTTCTCTTCCATATACATCTTGGACTGTTTCAAAAACTTGACACAGCCGTCATAGAGCATAAGTGTCAGCTCGCCGGGACTGGCCGTCATCGCGCTTTGTTGCTGATAACGGCTGTAGCCGGCATTAGGGTTCGTCA
>BNZR01000124.1 GCA_026001245.1 Clostridia bacterium
GTGGATAGCCTGCCACGCCGTCCTGTAGTCGCGGCGTTCACCGCGACTGCGACGCGTGAAGTCAAAGACGACATCGCCGTTCAACTCGGTCTGCATGAGCCATTCACTCTGACCACGGGATTCAATCGTGAAAATCTATACTTTGAAGTGCAGAAGCCCAAAAGTAAAGACTCCGCGCTACTAGCGTTCCTGCGCGGACACGCTGACAAATCGGGCATAGTTTACTGCTCAACGCGCAAAGCTGTTGAGGAAGTCTGCGATTTATTATGTAAACACAGCTACGGCGCAACGCGATACCACGCGGGTCTGCCGCAGGAGGAGCGCGCCGCTAATCAAGAGGATTTTCTCTACGACCGCAAGACGATTATGGTCGCCACAAACGCTTTCGGCATGGGCATTGACAAGAGCAATGTGAGCTTTGTCGTTCATTACAACATGCCGAAGAACCTCGAAAGCTACTATCAAGAGGCGGGACGCGCCGGGCGTGATGGTTCGCCTGCTGACTGCGTGTTGCTATACAGCGGAAAGGACGTTGAGATTAACAAGTTTTTTATAGAAGATTCAGAAGATGAGGCTTCCAAACAGCGCGAACGCGACCGACTGCGGCAGATGACATTTTACAGCACCACGCAAAAATGCCTACGGCGATTTATTCTCGACTACTTCGGCGATAGGACGATTGTTAAGTGCGATAACTGCTCAAACTGCAAGGCAAAAGTGCATGAAGTCGACATAACAACACAAACACGACATATTTTAGCGTGTATAGTCGAGATGAATCAGCGTTTCGGTGTGTCTTTGGTTGTTGATGTGTTGCGTGGGAGTAAGAGCGAGCGTGTGCTGAAGTTCAAGATGGATAAGTTGCCGAGTTATGGGGTCTTGAAGAAGGAAAGTCAGGCGGAAGTTCGGGAGATTGTGGATTTTCTTGTGCAAGAGGGTTATATTGAGATTACAAATAGTGAATATCCTTTGGCGAAACTTACGGAGTTATCCAAGTCGGTGGAAAGTGTGACTATGAAGCGGCGCGAGTCGCCTGTAGTCGCGACAGAAAAAGCTGACGTGCCTGTTAGTTACGCTGAATCGTATATGTTGCTCACGAAGCTCAAGGCTCTGCGGTTGGAGATTGCCAGAGAGCAGGACGTTCCGGCATTTGTCATTTTCTCCGACGCTACACTTGCGGATATGTGCGCCAAGAAACCACGAACCGATGAGGAGTTTTTGCTCGTGTCCGGGGTTGGGCGGGTTAAGTTGGAGCGGTATGGGGAGCGGTTCTTGGAGGTGTTGCAGTCATGAAACAACTCAACTCACAGCGCGTCCGCGTACTCGCGCCGGAGATGGACGCGCTTCGCATGGGCATGGGGTGGACAGTTCCCGATCTCTCCAAGCCGCAAATCCTAGTCGAAAGCTCGTTCGGCGACAGTCACCCCGGCTCGGCGCATTTGCTCGATCTCGCAAACGCCGCCGTTGCCGCGATTCAAGCATCAGGCGGGCGCGCAACGCGTTACTTTGCAACCGACATCTGCGACGGCATGGCGCAAGGTCACGACGGCATGAATTACTCGCTTCCGTCGCGTGACGTGATGGCAGATTTGATTGAAATTCACGGCCGCGCCACGGGCTTCGACGCGGCGGTGTTCATCGCGGGTTGCGACAAAAGCCTGCCCGCGCACCTCATCGCGGCGGGGCGGTTGAACATACCGTGTGTCGTCGTGCCGGGCGGTGTAATGTCGACAGGACCCGATATGCTGACGTTGGAGCAACTCGGCGCGTACCACGCGCAATTCAAGCGCGGCGAAATTGCCGAGGAGCAATGGCGTTTTTACGAACATCACGCATGCCCGACTTGTGGCGCGTGCGCTTTCATGGGCACAGCCGGCACCATGCAGGTGCTGTCCGAGGCGTTGGGTCTGACGTTGCCATATGCCGCGCTTACGCCATTCGGCGACGATTTGACAAAGCTTGCGCGTGAATCGGGCGAGTTGGCGGCGAAGCTGGCACTGTCGGACACACGTCCACGCGATGTTGTGAAAAAGGCGAACTTCGAGAACGCAATCATTGTCCACGCCGCAATTTCGGGTTCGACTAACGCGCTACTGCACATTCCCGCCGCCGCTAAGGCGTTCGGAGTGGACATCACGCCCGCCGATTTCGACCGTCTGCACAGGGGCGCGAAGTATGTGCTTGACGTGCGCCCGACAGGCAAATTTCCATCGTCGTTTGTGCGTGACGCGGGTGGTGTTCCCGCGCTTATGAACGAGGTTCGCGCAAGTCTACGGCTTGAGGCAATGACGATTACGGGAGAGGCATTAGGCGAACGGCTCGATAGACTGA
>BNZR01000125.1 GCA_026001245.1 Clostridia bacterium
TCCCACGCCATACGTCCCGCCCACCATTGCGCCCACGCCGTCCCCCAGCCCCACGCCCGAACCCATTAAGCTTGTTCCATACGACGGCGAGCGTTATTACCATGTGTTTTATCACTTTTTGATAGCCTATCCGGAGATAGCCTACAAGGACGGCTACGGCAAAAGTCTGGACACCGACTGCGTAACCCCCACGGAGTTCCGCCGCTCTCTTGAGGAGCTGTACAAAAACAACTTCGTGCTGTGCAATCTAAACGACTACTTCGAGCGGCAGGAGGACGGCACGCTAAAGGCCGCCCAGCTTATGCTGCCGGAGGGCAAAAAGCCCTTGATTATCAGCTTTGACGACATCAGCTACTACAAAAAGAACCTCGGCAAGGGCACCTGCGACAAGGTGATTATCGACCCGGCCACGGGCAAACTGGCCATGCTGACCGTTTTGGCGGACGGCACAGAGCAAATCACCTACAATAACGATGTTATCCCCATGCTGGAGGCCTTCTGCGAGGAATTCCCCGACTTCGCGCCCTTCGGCGTGCAGGGCATGCTCTGCCTGACGGGCTATGACGGCATTTTAGGCTATCGCACCCAGTCCGACAGCCCGAACCGCGAATCCGAAATCGCGGCGGTCGAGCCGATTGTGGCAAAGCTAAAGGACAACGGCTGGTACTTCTCGTCCCACGGCTACGGCCATATCCACGAGGGTCAGGTGACGCTTGAAAAGCTGAAAGCCGATGCGGACAAATGGGAGGCCGAAGTCGCGCCCCTGCTGGGTTATCCCCGTATCCACGTGTTCCCGTACGGCGATTACGCAAACGCCGGTCTGTTCAAGGGGGGGCTTACCGACCCGCGCATGCTGTACCTGTTGAACGAGAAGAAGTTCGACGTTCTGTGCGGCGTGGGCATGAAGCCGTTCTACAAAATGCTGGACAAATACGTCTTCATGGACAGGGCGAACATAGACGGCGTATCCCTGCGCCGCGGCACGCACCTAGAGGGTCTGATGGACCCGGCCTACGTCTACTGCCCGGAGGAGAGGAATAATATCCCGCGGCAGTGAGTGGTATAATAGCAACTTGACAAAACGCCGTCACTCGTGCTATACTAAAATCAGCGAGGTGAGTCCGATGGACATTCCAAAAATTCTACCGCCATCAGACGATGGGGTATTTAAGACGTTAATGACGCACCCGGACGCAACAGCCGTGCTGATAGACCTCATATCAGCGGTGCTGGACTTAAGGGTCGTAGGCGTGACTGTGCGCAACAACGAGTTGCCAGTCGATGATATTGACGACAAACAAGAGCGTTTTGACGTGAATTGTGAGCTGGACACGGGGGAGCAAGTCATAATCGAAATGCAAGCACGAGCCGTAGACGGCGACAGCTTTGATAACGACCACCGGGGTATCAAAGTGCGTAGCACCTACTATCTCTGCGATGTTCACTCGTCGCAACCGCTGAAAGGCGTGCCGTACGTGGACATGGTGAAAAGCTATCAGATTACGTTCTGCGGGTATACGGTGTTCAAGGGACGCGAAGCCTTCACCAACAAATTCACGTTGAAAAACGATAAGGGTGAAGAGTTGACAGACGCTATCACGGCGGTGTTTGTGGAATTGTCCAAGTTGGGCGACATAGTGAAGAAACCTGTCAGCGAGATGACAGCGACAGAGATGTGGTCGGTGTTTCTGCGGTACGCCAACGACCAAAAACATCAGGACGTAATCCAAGCGATAAACAAATCAAGGGAGGGAATTTCAATGGCAACCCAAATCCTAACGAACATCAGCACCAATGCGGATGAACGTGCAAGATTCCAAGCGCGCAAGAAGTGGCAGCACGACTACGAAAACGGTATGATTATGTCCTCCCGCCGGGGCAAGGCCGAACTATTTGCATCTCTCCTCAAGCGAGACATGGACAAAAACTCTATCCGAGAGCTATTCCCGGACATTGCCGCCGACGAATTCAATAAGGCCTACGCTCTTGCCGAGCAACTGCTAGGATAAACCAAAAATATTTTTCTTGACAACCCTCAATCCCTGTGTTATAATACTAACCAGCGTTGCGGGCTTGTGTAATGGTAGCACGGCAGACTCTGACTCTGTTTGTGAGGGTTCAAGTCCTTCGCCCGCAGCCACAACCAAAAACCGCCGCAAAATTGGCTTTTGCCTGTTTGCGGCGGTTTTCTATTCTTGCGAAAAATTTGATATGTTGGCAAAAGATTCTGTTGACAAACAAGGCCGCAAAGTATATAATCAATATCAGACAACTTAACACAAGGGGGAAACAAAAAACATGAAAAACCTGAAAATCTCATTAAAACTCAT
>BNZR01000126.1 GCA_026001245.1 Clostridia bacterium
ATAGCATGACAAAAGCAAGCTATAGACGATTTCTTTTCACGTCTTAGTCCCCTCCAATTTCTCGGCATAGCATGACTGAACAGATTTTGGGGCGAATGCTTGACCGGTCTTAGTCCCCTCCAATTTCTCGGCACAGCATGACTTTGTGAAAGTGAGGAAGATTACATGTTAGTCTTAGTCCCCTCCAATTTCTCGGCATAGCATGACATCAAGCTGTAAAAACACACAGCTCATGATGTCTTAGTCCCCTCCAATTTCTCGGCATAGCATGACATTATGCCTGTCGGTATTGCAACAAAGCCGGTCTTAGTCCCCTCCAATTTCTCGGCATAGCATGACAATGGCTTTTTACCGTCCGATGACTACAAAGTCTTAGTCCCCTCCAATTTCTCGGCATAGCATGACTAACGCGCCGTTTCTAATCATAACCCGAAAGTCTTAGTCCCCTCCAATTTCTCGGCATAGCATGACCGTTCGTATTTGCGCAACACCCCGTCGGTCGTCTTAGTCCCCTCCAATTTCTCGGCATAGCATGACCGGTTATCACTAACAAACCGCTCGATGTGTGTCTTAGTCCCCTCCAATTTCTCGGCATAGCATGACCTAAGGAATTGTTTAGAGGACTTGAATTGCGTCTTAGTCCCCTCCAATTTCTCGGCATAGCATGACCGTTCGTATTTGCGCAACACCCCGTCGGTCGTCTTAGTCCCCTCCAATTTCTCGGCATAGCATGACTTTTTATCCAATCTCCCATTCCTTTTATCCGTCTTAGTCCCCTCCAATTTCTCGGCATAGCATGACCTCGACATACCCGGCCGTACTTGCCGTTGGTCTTAGTCCCCTCCAATTTCTCGGCATAGCATGACTTGCTTTTCCATCGTCCGGGCGTATGTACTGTCTTAGTCCCCTCCAATTTCTCGGCATAGCATGACGTTCGGAGGGTTTTACCAAAGCACAATATGGTCTTAGTCCCCTCCAATTTCTCGGCATAGCATGACAAGACGTTTTTTAGTTTCGTTCATGTTATTGTCTTAGTCCCCTCCAATTTCTCGGCATAGCATGACTTGATAAGCAAGCGAATAGCGGAGCATATCGTCTTAGTCCCCTCCAATTTCTCGGCATAGCATGACTTCGCCTCGCGCTCTTGTGTTTCGATTGCGGTCTTAGTCCCCTCCAATTTCTCGGCATAGCATGACGGTCGCAAGACGCAGACGCGACGGGTGTTCGTCTTAGTCCCCTCCAATTTCTCGGCATAGCATGACATTATGCCTGTCGGTATTGCAACAAAGCCGGTCTTAGTCCCCTCCAATTTCTCGGCATAGCATGACACGGTAAAGGACGCAAGCCACGCCGACGCAGTCTTAGTCCCCTCCAATTTCTCGGCATAGCATGACGCAGCGTCAGCAATTGGTCGGCAGAAGCCTGTCTTAGTCCCCTCCAATTTCTCGGCATAGCATGACCTAGCCGCTCCGCCCTGCACAGAGTTCTCGGTCTTAGTCCCCTCCAATTTCTCGGCATAGCATGACGAATCCTTTGGGTGTATTAGTTTTTATCACGTCTTAGTCCCCTCCAATTTCTCGGCATAGCATGACGCAGTTAGTTTGTTGAACACGATAGCGAAGTCTTAGTCCCCTCCAATTTCTCGGCATAGCATGACGTCAAAGTAAACCCTGCGCTCTTTGTTCCCGTCTTAGTCCCCTCCAATTTCTCGGCATAGCATGACCTGATAAAATCCTTGCCGACATCATCGTAAGTCTTAGTCCCCTCCAATTTCTCGGCATAGCATGACCTCGGCATAGCTTCAAAATCGTCATAGAATGTCTTAGTCCCCTCCAATTTCTCGGCATAGCATGACGCCGTGACCGCTCGAAGCGACGCGCTGAACGTCTTAGTCCCCTCCAATTTCTCGGCATAGCATGACAACTGGCCGCGACTAAAGCAAGTGTGGATTGTCTTAGTCCCCTCCAATTTCTCGGCATAGCATGACGTCGTCAGCTTCTATGCCCTCGTTACTGCTGGTCTTAGTCCCCTCCAATTTCTCGGCATAGCATGACGGTCGCAAGACGCAGACGCGACGGGTGCTCGTCTTAGTCCCCTCCAATTTCTCGGCATAGCATGACGCGCAAGCGGTACTCGGATGACCAAAAGACGTCTTAGTCCCCTCCAATTTCTCGGCATAGCATGACTATACTATCTAAACAGAGAGATAGAGCTAGGTCTTAGTCCCCTCCAATTTCTCGGCATAGCATGACTAG
>BNZR01000127.1 GCA_026001245.1 Clostridia bacterium
GCAGAACAGCAACGCCGCGCAGACCAGCACCAGCCCCGCCGCAACGCGCCGAAACACCGCCGAGGGCGGCAGTATCAGCCATATCGCGGCAACCACAAGAATCAACCCCGCCGCCTTTAGCGCGGGATAGTCGATTACCTGCGTTAAGAAGAACTGGGCGGCCATTCCGACTACCGCAACGCCCAAAATGGTGAACAGCGGTGCGCGGTCGGGGACTGTGGCCGCAGAGAGAATTGTAAGCCCGCAAACCGCCGTGGCCGCCGTGACCAATATCATGGCGCCGTCAAGCATACTATCCGGGCCGAACAAGGCCATGGCGTAGGCTATAGTGAACAACGCATGCCCCAAGGCATAGGTCAGCAGCACGCGCCCGGCGGACACCGTGCGCCCGAACAAGCGGTACGCGCCGCTTAGAATCATCAAGGTCGCGCTCCCATTCAAGCGTAACAACGCCCGTCTTGCCGTAGGCCTCCTTGTTTTGCCACACGCGGGGGAACTGCACCAGCGCAAGCTCACGGTAGGGCAGCTCGCCGTCCAAGAAGATACTGCGCTGAAGCTCCGCGCCCTTGCCCTCTATGGGATAGTAGGTCAGACCAAGGTCGTAGTAGCCCTCCTGCGAAACGGTGAAGTCGTACTCCGCAAGGCCGTCCTCCGGTATAAGCTGTGACGCGCCGGGCATGCCCTCATAGTCCACGTAGTCGGCGTTACCCGTCTGCGCGTCGATAATAATCTCTTGGTCGGGCTTGACGTCGGGGTGCGCGGCGGCGTAGTCCTTGTAGTTGGGGATAGTCGGGTCTACAGAATAGCCGTTCAGGATTTCCTCGTAATCGTCCCGCGTTTTGCCCGTGGCCGCGTCGGCCACAGGTATCGCGAACAACGACACGCTAAGTGCCGCCGCCGTGACGAAGCTGATAAATCTTTTCATCAATGGTCCTCCCCTATGGTTCAATGTATATCGGATAGGTTTTAAGGTCGGGAAGCTCATCCAGCGTGGTGACATATTCACTGCTGTAGAACTCTGTCAGCTTAGCAAATTCCGTAAAGTTTTCGGTTTTGGCGAACTCGCCGTTCCATACGCACCACCAGCTCCACAGCGCGCCGTCCCGCTTAGCCCCCGCCGGGTCGAACACACAGCCGTTTTCGCTAAGCGTGACCATCTTCGCGGCCTTTGTGTAGGCCTGCGCCTCTAGGAATTTTGTGGCTTGGGACGCGTATACGCGCTCGCCCGGATAGATGTCCTCGCCGATAATATCAACATACTCGTCGCCGGGATACCACGCCTTGTTCTGACCGTTCCACACCCAAATCAGGTTGTTAAGCCCATGCTCCACCGTCAGATTATCAAACATGACTTTCCAGAGTTTAAGATAGCTATCGCGGTCGCTTCCCCACCAAAACCAGCCGCCGCTGGCCTCGTGTAATGGCCGCCACAGCACGGGAACCCCCGCGTCCTGTAGCTTTTTCAGCTGTACGGCGATAGCGTCAATGTCGCTCATAAGCAAATCGTAGCCCGCCTGGTCGTTGCCGCTCATGATTTTTTTGAAGAAGCCCGCCACCACTTCGCTGGTGTTGAAGCCCTTGCTCCAGCTTGCGGTGGGCTTTAAGTATTCGGCCGGCGCGTTCCAGTGCCAGCAAAACGTTACGATGGCGTTGTTGTCCCAAGCGTCAATGGCCGCCTGAACCTCGGAGGAACTCGCGCCCTTGGCGACGCGGGAGGGACTGTAGTCTATCATGTCCAGCCCGATAACCGCCGGGTACTTGCCCGTGCGGTTGAAAACAAACTGCGACTCGCCGCCCTTAAGCCCGTGGTCAGCCCCCCAGTTGCCCTGGGATTGCTGGCCGGCCAGCGACGTTTTGCCGTAATTGTCAACCAAAAAGCTCATCAGCGACAGCGCATCGTCGTTGGCGTTGGGATTCACCAGCGTCGCGGGGACGTAATAGTCCGTAAGCGCCTCGCCGTCCGGCGAAACCGTCAGCGAAAACACCCGAATCCAGCCCCATTCCGCCGTGACCGCTATTTTATGCTCACCCGCCGTAAGGAAGATGTTCTTAACTTTATTGTTGGACTTGGCCGCCTTGGGTATAATCAGCGTACCCGCGCCCTGGCCGTCCACCAGCACGTTGTTCTGCTTTTCGCCGCCGATGGCCATGGCCGAAAATATCAGGGAATATGAACCCTCTTGGGCTATTTCCACCGTAAACTCCAGCTTATCCTCGGGGTTTTCCTGTGTAAACTGCCCCACCGAGTCGCCTA
>BNZR01000128.1 GCA_026001245.1 Clostridia bacterium
CGTCTGTAGAAACGCCGTCCCCCACCCCGGCGGCCCCGGAACACCTGTACGCCAACGACTTCGAGTCGGATTTAGACGGCTGGGGGCTTCGCCAAGGCTCCAGCGGCGACGTAACCCTTGACAGCACCGTGGCGCACGACGGCAAGCAAAGCCTTAAAATGAGCGGGCGCGGCGCGAACTGGCACGGCGCGGCGATAGACGGCGCGAAGCTGTTTATCAACGGCAACGAGTATCAAATTTCCATGTGGGTTCGTCAGGACACCGGCGCACCCCAGACCATACAATTCGCGTTCCAGTATTCCGACGATGCCGGCACTCAGGTATGGGAGGGGCATGTCGGCGCGGAAGCCCCCAGCGGCGAATGGGTCGAGCTTAAGGGTAGCTACACCGTACCCGCAGGCACGACCGACGGCCTGATTCTGTACGTAGAGTCCACCGAGGACGGCGACTTCTATATTGACGATGTAGTAATCGACGGCGCGGGCAAGGAGATCCTGCCCCCCAAGGACATTTCGGAGTTCTATGACGAGATGATAACCGCAAGTCTTGTCAGCACGGGCAACACCGAGCGCCTTAAGGCCGCGATCCAAAAGGCCAAGGACGGCAAGGACGTCACACTGGCCTATTTCGGCGGCTCGATCACCGAGGGCTACAACGCCACCCCCAACGCCCAATGCTGGGCGTCGCTGTCGGCCGAGGGCTTTAAGAAGCTGTTCGGCGGCAACGTCAACGTGGTAAACGGCGGCATGGCCGGCACATCCTCCGACATCGGAATCGTGCGCTACACCAGCGACATTTTGACCGTAGCCCCCGCCAAGCCCGACGTTGTGTTTATCGAGTTCGCGGTGAATGACGGCGACGACCAAACGGGCGGCGAGGCCTATGAAAGCCTTATCCGCGAGATTCTAAGCGCGGACAACGCCCCCGCCGTGGTGCTGATTTTCTCGGTATTCCAAAGCCAGTTTAACATGCAGACCAAGTACATCCCGCTGGGCGAGGCCTACGAGCTGCCCATGGTAAGCATTAAAGACGCGGTAACCCCCAAAATCTCCAGCGGGGTTATGACCAACGACCAGTTCTTCGCCTCTGACGGACTGCACCCCACCAACGACGGCCATCAGATTATGACCGACTGCGTGGTGAATCTGTTCGAGGCGGTTGACAAGGCCGCCGCGTCCCCGGCGTATAAAATCCCCGCAACGCCCGTTATCGGCGACAGCTTTGTCGGTCTTGTCGAAATCGACAGCAAAATCGGTCTGTCGGGCGGCACGATAACGGTCGGCGGCTTCACCGGGCAGGATTCAAGCACAGGCACGTTCCAGTTTAACAACCAGCCCAAGCTTCCGAACAACTGGAAGCACGAAACCACGTCCGACAACAGCCCGCTTAGCTTCGAGACCACGTTTAAGAATCTGTCGGTGCTGTACAAGATGAGCAGCGCGGCAACGGCGGGTCAGGCTGAGGTGCTGGTAGACGGCAAAGTAGTGGCCACGCTGAACAGCTCGGCCTCCGGCGCGTGGAATCAGGCCGTGACAAAGGTAGTGTTCAAAGAGGATACCGCCAAGAAGCACAAGGTAGAAATCCGCATGGCGGCAGGCGACGAGGCCAAGGAGTTCACAGTGCTGGCCATGGGGTATGTGAAGTAGGGGCGATTGTCTCAATCGCCCGCGAAGTGGCAACGATACGGGGGCGCGATTGCGCCCCCATGTTTTTTGTGTTGTTATATTGATTGCAGCATGTCGTCAATTTCTTTTGCGTTCATGCCTTGCTCACGCGCCAACTCGCAGATGATGTCTTCATGAAAATTCTTCTTCTTCATGACGGCAAATGTGGAATACATCCCCTCGAGACGTCCTTCGAGACGTCCTTCCAGCCGTCCATCCAGCCGCGCGGTTTTCATTCTGTCATGCTCCGCCCACTCGGCCATGAACGTATTCCAATACTCTTTCCGAAACAAAGGGTTCTCCACAGTTCCTTTATACCGCTCGTCGAAGCCCCTCAAACCCGTATCCATTTTCAAAACCTCCCTTGTAAGCTCATCATTGGGCATTTTGTAGCCCCTATCCAAATAATACAACCATCTGTGCAAGCCGTTGTTTATATCCGGCACTATGCGCCGAAACTTCGGCAACTCCAAAAAGTGAAAATCCGCTCTGTCCGTGACGCTTTCGCGCTTGCCTTTTTCGTAGTACAGCGCGAACGGCTGGTGAAAATCCG
>BNZR01000129.1 GCA_026001245.1 Clostridia bacterium
TTCGTAGTCAAGTACTCTATCCAGCTGAGCTACGAGCGCATCTACACACAACATTAGCATTATACCACAGATCAAAAGCCTTTGCAAGCCCCAAATCGCAAATTTTCAAAATTATTTTTGGGATGGCCGCCCCAGCCTTTACAAACTCCCCAATATATGCTATACTTCAACCATCAAAGGAGGTGCCACATGCCAACCATCACCATAATCATGCCGACCTACAACGCCGAGCGCACCATCGCCGCCTCCATCGCCTCGGTCTTCGCGCAAACCTACACCGATTTTGAACTGCTCATAATAGATGACTGCTCCACCGATTCCACACACACAATCGCGCAAAACGCGATAGCGGGACGCAACGCCCGACTGCTCCGCAACACGACAAACCTAGGCGTCGCGGCATCGCGAAACTACGGCGTATCAATGGCAAAAGGTGAGTGGACAGCCTTTCTGGACAGCGACGACCTCTGGCAACCCGACAAGCTGCAAAAACAGCTGGACTTCATGCGTCAAACGGGTGCGGTTATTTCATACACGGCCTCCGCGTTCATGGATTTTGACGGCAAACCCTACGGATATATAATGCCCGCCGTCCCCAAATTGTCATACAGGCAGCTGCTCAAGCAGAACCTGATGTCCTGCTCGTCCGTCATTGTGCGCACGGATATTATCTCGCGCTACAAGATGGGCGGCGATGAAATGCACGAGGATTACGCCACCTGGCTGGCGATACTCCGCGAATTCGGCCACGCCTACGGGCTGGACGAGCCGCTACTGACCTACAGACTGTCGCCAACCTCAAAATCGGGCAACAGATTCAAATCCGCGCTCATGACGTTCAACGCCTACCGATACGTGGGCTACAACCCAATCATGGCGGCGGCGCTGACACTGCGTTACGCGGCGCACAGCATACGCAAGCGGCACGGGATTAAAAAATCTTAGTGAAGTATCGAAATAGCTTGCCGTTTGTGATATACTTAAATTAGAATTTGAGGAGCGGTTAAGTTGGAAGCCAATCATAGCAATCAACGCCTACGATTCACGGCTTTATTTTTGGCGGTCGCCTTTGGGTTGCCGTTGCTCTGTGTAGCAATGGTTAAAAATATTACCGTTTTTCAAATAGGCATTCCGAACTTGATTCTATACGGAATTGCGGCAATGAGTCCAACACTTGCCGCGCTGATAGTGACCGTGACTTTCGGAGGACGCGCGGGTTTTGTATCATTTTTGCGAAGATGCTATATTCGTAACATTCGGCTCGTTTCTATCTTGTTGGCGATTCTTATCCCTTTTTTAGTATTATTTGCAACTAAATTAACTTTGCTTATTGGCGATAATAGCTTTACGCCTGTGTCGGGAATGGCGTTAAAACCAAGCAGATTACCGGTTATTTTTTGGGCATTGATTGCCGAAGAAATGGGTTGGAGAGGTTTTTTACAAGAGCAGATAGATAATGAATTCGGATTTCCCGCGACGCCAATTCTTGTCGGCGGGGTTTGGGCATTATGGCACTATCACTTCTTTTGGCTAGGAACGCTGACAGCGCCAATTGTCTTGTTTGTAATTGGATGTATTGCGGAAAGTTTTGGCTACTATTGGATTACCAAAAAAGCAAAGGGTAATATTATTCCTGCGTCAGTATGGCATTTAACCGGAAATTTCTTTTTTAACTTGTTTCTTATATCACATGAACAAAACAATGGTAGCAATGTCCCATATCTGATATTTGTCATCTATACAATTATAATGACTGTGATTATAACATGCGGAATCCAACATTCAAAAAGTAAATCTCGCAAATTATAGTTCGCTAAATTCCAGTTTGTCGAGCAGTCTATCTCTATAAATAAATCTTTTTAAAACATTGACACAACCTACTATTTGTGATATACTTAAGCTGGAATTTGAAGGGAGATGTTGTTTTTATGAAAAAACACATTGAAACCGAGACACAAATATCTGCCACGCCCGGTGCCGTATGGCGCGTACTAACTGATTTTGCGGCCTATCCGAAATGGAATCCGTTTATACAATGGGTAACGGGAGAGGTAAAAGAGGGGAATCGTATCAACATTCGAGTTGTTCCCACAGGTAGCAAGGGCATGACATTTAATCCGATTGTTCTATCCATAATCGAAAACAAGCAAATTAAATGGCTTGGTAGCTTACTAT
>BNZR01000130.1 GCA_026001245.1 Clostridia bacterium
ATAGAACATACCAGTTTGCGCTGAAGGCGAACCATTTTGAAAGCGTCTGCTTTTCCTCTAACGTCTTCATCGTCCACCGCCTTCGTTTGGGCATGGCTTCGCTACTGACGGTCTACCGCTTTTTCAGCGATACCGCCGAGCCGGGCATTGCTGCCGCGCCATCCGCGCGTGAAACAATATGGTAAACCCTGCCCTCATAGACCTTGCCACTGGTCAATCTGCATAGCTCGTCGCTTGGAAAGCAAGTCTCACTCCCAACGCTGCCGAACTGTAATCTATTATAACTGATTGAATCGTAGATGTCAATAGGAAAGTTTGAGAAATCAAAAATTATTTTTGACAAATTGCCGAACGCATGTTATAATAGATGTTAAACCAAAGCAATACAACAAAACCGACTAAAATTAGGAATTTTTGCAGGGAGGGCGGCATATGAAGGAACTTCGCTCATTCAGAGATGTAATAGAAACCCGTTTCGACAAAGAAGTCTGGGCGGCTGTGTCGGAATACATAGCAGATAACCCAAACAGCCTCGATGTCCGTTCCTACCGTGTGCAGGAAGCGGATGAAGCGGAACAGGCGGTTTGGCACTCGGCTTGCATCAGGCGGGCTTTGAGCCTGCGGCATTACTTGAGTGGGATAAGGATTCCTGCGACAATATTAAAGCGAATATATCGAATGGATATAAAGGGATTGAGCGTTGGAACGTAGTCCAGACTGACGTCCGCCTTGTTCACTATTCCGATTATGGTCTTGATATTCAATTCGTCACGGGGGGGCCGCCTTGTCAGCCGTTTTCTCTCGGAGGAAAGCACAAAGCTTTTACCGACGCGAGGGATATGTTCCCCGAAGCAGTCAGGGCGGTTCGAGAACTGCGCCCGCAGGGCTTCATCTTCGAGAACGTAAAGGGACTGCTCCGCAAATCATTTAGCTCATATTTCAATTATATATTGCTCCAGCTTTCCCATCCGGAGGTTACCGCCCATGAAGGAATGGAGTGGATGGAGCATTTGAGACTCTTAGAGGAATACCACACTTCAAGCGGCGACAAAGGGCTTGAGTACAATGTGGTCTTTCGGCTCGTGAACGCCGCTGACTATGGCGTTCCGCAACAGCGGCATCGCGTGGTTATTGTCGGCTTCCGCAGCGACCTGAACGCGCACTGGTCTTTCCCTCTGCCGACACACTCAAAAGAGGCATTGGCCTTCGCCAAGTACGGCGATGGCTCCTACTGGGAAGAACATCGCATTGCTAAGAAGAACCGACCTGATGAATCCGCACAGGAAAAGCGAGTAGTTCAGCTGGTTGACAAAGAGGCTCTCGGTCATAGATGGCAGACCGTCCGCGATGCTATCACAGGATTACCCGACCCAAGAGACAATGAAGCAAACAAGTGGGCAAACCATGAGTTCCGCGACGGCGCAAGACCTTATGCCGGACATTCCGGTAGCGTGTTGGATGAACCATCAAAAACAATCAAGGCGGGAGCGCACGGAGTGCCGGGCGGCGAGAATATGCTCTCGCTTGATAACGGTTCACTCCGTTACTATACAGTCCGCGAGTCCGCAAGGATTCAGACATTCCCCGATGCTTATCTCTTCCACGGTTCGTGGACAGAAAGCATGAGACAGATAGGAAACGCCGTACCCGTGAAGTTGGCAAACATTATTGGGGTATCGGTAGCAACACAGTTGGAAAGGATGGTGACGCAGGATGCCGAGAGACGACAAGCCGGTCTTAAAGCCGTTTAACCCGCTTGATAAGCGTAATCTTGGTGAGAGCGTCGCCGACAAGTTGCTCGAAATGGACGCGCAACCGTTGCCGCCGGAACCATTTATTGGAGCGGGAGTGTACGCCATATACTACATCGGCTCTTTTTCTGCTTATGGGCGTTTATCCGAGGTTAATCGCGACGGGCAGTTTCGTTGCCCTATCTACGTTGGCAAAGCTGTGCCGGCGGGCGCGAGAAAAGGTGGTCTGGGATTAGATGTTGACCACGGTCAGGCTCTCTGGAAACGGCTCTCCGAACACGCCGAGTCCGTGAAAGCCGCTGAGAACCTCGAAATCGCCGATTTCTACTGCCGTTTTCTTGTCGTGGACGACATCTGGATACCGCTCGCCGAGTCCATGCTGATAGAGCGATTCAAGCCTGTATGGAATCGGG
>BNZR01000131.1 GCA_026001245.1 Clostridia bacterium
TTTGCCGCGCACAGTACCGTTCAGAATATTAGAAGTGTCGGTCACATCAATGACCGTGATTCGCATACCCTGCCACGCGCTCGTCCAGTAATCGTTCAAGCTGCCGCCGCCACCCGGTCCCGTGCCGCCCGTATCGCCGTTTTCGTCGAGCGGGTCGCCCGCGAGAGCGGTGATACTGAACGAACCGAGCAGCGTTATGACCGCAAGGAATACGCATAAGATTCGCTTCATTTGAAAACCTCCTATCTTGATTTTTGGCATAAAAAAGCGGCGGGGTCGTAATTGACCTCGCCGCTCGTTTGGTTATTCGGTTAGTTCCCGCCATTCCCTGTAAAGGGTCCGGGAACATCTTTCAATGGGTCGTTTTCCCAGTCGTAGGAACTTTGCTGATTGTTGCCCTCGTCGGAGATTAGAGCTTTATGCCCGTTAATCATTGTGTACTGCTTGCCGTCCTCCCACCACGTTTCGGGCTGCGTTGCCGTTACTTGCGGAGAAGAAGATGGTTTGGTTTCGGGCTTGGCATCCGTTACCGCCGCTTTCACGGGTTCTACCGCCGCTGTGGGTTCGGGCGTAACTTCAAGTTCCTGCGCGGATTCGGTGGTTGCATCTGTCGCGATTCCGGCGGTTTCTTTCGGTGTTTCCGTGACGGTTACCGCAAGGGCGTCCTTAACTGTTTCGTCAACCGCTCTCTGAATTTCCGCTTGAATATCGGGCGTAGGAGAGATTTCTGCGGATTCCGACGAGATTTTCGGAAGTATCACAACGAGTGCAACGATGATTCCGAGCGCGAACACTGCCGCGAGCTTGACTAAATTCTTCATAGTGGTATCCTCCCATTTTGGTGAGTAATTAGGGATTTTACCGTTGGCATTTTTACGTCATCTGTTCCCTTGATTATATTATACCACTTATAAAGTTGTATGTCAAGCACTTTTTTCAATTTCCAGAAAAAAGTTGCTCGGAATATTAGCTATTTCACCTCACGGGCAACCACGCACCAGCGCAGGTTTGACACGTTTTCCACGCAAGTAAACAGCGTAAGCGTATTCGCCGCAGAGTAGCCAAGCCCGGTGTTGTCGTACTCGTCAACCTGCGTCTTGCTGATGACCTCGTAGGTGCGCGTTCCGTAGCGAGTGGTGTAGGTGAGTTTGTCGCCGACTTTCGCGTCTTTGAGCCACCCGAAGTAGCCGCTTCTGTTATGCGACGCAAGCGCGATATTGCCGTCCCAAGCGGAGGTGGACGCGAAATGCCCCGCGCCTTTGGCGAGATTGTCTAAGCCCTCGCCCTCGTAGACCTTTATCGTCTTTTGGGTGCTTGCGACGTAGAGCGTACCGATTGAGCTGTCGTCGTAATACCACGGCATCGTGTTCAGCGTAGAGGTCTGCGATGTGGAGGGTAGAAGTCCGCTCGATACGTTAGAACTGCCCGGCGCGTAGTCCTCGTTTCCGACAGGCGGCAAGTCCTGATTGACGGGAACGAAGCCGCTCTGTGGGAGGTTGTTGTGGTATGGACTTGACGGGTCGGTGGGAATGTCGCCGCTGAAAATCCCGTAGGGCGGCGGGAAGTATGCCGCATCCTTATTGCGGCGCGTGTTGTCGTTCATCGGGTCGGGCTGTACAGGATTATCCGTGCTTGTGGACGTTCCGAACCCTCCGATAGTGTCGCTCCCTGTGCCGAAGTCATAATCAGCCGCGAGAGCCGGAATCGCTGACACTGTCATCAGAGCCAGCGTCAGCAGAATTGTGATGAGTTTTCGCATAGTTAAATTTCCCCTTTCTGAAAATAATCATAAACGCGCATACGAGCAAAACCGCGAGAAGCGCGATAATGACATACAACGCGGCGTTTGAACTGCCGCCGCTATCCGTATCTGCGACGGGTTCGGCGGTAGGCGTGGCAGTAGGTTCTGCCGTTTCCGTAATAGTCTGCTCAGTCGGAGCATCTTCGCTTTCAGTCGGCAACAGGTTAGGCGTTGTAGCGGTAGGCATTTCGGTAGATGTTACCATTTCGAGCGGAGTGCGAATTTCCGCGCCCTCGAAGTATGCCGTGTAGACCGTTTTACCCTGCGCGAGTTTGGCAAGCGTTCCGTTGTAGACCGCCGTAGTGACGTAACCCGTGACCTTTGTGGAACTGCCCGTGGCGGTGTAC
>BNZR01000132.1 GCA_026001245.1 Clostridia bacterium
CGCCTAACGTTCTCCATAATCTTGAACGACTCCAGTTTGTCCATGCCCTGCGCTATTAAAAATGACATAATGTCGTCCCGGCAACAGATAACGTCCCGCAACGTCTTGCCCGACGCTATCAAGTCGGCGGCGTTGCCCAGCCACACGTCCGTGCCGTGGCTTAAGCCCGATATGCCGATTAGCTCGCTTTGCGTGGTTGGCATAGTGTCGCACAGCATCTTCCGCACAAAGCGCGTTCCGAACTCCGGCAACGCCACAACGCCCGTAGTCCCAAGCACCGGGTCGTCCACAAAGCCCAAGGCCTCGCTTGTGGTGAACAGGCTCATGGTCTCGGAGTCGGCAAGGTCAATATCCGTGGCCGTTGTCCCCGTAAGATCCTCCAAATGCTTTATCATAGTCGGGTCGTCATGCCCCAACAGATCCAGCTTTAGCAGATTGGCCTCAATGTCATGATACTCGAAGTGGGTTGTCTGCACGCCGCTGTCCTTCTTGTTGGCGGGGTATTGTATGGGCGTAAACTCATGTATGTCGTTCTGGCGCGGTACGACCACCAGCCCGCCCGGGTGCTGTCCCGACGAGCGGCGAACCCCCTCGCAGCCCTTGGCCAGCCGACTGCGCTCTGCGGCGTTTAGCGCAAGTCCGTTTTCCTCGCAGTATTTAAGCACAAAGCCCATAGCCGTCTTGGCCGCCACTCCCGTGATGGTCCCGGCGCGGAACACACTGCCCGCCCCGAACATATCCATCGCGCCCTGGTGCGCCCGCGCCTGATACTCCCCCGAAAAGTTTAGGTCAATATCCGGCATCTTATCCCCGTCAAACCCCAAAAACGTCGCAAACGAAATATCCACGCCGTCGCGCACGGCCTCCGCGCCGCAGACGGGGCATGCCTTGCGCGGCAAATCCCAGCCGCATACCGCGTCAGGGAACTCGCTCCACTTACATTCCGGGCAGCGATAATGCGGCGGCAGGGGGTTTATCTCCGTAATCCCCGCCAAAAACGCCACAAAGCTACTGCCAACACTGCCCCGCGACCCCACCATGTAGCCGTTTTTCATAGAATCCGCAATCAATTTCTGCGCGGACATATAAATCGGCGCGTAGCCGCCCTTGATAATCGGCTCCAGCTCGGCGGACACGCGCCGCATGATAAAATCGGGCGCGGCATCGCCGTACAGCTTAGGCAATCGATTCATCGCCAGGGCGCGAAGCTCGTCCTCACTGCCGGGCAGCTCCGGCGGGCAGAATTTGTTCTTCTGCACGGGGTGAATAGTCTCGCACAGGTCGGCAATTTTTTGGGTATTGGTCACCACCACCTCAAAGGCCTTGTCCTCGCCAAGATACGCGAATTCCTCAAGCATTTCCTGCGTGGTTTTAAGATACAGCGGCAAAGGCCGCCCGTCGTTCATACCCTTAGATGCCAACAGCACCGTGCGAAACACCTCGTCCTCCGGGTTCAAAAAATGCACGTCGCCCGTGGCCGCCACGGGGATGTTAAGCTCCTCACCGATTTTAACAATCGTGCGGTTAAAATCGCGAAGTTGTTCGTCATCAGCGGCTATTTTTTTGGCTATCATAAACTGGTTGTTGCACAGCGGCTGGATCTCTAAATAATCGTAAAACCGCGCAATCTCCAACAGCTTGTCCCAAGGCTCGCCCGCCGCGACCGCCGCGAACAGCTCCCCCGCCTCGCATGCCGAGCCGATAAGCAGTCCCTCGCGGTGCTTCACAAGCAAGTCCCGCGTAAGATTGGGGTGGTAGCGGAAGTGGTGCAAATGCGCCGCGCTGGTCAGCTCGTACAGGTTGCGCAGTCCCGTCATGTTGCGGGCCAGCACCACAATGTGAAACGCATGCCGTCCTCGGGCTTCGGCGGTCGGGTCGGCCAGATAGCCCTCACAGCCGTACAGCACCTTAAAATCGGGATTTTTAATTTTTTTAAACCGCGCGTTCATAAGCTTGGGGAAGGCATACAGCTCCCCGTGGTCGGTAACCGCCACGGCGTTGTGTCCCCACAGATTTAATAGCTCCATAAGCTCGAGCGGATCGGTAAGCCCGTCCATCTCGGACATCTTTGTATGTAAATGCAACTCCACGCGCTTCTGCTCGGACGTATCCAAGCGCGGTGGCGGCGGCT
>BNZR01000133.1 GCA_026001245.1 Clostridia bacterium
GCTCAAAGGATTGTGCGTCACGCTGTCGAGTTTGACAATTTCAAGGCTATTCAGCGGATTATTGCCGAAAGTCACGACATTACCCGCAAGCGCGGCGCTGTTGTAGTATGCCTCGCCTGTGGCGCGAACCTCCACGGTCTGAACGGGGTCGTTAAGCTCATATCCTGCGGGGGCTTTTACCTCTGTTATCGTGTAAAATCCCGGCTGAACGTGCGGCACAATCACCGCGCCGCTCGCGCTCGACACCACATAGGCGACGAACACACCATTTTTCTCCACAAGGAACTCCGCGCCCGCAACGAGCGAACCTGTTTCGCGGTCAACTTTGCGGATATAGAGGTTGGGAAGCTCGCGGTTTGTGAACTCTACGAGCGTCAGCTTGCCGCTCTTGACTTCAACAGTCTGCGGCACGGAATCGAGGATATAGCCATCGGGTGCGGAAACCTCGCTGACGATATACACGCCGCTTTCCAAGCCGTGAACTACAATTTTGCCGCTCACGTCGGTAATATATTTACCGCTTCCGTTGGTTACGCCCGTGGTGATACGTTCGCCGTTGGGTTTGTCAATGGTGAATACCGCGCCCGCAAGCGGCACTTTACCGTCCGCACCCGTTTTGAGGATTTGGATTCCGCTTAAAGGCTTGTCGAGAAACTCCAACGAGAGCAGTTTCCCGCCTTGAATCACAATCGTCTGCGGCTCGGAATCAAGCTGATAGCCCTGCGGCGCGGCGACTTCGGAAACGACGTAGGTGTCCTCCGTGAGCGTTCCCACAAGGATTTTGCCCGTGCTATCGGTGCGGAAAGTGCCGACGTTTGCGCCGTTTGAGTGTTCCACCTTGAACGTCGCCCCTGCCAACGGTGCGCGGCTGAAATAGTCCAGTTTGACGATTTCAAGGTTGTTCTCGGCTCGGTTCGTGATTGTCACCACGCACGGAATCGTCGCTTTGACCTCAACCGTCCTCGCGGGGTCTGTGATAAGGTAGCCGCTCGGAGCTTTAGTCTCCGCAATAACATACCAACCGGGCTGAACTTCGCCGACGCTCGCCTTGCCGCTCGCGTCCGTTACCACATCCGCGACGAACTCGCCCGCCTGTGTCGTGATACGGAACTTCGCGCCCTGCAACGGGTCGCCGCTGTATTCGTCCGTCTTGATGATTTGGATACTCGCTAATTTCTTGTTCTCAAACTCCAACTTGTGGAGTTTTTCTGATATAACCTGTACGCTTTTCGGCGAATCGTCCAAAATATATCCCTGCGGCGCGGCATACTCCGAAACCGCGTACCAACCGGGTTCAAGGTTCGGCACGGTAAACGCGCCGTCCGCGTTTGTGGTGTATGTGCCGATTAACGCGCCGTCCTGCTCAACGCGGAACTTCGCGTCTTTCAGCGGGGCTTTCGTGTCCGCGTCATACTTGACGATATACAAGCCGCTCTTGGGGCTGTTCTCGAAGTCCACCGCATAGGTGTTGACGTAATTCACATACTGCGTTTTCGCCGTTCCAGTCACGAGATAGCCCGTGGGAGCGGAGATTTGCGTGATGATATACGTTCCGCGAGCGATTTTAGGAAGCGTGAACGTGCCTTGCGCCCCGGTGGTGAACTCGCCCAAGTCCTCGCCGCCGCTAAGTTTTACGTTGAACTTCGCGCCCGCGATACCGACTTTCGTGATGTTGTCTTTCAAACGCACGAGCAAAGTGCCGAGCGGGGAGTTGGAAAATTCCGCGCGGAATACGCTCTGGTCGGCGTTGGTGTGTTGCAGTCTGACGGTGCGATTGTTGGGAACGCTGTCCGTTGCGTAGCCCTGCGCCGCCGTAAGCTGTGTGATTTTGTAATCGCCCGCCGCGAGATTTTCAAGATAAAACTCGCCCTTAGCATCTGTGGTGTACACGCCATCGGCGGCGTTACCGACCGCTTTGTTATTCACATCGGAAACGCTGAATGTCGCGCCGCCAACGGGTTTGCCTGTGTCCTTATCGGAGAGGATAACGACAAGACCTCCGTAACGGTAATTCGAGAAAACGAGTTCCTCAATGGACGTTCCGTCCGGCTTGATGTAAGCGTGCTGCTCGTTGTTAATCGAGAGGTGGTAGTTGTTCGGCGGCACGG
>BNZR01000134.1 GCA_026001245.1 Clostridia bacterium
ATCCCCCCCGCCGCGATAACCGGGATTTTCACCGCCGATGCCACCTGCGGCACCAAGGCCATGGTCGTGGCCTCGCCCACGTGGCCGCCGCTTTCCGTACCCTCGGCGATAACGCCGTCCGCCCCGGCGCGTTCCATGCGCTGTGCCAGCGCAACCGCCGCCACAACCGGGAACACGCGAATCCCGGCGTTTTTCCACGGCTCGATGTGCGACGACGGGTCGCCCGCGCCCGTTGTCACCACCGCAACGCGCTCGTCCGCCGCGATTTGCGCCAGTTGCTTCACCTCCGGGTGAAGCATTAGGATGTTCACGCCAAAGGGACGGTCGGTAAGCTCACGCGCCTCGCGGATATGCGCCCGCAGTTGTTCCGCCGAGAAGCCGCCCGTTGCGATAATCCCCAACGCGCCCGCGTTCGATACGGCGGCGGCGAATTTGCCCGTGGAGATCTGCGCCATGCCGCCCTGCAAAACCGGATATTTTATGCCCAAAAGTTCATTTAACACAAGTAGCACCTCACCATTCCAAATATATCGCGCCATAGGTCAAGCCCCCGCCGAAGCCCGCAAGCACAACGCTGTCGCCGCGCTTTAAGTTGCCTGTGGCGTTTAGCTCGTCCAGCGCGATTGGCACGCTGGCCGCCGAGGTATTCCCCCGCGTCTCGATATTCATAAAAAACCTGTCAATCGGCACGCCCAGTCTGGCCGCCGCGTTTTCGATTATGCGCCTGTTGGCCTGATGGCAGACGAAATGCGTAATGTCCTGCGCCGTCTTCCCCGCCTGCGCGATAACCTCTTTCGCGCTTTTGACCAGCACCTCAACCGCGAAGCGGAACACGTCCTGCCCGTTCATGTGAATGTTCATTTGCGGCGACTCGCCCGGCGGCGCGAACGGGTTTGCCGAGGGCGGCGCGGCCCCGATATTCAGCGGCGCGGGGTCGCCCCTTGCCCCGGACATAAAGTGGAATACATTATTTTTTCCCTTTTCCGCAACCACCGCGCCCGCGCCGTCCCCGAACAGCACGCAGGTTGAACGGTCGGCGTAATCCGTGATTCGGGACAGACGCTCGGTGCCGATAAGCAAAGCGTATTGCCCCTCGCGCAAAAGCGGCTCGGCGATTCCAAGGGCGTAGATAAAGCCCGAACAGGCCGCGTTTACGTCAAACGCCAGGATGTCCTCGCGCAGTCCCAAGTCCCGTTGCAGAAAACAGGCCAGCGACGGCGTGATATGCTCGGCGCTGATTGACGCGCATATTACCAGCGCGATACGCTGTCTGTCAATGCCCACCAAGGCGTTTTCGGCTGACTGCACCGCAAGCGACAGCGCGGTGTCGCCGTTTGACACGCGGCGCGAGCGTATGCCCGTGCGGGAAAAAATCCACTCGTCATTGGTGTCCATTACCTGCGCGAACATGTCGTTTGTTACCTCGCCCGCCGGCAACGCGCTGCCCGTAGCTAAAATTTTCAACAATACGCCCCCTAATATTTGCGGTATTTTTCATATCTGCTTGCAATCAACGCCGCTGTGTCTAACCCGCACAATTCGTCCAGCGATTTGCGCAACACCGTGCGCAGAGAGCGCATAAGCCCGGAATTCTCGCGCACTATCTCGTCGGCCATGCCGGACTTTCGCAAATCTCCCGCCGTAAGGCGCATGACCTCCGCCTCTGGCGGGGCGCGTATGCAGGAGGGCATGTTCTCTCTTATGCAGATGGCCAAAACCTCCGCCGCGATACGGGCGTTTTCCGACGACGGCGGCCTGTTTATCTCGGTGCTGACGCACCCGACCATGGGGGGAGTCACCGCAAGCTTCGCGTCACTTGGCGACATTATTTTGGCCGAGCCGGGCGCGTTAATCGGTTTTGCGGGGCAGAGAGTAATCGAACAGACCATCGGCGCGAAACTGCCGGAGGGCTTTCAGCGCGCCGAGTTCCAGCTGTCCCACGGCTTTGTTGACGCGATTGTGCCGCGCGGCGAAATGCGCTCGGCACTGGTAAAAATCCTGAAAATGCACCCCGATAGGAGGGGCGGTTTATGAGCGACACATTAACGGCCTACCAGCGCGTAAAGCTGGCGCGTAAGCCCGAAAGACCCCGCGTAAGG
>BNZR01000135.1 GCA_026001245.1 Clostridia bacterium
TAGTGTATTATACCATGGAGGGATTTACTTGTCAACGATAATTTTCTGTTGACAATTCGGCGCGGCGGGAGTATAATTCAGACAAATCGGAGGTGTCCCCATGAAGCTAATATCCTGGAACGTCAACGGCTTACGCGCATGTATCAAAAAAGGCTTTGAAAGCTCCCTGCGCGAACTTGACCCCGACATCGTCTGTCTGCAAGAGACCAAGATGATACGCGGCGAGGCCGACCCCGACCTGTCCGGCTACCATGAATACTGGCACAGCGCGGACAAAAAGGGCTACTCCGGCACGGCGATCTTCACCCGCGCCGAACCCCTAAACGTGACCTGCGGCATAGGCGAGGACGCGCACGACCACGAGGGACGCGTGATAACCCTTGAATTTGCGGACTTTTATCTTGTAAACGCTTATGTCCCCAACTCACAGCGCGAGCTTGCGCGGCTGGGCTACCGCATGGAGTGGGAGGCCGCCATGCGCGGCTATTTAACAAAGCTGGACGCAAGCAAGCCCGTGATTATCTGCGGCGACCTAAACGTGGCGCACCAAGAGATTGACATCAAAAACCCGCGCTCCAACCGTCGGAACGCGGGCTTCACCGACGAGGAGCGCGGAAAGATGACAGAGCTGCTGGCGGCGGGCTTTGCCGACACGTTCAGGCGACTGCACCCGGACGAGCGCGACGCGTACAGCTGGTGGTCGTACATGGCCAAGGCGCGTGAGCGCAACATCGGCTGGCGTATCGACTATTTTTTGGCCAGCGAGCGGCTGATGAGCCGCGTCGTCGCCGCGTCAATCCGCCCCGACATACACGGCAGCGACCACTGCCCCGTTGTGCTGGAGCTGGCTTAAAACACGAAGTCCGCGCCGTCGTAGTTGACGTACACGCCCTTGTTGGTTTTCGCGTCATAGGGCGGCGGGTTGGCTATGGTTTTGAAGATGTGGTCGGCGCTTTCCTCCGGGGTCAAGTCCGCTTTCGGCGGCGCGGGGCGCGTTTGCACCCAGCCCGGATGAATGGCCAGCACGCGCAGTCCGCGCCCGCCAAGACGGCGTTGCGTCACCACACAGGCGTAGTTCAGCGCGGCCTTGGCCATGCCGTAATCCGCGCCGTTGTCGCGCCAGCAATGCCCCATACTGCCCTGCTCGGAGGTTATCGCGGCCAGCGTGGCGCCCTCGCTGACCAGCGGCAAAAACGTCTGCACCATGCGCAGGAACCCTACGGCGTTCACGTCGTAGGCGTTTAGCATGTGTTCCAAGTCCGCGCCCTCGTCGATTGCCAAGTTGCCGTCGCCGTTGGTAGCCGTGGCGTTGCTGATAAGCACGTCAAGCTTGCCCAGCTTGTCCTTGATAACCTGCGCGGCGGCCTTTACGGACTTGATGTCGCTGACGTCGATGGCCACCACCTCAAGCTTGTCGCCCCATTCGGCTTTGAGTGCGGACAAATGCTCGCCGTCCACATTGCGCGATGCGGCGATAACTTTATAGCCGTCAGCCAAGTAGCGGCGCACCAACGCCGTACCCAACCCAAGCCCGCGTGATACCCCTGTGATAAATACAGTTTTCATGATAAAAAATCTCCTTTATGTGAGTTTATCGCGCTAATTCTCTGATTTTTGCCGCCAAAAAGTCTACCTCGTCCGTGGTGTTGTAAAACGCCAAACTTGGCCGCGCCGTCCCCTCCAGCCCGAAATGCCGCAGTATCGGCTGGGCGCAGTGATGCCCCGCGCGTATGGCGATTCCGGCCGCGCTAAGGTGCTTTGCCACGTCTTGCACGCTGTGGCCGTCCAAGACAAAGCTCAGCACCGAGGTCTTGCTAGCGGCGGTGCCGATAATGTGCAACCCGTTGATAGCGCACAGCTTTTCAGTCGCGTACTCCAAAAGATAATGCTCATACGCGGCGATATTCGGCAGTCCGATTTGTGACACGTAGTCCAGCGCCGCGCCAAGCCCCACCGCGTCCGCGATGTTGCCCGTCCCCGCCTCGAATTTATTCGGCGGCTTTTGGTACTGCGTGCGCTCGAAGGTCACGTCCGCAATCATGTTTCCGCCCGCCTGATAGGGCTTTGCGGCTTCCAAA
>BNZR01000136.1 GCA_026001245.1 Clostridia bacterium
CCCTGCCCACTGTCGCCATAGACCTGCTTATCGTTATCAACATTGCGGTGTCTGTGCTGGTTCTGCTTACCGCCATAAACGCGCAGAAAACGCTGGACTTTGCCACGTTCCCGTCGCTGTTGCTTTTCACAACCATGTTCCGGCTGGTTATCAATATCGCCGCCACGCGCTCGATTCTTACCAACGGGGGCGACGCGGGGGCGCTTATCAAAACCTTCGGTACGTTTGTAACGGGGGGCAACATGGTTGTGGGCGCGATTATGTATATCCTGATATTCTTAGCAAACTTTTTGGTCGTAACCAAGGGCGCGGAGCGCGTGGCCGAGGTTGCGGCGCGTTTTACCTTGGACGCGATGCCCGGCAAGCAGATGGCCATTGACGCGGACTTGAACTCCGGCAACATAGACGAGGACACCGCCCGCCGCCGCCGCGTCGAGATTCAGCGCGAGTCTGACTTCTTTGGGGCTATGGACGGTGCCAGTAAGTTTGTTAAGGGCGACGCGATTTTCGGCATAATCGCCACGCTGGTTAACATCGTGGGCGGCTTGATAATCGGCGTTACCTACGCAAAAATGGCGGCGGGGGACGCGGCGGCGATTTACACCGTGGCCACAATCGGCGACGGGTTGGCCGCGCAGATACCCTCGTTTTTGATAGCGTTTGCAATGGGTATCACCGTCACCAAATCCACGGCGGAGAACTCGCTGGGGCAGGACGTTTTCAGCCAGCTTGCGGGCAACCCCAACGTGCTGATGCTTGTGGCGGGCGTAATCGTTGTAATCTCGCTGATTCCCGGTATGCCCAAGCCCGTTATGTGGGCTATGGCGGGGACATTATTCTTCGTTGCGTGGCGACAGCGGCAACGCGCCGCCAAGGCCGAGGAGGTGGCCGCCATGCCGGAGGTTCAGCAACAGGCCGAGGAGATACGCAAGCCCGAAAACGTGGTAAGCCTGCTGAATGTTGACCCCATCGAGCTGGAATTCGGCTACGGGATAATCCCGCTGGCGGACGCGTCGCAGGGCGGCGATTTGCTGGATCGGGTGGTTATGATACGCCGCCAGTGCGCTATAGATTTAGGCCTTATCGTGCCGGTTATCCGCCTGCGCGATAACATTCAGTTTTCTTCAAACCAGTACATGATTAAAATCCGGGGCAGTGAGGTCGCCACGGGCGAGATTATGCTGGATCACTACTTGGCCATGAACCCCGGCGATATTTCCGAGGACATAGAGGGGGTTGACACCGTGGAACCCGCCTTTGGTCTGCCCGCCAAGTGGATTTCGGAGCGCCGCCGCGACCGCGCCGAGCTACTGGGCTACACCATAGTTGACCCGCCAAGCGTTATCGCAACGCACATGACGGAGGTTATACGCCGCCACGCGGCGGAGCTGTTGGGGCGTCAGCAGGTGCAGGTGCTTGTGGATAATCTTAAACAGCAACAGCCGTCCTTGGTGGACGAGGTAATCCCCAAGCTGTTCAACCTGGGCGAGGTACAGCGCGTGTTGGGCAACCTGTTGCGCGAGGACGTTAGCATACGCGACATGGCCACGATTATCGAAACCATGGGCGATTACGGCGGCATGACACGCGACCCCGACATGCTTACCGAATACGTGCGGCAGGCGTTAAAACGCTCGATAACGCACAAATTTGTCCCGGACGGAAAGGCGCATGTGGTGACGCTTGACCCCAATCTTGAAAACAGCATTTTGGACAATGTTAAGCAGACCGAGCATGGCTCGTACGTGTCCATGGAGGCGGACGTTGTGCAGAAGGTATTCAACAGTCTGCGCCGCGCAATCGAGCGCATGACGGGTTTGGGGCTGGCCCCGATAGTGCTGACTTCTCCGGTGGTTCGCTTTCACTTTAAAAAGATGGTCGAGCCATTGGTGCCGGATTTGATAGTGCTATCTTACAACGAATTAGAGCAAAACGTGGACATACAGGCCGACGCGGTAGTCGCGATATGATTGCGAAAGTTAAATTTAAGGTGGTGAGGGTTTGAAGGTTAAGCGGTATTTGGCCGCGAGCGTGCCGGA
>BNZR01000137.1 GCA_026001245.1 Clostridia bacterium
GGCTTATCCTGCGCGACTTGCGGAGCGGAAACCACACGCCGCTTGCCAACGCAACGCTCGCGGAGAGCCTGTTCCGTGTAGTCATCGCCGAGCGATTTTACGCGAATAAAACGTTCCGCGTCCGGCAACTTGAACGCGAGATATTTACCGCGCTTGACCTCGCAGCCCGCCGCGCTCATCGCCGCGATAAACTGCTCGAAAACCATACCGCCGGGAATGGATTTGTCAATCAGCTCGCGGAGCTTATCCTTAGCGGATAGAAAAACAGAGACAGCTCCAAACCCTCTCCCGCGCCGACGATTTCCGTCAGCCACGCCGCGTTTACCGAGTACTGGTAGTTCACCGCCATGTAACAACTGACCATCGAATCGCCGCAGACGATGTAATCAAACCTCGTAGCGTCCAACGCCGGGGGAAACACATAGGATAGCCAGGGCGACATCTCCGGCTCTATATCCTGTATAATCTGCAACGCGTCCGCTTTTGCGGATACCTTCTTAATCTCGCGGCGTGTCGCGGGCGTTCTGCCGGGATTTTGCGGCAGACTCTGACGTTCCGCCGTGCCGCGATTGAGAAATGTATACAGTACCTCCGCTGTGAAACGGGCGGGGTTATCAGGACGTTTCAAGGTATTCCCGCAACGGGACAGGCTCTCCTCCAGTAAGGCCTTTTTCTCGGACAGCCACGCCCTCGCGTCCTCCTCCGTTTTCGCGTTACATGGCACGCTGATGAAAAAACGCCGCGATACGGCGTTTTTGGTGACGGCCTCGTCCACGAACGCGCAGTAGCTGTCCACCTGCGCCGCGAACACGGGATTTAGGCTTGTTCGCTTAATTTTCTTCATGTACTGCGTGTGGCCGGATACGTCCGACTTTCACGTCTTCCTCACGCAACGGATCGCCTTTCCTGCGTCCTGTCAGAAACGGCTCGATAATTGCCCGATAAATCATCCAACCGAGCATGTAAAACGCGACTGCCGAAAAGACATTGTACGTAATACAAAATTGCTTCCAATACTCTGCCGGGACAATAGTTTGTGTTTTACCGAGAAGCTCAACCGTGAGCTGTCCCGTATCAAGAAAAGCGCGTGAATGTGACATATGTGCGAATAACATCGGCACGGCAAATATCGCCGCGAATACCCATCGCGACGATAATATTTTGTATGCTTTTATGACGGAACACCTCCCGAAATTATTGTGATATAGCCGTTATTCCAACGTCAGTCCGGAGGGCTTGTCCGGCGGCGCGGGCAGGTGTTCCTCGAGGTATCTTGCGTTGACATTGGCCTTTATTTCAGAGTATTCCTGCTTGCTCAATTTCATCGTTTTTGCGGTGTTGAGCATAGAAAAATCCGACGCACCGTTTTCTTTCAGCGCGTAGAATACGTCTGTGCGTCCATCTTGCCGCGCCTGTTGGCTTTCCACAAAACCATGCTCGACACATTTCTGCTGAAATACAGTCTGCGCCTGTTCTAGCGTTTGGCAGTACGTTCCCCAATCCCATGTCTTGCCGTCAAAATGCCAACAAACCACAAACGGCGTATGCTCCGCGTTTAATTGCTGTATGATATGCAGACTTTCCCCGTTTAAACGTACTGCTTTTTGCAGTTCATTAAGGTTGTTTTGAGTGGTTTTTCCAATGTTCAAAGCGTCTTTGCTCGAAAACACCTCTGCGCGTCCGTCTTGCCGCGCTTCTAGTTCGTTTAAAGTCATGGTGGTTGTCCTTCCGGTATTATTTTTGTATAACAAAAACGACATGACCATAAGTCATGCCATTGTCGCGCTATGTTACCTGGCTTTTCTATAAATCCCGCATGACATATTTCGCTATATCACACAATGATTTATCGCGATTTGTCTCGTTTTTGCTGTGTGTAAGATTCCAAAAGTACATCTCGTCGCACTCGATTTGAGTTCGAAAAATTTCTTCGCCCCCATTAGCGTTATAGCTGTTTTTATCGACGCAAACCGTAAAAACATCTTTTAATTCTCCATCGGCGTTAACTATCTGTTCATGTTTCGCGAATCGCATTA
>BNZR01000138.1 GCA_026001245.1 Clostridia bacterium
CCTGTCGTCCGAGGAATGCCCCATACACGCGAATTACAAGCAGGCGTTGGTGGACGCACGCGACTCCGGCACGGCTGTCACGGGGCGGGCGGCGGGTGCGCCCGTGCGGATACTGAAAAACCGCATGGCGCGTGAATACCTAAAGCGCGAAAAAGAGGGTGCAAGCCGCGAGGAGCTTGAAACCTTTACCCTAGGCTCACTGCGCAAGGCTGTGCTGGAGGGCGACACCTCAAACGGATCGCTTATGGCGGGGCAAGTCGCGGGGCAGATTCAAAAGGTGCGCCCGCTGTCTGAAATTTTAGAGACGCTGATGAGCGAGTACGCCGCCGCAAAGCTTTGGGTGAGCAACCTATGAGTACGGCCTGGGTCTTCGCGGGGCAGGGCAGTCAAACACCGGACATGGGGCGCGATTTTTATGACGCGTACCCCGAAGTTCGCGAAATCTTTGACAGCAAAGCGGCGGGCTTTAACCTGCTGGATATGTGTTCAAACGCCGAACAGCTGTCACAAACAAGGTACACGCAACCCTGCATGGCGGCCTTTGCCGCCGCCGTTGTTCGGATACTGCGCGGCCTTGGATACGCGCCGGATTACACGGCGGGGCTGTCGCTGGGGGAATATTCGGCTCTGCATGCGGCGGGGGTTTTGGACGCGGACACGCTGCTTGACCTGCTGGCGTTTCGTGGGGTAGCCATGGAGGACGCGGCGGCGGGGATTGAGTCCCGCATGACGGCGGTGCTGGGGCTGACCGAGCAGCAGGTGCGCGGGGCTGTGGGTGACGCGGCGGTTACCAATGTCAACTGCCCCGGCCAAGTTGTAATCGGCGGGGAGCTTGCGGCGGTGCTGGAAGCCGAGAAGCGTTGCACAGAGTTGGGGGCGCGGCGGTGTATGCCGCTGAATACCTCCGGGCCGTTCCACACGCCGCTTATGGAGCCTGCGTCCGTCAAACTGCGCGAGAAGCTGTCAAGCTTGGAGCTGTCGCCGCAACAGGTGCCTGTGATTTTCAACGCCACGGGGGACACGGCGGGGGACGGCGAGGTCAAGGAATTGCTGTGTACGCAGGTTAAATCCACGGTGCTGTTCGAGGCGAGCATACGCCGCATGGCGGCGTTGGGGGTTGACCGCGTGGTGGAAATCGGGCCGGGCAACGTGCTGGCGGGCTTTGTGCGCAAGACTGCGCCGGATATTAAGGTTGTGTCAATCAACAAAGTAGAAGATTTAAAACTGCTGGAGGGCTTATGGGATTAGAGGGTAAAATCGCGCATGGTCTCCTGCACGGTGGTGGACAGCCCGCCGATTCCCGACGAAATCAGCACGCCGGCGCGTTCCAAATCCGTGTTTTCGGCGTTTATGCCGGAGTCCGCCAACGCCTCGCGGGCGGCGATAATCCCCAACGCGGTGAAACGGTCCATCTTACGCGCCTCGTTTGCCGGGATAAACGCGGAAATGTCGGCCTTTACCTCCGCCGCCAGCTTTACCGTTTGTTTCGATGTGTCATACGCCGTGATGTTATCTATGCCGCAGTCGCCGCGACGTGCCGCCGCCCAAAACTGCTCATGCGTGTTGCCTATGGGCGTCAGCGCGCCCATGCCCGTTATAACCACACGTCTGTTCATAAGCTCTAGCCCCCCATTGTCATGCCGCCGTCCACGGCAAGCACCTGTCCCGTAATATAGTCCGCCCCCTCGGAGCACAGAAAGGCCACCGCCGCCGCAACGTCCGCCCCCGCGCCGAAACGCTTTTGCGGGATATTGTTCAGCATTTGCGCCCGAACGGCTTCATTCAGCCCCGCCGTCATGTCCGTCTCGATAAAGCCCGGCGCTATGGCGTTTGCGGTTATCCCGCGCCCTGCAAGCTCACGCGCCGCCGATTTGGTAAGCGCGACAATCCCCGCCTTACTCGCGGCGTAATTGGCCTGCCCCGCGTTGCCGATTAGCCCAACAACGCTTGCGATATTGACAATACGCCCGGCGCGTTTTTTAATCATGCCGCGAGACGCGAGTTTCAAGCAGTTAAACGTACCCAACAGATT
>BNZR01000139.1 GCA_026001245.1 Clostridia bacterium
TAGCGTAGCGCGGAAAGTCCAAAAGACGGAAATCCACGCCCTGCGCCGTAAGCGCCTTTTTCAGCAAGTCCATCTGAGTGGACTTGCCGGACCCGTCCGTCCCCTCTAAAACAATCAGACTCATGCCTTTTTCACCCTTTCCAATACAGCCAGCCACAAAAAATACGGCAGCTTCATCATACGGCCCAGCCGCGACGGTTGCTTGCACAGCCGATAGAACCACTCTAGATTGTGCGTCTGGTACCACTGCGGCGCACGCTCCACGCGCCCCGACCACACGTCCAAACAGCCCCCCAGCCCCACCATAAGGCAGTCCCCGAAATCCTCGCGATGGGTATACATCCAATTCTCCTGCTTGGGCGCGCCAAGGCAGACGAACAGAATATCGGGGTCTTTCCGCTTGATGTCTGCGTCAACCTCGGCCTCGCGCCCATTGAAATATCCGTTATGTACCCCGACTATGTTCAAATCCGGATAGCGTTCCGCAAGCCGCTGCCCCGCCTGTTCCGCAACGCCCTCCGCGCCGCCCAACAGATAGAGCTTAAGCCCCTTCGCCTGCGCCATAAGGCTTTGCGCGAAGTCCACCCCCGCCACGCGAGCCGTAAGCGGGCGGCGCAGAAGCTTTGCCGCAACCAACACACCCGCACCGTCCGGCAACACCAAATCCGCACTTTGAAACACGGCGCGAGCCGCCGCGTCACGCCTTACGTCCACAACAATCTCGGAGTTCGGGGTAACCACGTAATGCCCGCCTCCGCTTTTAAGTAGCCCCAAGGCACTCTCCACGGCCTGCGCCATATCCACATTGTCGAACCCCAGCCCCAGCACGTCCACGCGCAAAGCTTTCGCCCCCTAAAACATATTCCTGCGCTTCATGATAATCCCCGCAAGCAGGCACATCACCGCCGACAGCCCCACCGCGAAAATCGGCGTTCCTATCAAGGGCAGTCCCTCGACGTTCATGCCGTAAAAGCTGTATATAATGTTCGGTATCGTGATAAGAATCGTCAGCGCGGCGAACATTTTCATGGTCACGTTGACGTTGTTTGAGATAATTGACGCGAACGCGTCCATCGTACCGGAGAGTATTGTGCTGTAGATGTTGGCCATCTCGATAGCCTGTCTAACTTCAATCAGCACGTCTTCAAGCAAATCCTTATCCTCGTCATATAGCTTTAGGATACGCCCGCGCAGTATCTTCTCCAGCGTCACCTCGTTGGCTTTGAGTGAGGTCGAGAAGAAGACCAGTGATTTTTCAAGCCGCAGTAGCTGAATCAGCTCTTTGTTCTCTGTGGCGGCGTACAGCTTATGCTCGACTACACGCGCAACCTTGTCAATCTGCCGCAGATATTGCAAAAATCTTGTGGCCACACGCAGCAGCAGTGTGAAAATAAAGCGCGTTTTGTGGGCGGGGTTCGCGCCCTTGACCAAGCCGTCCGCTATCTCGCGCACGGGCGACACCGTGCGCGTGGCGACCGTGGCTATTCCCCTGTCCGTGATGACTATGCCCATGGGGATTGTGCTGTAGATGGGGTTGCGCTCGTGCCTTAGGCGGCGCAGGGCCTTGCGGTCACGCCGGCCAAAGGATATGGGCGCCATGTCGGCTATAAGCTGGTCGTCGTCCACCGACGGCACGTCGATGATAATCAGCGTCTGCCCGTCCTCAATTTCCACGCGGGAGGTCTCTTCTTCGTCCAGCGCGGCGCGCAGAAAGCCCGCGTCAACGTCCAGCGCCTCGCGGGCGGTTTCAATCTCGTCGTCGGTGGGGGTTACAAGGTTGAACCAACAGCCCGTCGAGAAGCTCTCCTGTCTTCGGATAACACCTTCAACAGACTTGTAGATATTAAGCATAGTCTTCACCTCCTGATATAATTAATGTCAACTTGACTATTATATCACCGGATAATCACAATGTCAACCCAATATGTCTTTGACATCTTGCTTATTCTGTGGTATAATAGTGATAATTCGTACAAGGAGTTGAGGCTTATGCGTC
>BNZR01000140.1 GCA_026001245.1 Clostridia bacterium
GTCAAAATCCAGCAACGCCATATGATCCGAAAAAACCTGCCCAAACCCCAAATTACTCTCGTCCAAGGGTTTAGTCTTCGGCTTGCGCGTCTTGCGTATAGAAATAGCCATTTAAAATCACTCCTCAGTTGTTGCTTGCGGCTTGGTCTTTTTCTCTGATTTCAACGCGGCGGATTTTGCCCGAAATCGTCTTCGGCAAGCTTGCCACATACTCAATAATACGCGGATACTTATACGGCGCGGTGACTTTTTTGACGTGGTTCTGCAACTCCTTGGTCAGCTCCGGCGAACCCTCAAAGCCCGCCGCCAGCACCACCGTCGCCTTGACCGCGAATCCGCGCACCGGGTCGGGAACGCCGGTCACGGCGCATTCCACAACCGCCGCATGTTCCATAAGCGCACTCTCGACTTCAAACGGCCCAATGCGATAGCCCGATGACTTGATAACGTCGTCCAAGCGCCCCACGTACCAGAAAAAGCCCAGCTCGTCACGATACGCCGTGTCGCCCGTGTGGTACAAATCGTCGTGCCAGACCTCGCGGGTCAGCTCGTCGTCCTTGTAATAGCCGCTGAACAGACCGTAGGGCTTGCCGCCCCCCGCCTCGTCAGTACGGATGCATATCTCGCCATTTACGCCGTCGGCCACCTCGTTGCCGTCCGCGTCCGCTATGAACATGCGGTAGCCCGGCGCGGGAACGCCCATAGACCCCAAACGCGGCTGCATCCACGGATAGGCCGTCATACAGCAGATGGTGGTTTCCGTCTGGCCAAAGCCCTCGAAAAGCTTCAGCCCCGTGCCTTTCAGCCACACGTTGTAAACCTCCGGGTTCAAGGCCTCGCCCGCCGTGGCGCAATGCTTCAGCGCGGAGAAGTCATAGGACTTCAAGTCCTCTTGAATCATAAAGCGATACATCGTGGGCGGGGCGCAGAACGAGGTTACGCGGTATTTCTCCACTTTTTTAAGGATATCCACCGCCGAAAATTTATCGAAGTCATAGGCGAATATCGCGCAACCCGCCAGCCACTGGCCGTACATCTTGCCCCACAGGGACTTAAGCCAGCCCGTGTCCGAGATTGTAAAATGCAGGCCGCCCTCTTCACAGCGGTGCCAAAAGCAACCCGTTAGGATATGCCCCAGCGGATACGTAAAGTCATGGTGTACCATCTTGGGGTGACCCGTGGTGCCGCTGGAAAACGCCAGCATTGCCATATCCCCGGCGTTGTTGAAAGGCTCGGGGCGTTTGAAAACGTCGGGCGCGGCCGCAACCCCCGCGTCAAAATCCAGCCAGCCCTGCCGGGTCTCGCCGAAGATCGCCTTGTACTTTAAGGTCGGGGACGCGGGCGCGGCCTCGTCCACCACGTCCGCAACGCCGAAGCGCGGCGTGACTATAACCATCGAAATCTCGGCGGCGTTAAGCCGATACTCCATGTCCTTTTTGGTAAGCAAGTAGCTTGCCGGGACGACCACCGCCCCAACGCGGTGCAACGCCATCAAGGTGTACCAATAGCGGTAGTCGCGGCTCATGATAAGCAACACGCGGTCGCCGCGCTTGATACCCGTGGCGGTCAGCCAATTGGCGCATTTGTTGGACAGCTTTGCGATGTCCGCAAACGTGAAGTCGCGCTCGGTCTGGTCGTTTCCAACCCATAAAAGCGCCCTCGCGTCAGGGGTTTCGGCGGCGATAACATCCAAGCAGTCGTAGGCAAAGTTGAAATTGGGGCCGGAGCTGATTTTATAGTTGCGGTTTAAGTCCTCCAGCGTGGCGAAGTCGTCACGGGGACGCGACACGAATTTTTCATATAATCTCATTATTTATCGCCTCCCAGCACTATGGCCAAAAATTCCGCCGGCTTGCCGTCCAGCGCGCGCATGGCGTGGGGCTGTGCCGCGTCAAAGTACACGCTGTCGCCGGGGTTTAAATCATAGGTAAGCTCATTTAGGAAGAAGCGCAAACGCCCCGACTGCAACAGGTTAAACTCCTGCCCTTGAT
>BNZR01000141.1 GCA_026001245.1 Clostridia bacterium
TTATGCTAATCACAAAGGACGGCACGCGGCAAAACTTCAACCGCTCGAAAATCCTAGAGGGCATGATCCGCGCCTGCTACAAACTGCCCGTACCGGTTGAGCGTTTGGAAAAACAGGCGGTCGAGATCGAGCAGACCTTGCTTAATCGCTTGGAGCGCGAGGTTAGCACCGCGCAGGTGGGCAACCTTGTAATGTCCAAGCTAAAAGACATCGACCAGGTGGCCTACGTGCGCTTCGCCGCCGTGTACCGCAATTTCCGCGACGTGGAGGACTTCCGCGAGGAGCTTAAAAACCTGTTGGGGGAATAATATGGACGTAACCCGCAAGCTAGAGATTTTAAGCGACAGCGCGAAGTTCGACGTTAGCTGTGCGTCCTCCGGCGTGGATAGAAAGGGCAAGCCCGGCATGACGGGCAACTCCACCGCCATGGGTATCTGCCACACTTGGTCGTCCGACGGGCGTTGCGTCAGCCTGCTTAAAGTGCTGATGACCAACGCGTGCGTCTACGATTGCGCCTATTGCGTGAACCGCGCCTCGAACGATGTGCCGCGTGCCGCGTTCACCCCCGCCGAGCTTGCGGATTTGACCATGGAATTCTACACGCGCAATTACATCGAGGGGCTGTTTTTAAGCTCCGCCGTTATGAAAAACCCGGACTTTACCAGCGAGCGCGTCCTTTTTGATTAGCATAAGCGGCAAGCTTTCGATGTTTTCGTGCGTGGTGAAGCGTTTGGAGCATTGCAGGCACTCGCGGCGGCGGCGGATGCTTTCGCCCTCCTCGGTGGGTCTGGAATCTACGACCTTGCTGTCCAAAAATCCGCAAAACGGGCATTTCATATATTTTTTCTCCCCTTATCCCTCTCGTGTTTAAAACTAAAACTATTATATCATAATAAATACGGCTTGACAATAGCGGTTTTATGCTGTAGAATAGATTTAACCATGCAAAATATATTGCGGAAAGGGGTGTGCGTTATGGATATAGCTTTGAATAACACGAAAATCGGCGTTTGGGGCGATTCCGTTCTATTGGGGGTCGTTTTGGACGAGGTGGCCGGTAAGTACCGCGTACTAAAAGAAAACGCGGTGGAGCTTTGCTCGCAGGCCATGAAAATGCCGATACAAAATTTCTCTAAGTTCGGGTCTACCGTTGAAAAGGGCAAGCAACGTCTGCTTAATTACCTTGAAAAGGGTAAGCTGTGCGACGCGGCGGTGCTGGAATTCGGCGGCAACGACTGCAATCTTAACTGGAGTGAAGTATCCGCGCACCCGGACAGGGAGCATATCCCCGCCGTTCCGCTTAAAAAGTTCGCGGAGCAGGTGCAGGATATGGTCACGGCTCTGCGCAATAAAGGCGTTAGGCCGCTGATTACATCGCTGCCCCCGATTCACCCGGAGCGGTTTTTAAACTGGGTTGTATCGAAGGGCGGCTTGGACAAATCCCGTATACTGCAATACCTGGGCGATACCCATCATATTTACAGACACCAGGAACGTTACTCGCTTGAGCTTTCGCGCATTGCGCGGGAGAATCAATGCGAATTTGTAGATATTCGCGCGGCGTTTTTAGATCGGCCCCGCTATGGCGACTTACTGTGCGCCGACGGGATGCACCCCAACGAAAGGGGGCAGGAGCTGATCCGAACCACGCTGATGAGAGCGTTCGGATAGGAGCTTAGAATGTCAACCTTGCTTTCCGCCTTTCGCGGGCGGCGCGGCATGTATCTTGTAGGACTGGCCGCGATTATATTAACCAACCTTATGGACTTTGTGGCACCCCAGGTGGTGCGCTTTACGGTAGACTCGGTATTGGGGGACATATCCCCCGCGGCGTGGCTTGCGCCATACATAGAAAAGATAGGCGGCATGGATTCGCTTCGCGCCAACCTGTGGATTTGCGGGCTGGTGGCGGCTGTCGCCGCGCTGATTGGCGCACTTTTGGGC
>BNZR01000142.1 GCA_026001245.1 Clostridia bacterium
CCCCCAACCTATCCCCCCGCCCCTGAAGAGGGCGAGGCTATCAAGGCGGGCGCGGTTGTGGTAATCGGCACGCGGGCGGTGGAGGTACCGTACGCCGTTCCAAGTGTGCTTACGCGCTACGCGAATATTTTAAGCGGATACGCCGCGTCCATGCCAAACGCCCGCGTTATCGCGCTGGACACGCCCAACGCCGCAGAGTTTTACACCCCGCTGTCCATGCACAGCGGCAGCTCGTCGCAAAAGGACATGATAGCCAGTCTATACTCGCAGATGAACGGTGTTGTGACAATCGACGCGCTGACCGAGCTTGCCAAGCACACCGACGAGTATATCTACTTCCGCACCGACCATCACTGGACGGCTTTAGGCGCGTATTACGCCTACGTCGCGCTGTGCCGCACAATCAACTTGGATCCGGTGCCGCTGGACCGCTTCCAATCGGGGGTATACGATGGCTTTGTGGGCAGTATGTACGGCTTCACGTCCAAGTATGCGGTTAGCAAGGTGCTAAAAGACAACCCCGATTCGCTTACCTACTACCTGCCCATAGTGGATACCAAGATGACCATCTATTCGCAGGGAACGCTAACGGGCAAATCCTTCGAGTGGCCGGTGGTAAGCACGGGGCTGGGCAAGTCCGGCGCGAAATACCTGGCGTTTATCGGCGGCGACAATCCGTTGACGCACATCAAGTCCTCGGCGGGAACGGGCAAGTCGGTAATCGTAATCAAAGAGAGCTACGCCAACGCATTGGCTCCGTTTTTGACCTCGCATTATGACGACATCTATATCATCGACCCGCGCCAGCTAAATGGCAACAACCAACCCAAGTTCAACCTGCCAAGCTTCGTTTCGGAACACGGTATAGACGACGTGCTTGTGGTAAACTACCCCATGAAGATAAACGAAAGCGCGTACTGCAACTACCTGCAAAATCTAAACAAATAAAAAAAGCCCCCCGTGACGGGGGGCTTTTTTTATGCGACTATTGTCGTCCAACCAAAGGGATCTTCCGAGCGACCCCACTGTATATCTGTTAATGCGTCATAGAGCTGGTGCGCCAAAATCCCTACGCCCTCGCCGGTTTTTACGTCCTCGCCCCGCCAGTGCAGCTTGCCCACAGGCGATATCACGGCCGCCGTGCCGCTGGCAAAGGCCTCGCTCAAACTGCCCGACTTCGCCGCCGCGATAATCTCGGCCACAGTCACCTCGCGCTCCTCAACAGGTACGTCCCAATGGTGAAGCAGGTCGATAACCGACATGCGCGTTATCCCCGGCAGAATACTGCCCGACAGCGCGGGCGTTACCACCGTGCCGTCTATCACAAAGAACGCGTTGGACGTGCCGATCTCCTCAACGCGGCTGTGGTCGAACGCGTCCGTCCAAAGCACCTGCGCGTAGCCCTGTTTCTTAGCCGTCTCCTGTGCGCGGATTGTAGCGGCATAGTTCGCGCCGACCTTAGCCGCGCCAAGACCCCCACGCACGGCGCGAACGTCCTGCGTCTCGACAAAAATATCCGTAGGAGCCATGCCGCCCTTGTAATACGCGCCGGACGGCGACAGGATTATCACAAACTGATAGGTATGCGAGGCGCGAACCCCCAAAAACGGGTCGGTAGCCAGTATAAACGGGCGGATATACATAGATGTATCCCGCGAGCTGGGAATCCAATCAATGTCCGTCTTGACCACGGTGTTGATTAAATCCAAAAACAACTGCTCGTCAATCGGCGGGACGCAAAGCCGCTCGCAAGAGCGGTTCATGCGCCGCACATTCTCGACAGCGCGGAACAGCCGCACCTGCCCGTCAGCCCCGCGATAGGCCTTCAAGCCCTCAAAAAGCTCCTGCCCGTAGTGCAAAACCATAGACGCGGGGTCAAGCGACAGCGGCGCGTACGGCACAACACGCGGCTTAACCCAAGCCGTCCC
>BNZR01000143.1 GCA_026001245.1 Clostridia bacterium
GTGTGAAGTTGCATAAGAATATCGCCTATATCGGAAGCGATAACTCGCTGATTAACGCCACACGCGGCGGTGTGCGCCTTGTTCTGATAGACTTCGGGCAACTGCTGGCGGTGGACAAACACGGTGATCTGCCGGAAATTACGGAGCGGCACAAGGATCTGTTTCATAAGCTTGTGGAGTGTGATTTTCAAGTCGCGATGGGCAAGTGCGCCCCGTGGCATGTTTCAAGCGTCACACCCTACGCCGACGGACGGATTACCTTGCCGAACGCAACGTATATGTTTGACGGAGAGCCGCCGAAAAACAGATTGCCGCGTGGCACGGCGTACAATCGCGGGGTTTATACCTTTGATATGCTACTGGACAGCTTCGGCTTGAATAAGACAAGAAAGCCGTCGTGGTTCGAGAGAGCGAGTAAAACCAAGAAAAGAGAGGTTGCGGCCACATGAAAATACTCAGGAACAGATACCTTTGGGGCGGCGTTTGTATCATAGTCGCGATAGTTATCGCGTTTGTGATACTGCCCCTTGTTATGGAAGCAAAGGAATCCACGACGATGGTTCTTCGCGCCGTGAAGTATATCGAGGCGGGCAATCAGATAACCGCCGCAGACTTCGAAAGTGTTGAGGTCGGCGCGTACAATCTGCCAAAGGACGTAATCGCGGATAGCGAGGTTGTTATCGGCAAGTACGTCAAAACGGCGATTTATCCGGGGGACTTCTTCCTTTTGGGCAAGCTATCTGACGAGCGTTTTACCTCACTGCTCGAACACGCGATGGCAGACGGCAAGAAACTGATTACCGTCACAATCGCCGCGAATGCCGCCGGAGTTGCCGGGCATTTGCAGGCGGGCGACACCGTGGCGGTGAAATACTACAAGCCGGAAATTACGGAGACCCATGTCGTTGAGGAGACGGGCGAAACGACACAGGTTGTTATCCCCGCAGAGGTATACGAGCCGCAGGAGCTATCTAGGCTAACACTTTTCGCGGTGGAGAACGCCGTGACAGAGACGATAGACGAGAACGCGGCGGAGGACGAATCCGTGGCCAGTGCCGGGGACAAAATGGTGGCCAAGACCGCGACGCTGATTGTGACGGACGAGCAGGCAAAGATTCTGGTCGAGGCCGAGTATTCGGCAAAGATACATATCATTTTCGTGAGCAGGGGGTAAAGTTTATGATTATCACGACCTGGGGACGCGCCGCCTGCGGCAAGAGTACCGCCGCCGCCAATCTCGCGCTGACCCTATCGGCCAGCCGCCGCATGGTGGGAATTATATCCTCAAATCTGCAATACGGGCATATTCAATCGCTTTTCGGGCAGACGATACATACGAAGCACGGGACATACCGCGCTATTGACGAAAACGAGGCCTACGCTCATTTTTGGAAGTCCGGCGTAGATGATAACGTGTTCCTGCTGGCTGTGCCGAACGAGTACAGCGGCTTGGATTTCGAGCATATCACGCTTGAACAGGCCGAAAATCTAATCACACAAGCCCTGCCGCATTTCGACGACCTTATAATAGACGGCTCGGAGCAATTAGGCAACCCCGTGTCCGATGTCGGGCTGGCCATGTCGGATAGAATCCTGCTGTTGCACAAGCCGTCCGTGGCGAGCTGTTCGTGGTACACTTCGAAAAGTGAGGTTAGCCGACTGCTTAAAATCGACGATAAAATCACGCATATCCTAAGCGCGTACGATAACTCCTGCTCCATTGAGGCCTACCGGGAGAAGACAGGCGTGACTTTCGATTTCGAGCTGCCGTTTGTGTCTGAAATGCCGTCTCTTGAAAACGCGGGTACACCGATAACGCTTACCAATCAGCGGTCGGCTAAGGACTACAAGGCCGCGCTTGAAAATATCGTTAAGAAGGTGATTTTGAACTATGCCGAATGAAAATTTCACGCTGTCCCAGCT
>BNZR01000144.1 GCA_026001245.1 Clostridia bacterium
CCCCCCGTTCCCCCCTGCAACGTATTGCCCGTTTGAGATTGCACGGGCGATTGATAATCGCCCCTACGGAGAGTGATTCTTCCGAAAGCAATGTAGCCGCCCAGACACGGCGGCTACACTAAGGTAGTCTGATTGGTGGATGGGCAACCGCTTTGGCGGAGCACCTCTTCGATTTTTATTATAGCACCTCTTGATGAAAAAGTCAAGAGGTTTTTCGCACAAAAAACAACCGCCTTTCGGCGGTTGTTTTTTACTCTAATAATTAGTCTTTCTTCGCAACTCTGGAGAACGCGAACGCGCCTGCGCCTGCCATCAGCAGGATCGCCAACGCTATGAACGCAATCGAGCTGTCGCCGGTTTTGGCGTTGGATGTGCCGGTTCCGGCATCCGTGGTGCCGCCGCCAGAACTGCCGCCGATGACTGCCGTGATTGTGCCAAGCGTATCAATCTTGTCGCTACCGGAACCCCAATAGCCGAGACCGAACTGCGCGTAGCCGTCGGTTTCATTGGCGATTTCAGCGTCAAGATTCCCAAGGAAAGCTTTGAAATCGGGATAGTCGGCAACTGTGATGGTGATGGTCTTGCCCGAAACGGCGGTCTCTTTAACCGTCTCGCCCTTCCATCCGCTGGTTTTGTTGTTTGAAATTAGTTGAAAACCGCCCACAATGTCCTTCTGCACGGTGAAGACAATAGTTTTCGCGGATTTCAGAGCCGCGACAGTTGCTGCGTCAAGTGCTTTTGCGTCCCAACCGCCGTGCTGGCCGCTGCTGCTGTTCGTCCATGTGAACGCGGGGAGCTTGACGTCTGCCGCGACTGCCGCGACCAGGGAGACCGAGGCGATCATCATGACCGCGAGGATTAGCGCAAGTTTCTTTTTCATAGTTCCACTCCTTAAAAATTAGTACTTTTGCGTGGTCAAGAGTATTATACCCTATTTACTCTCAAAAAGCAATAGGGTAACGAAAATTTTGTGCGCGTGAACATTTTATTTGATTATCGCCAGCAATTCGTCCGGCTTGATAACTTTCACGACCGCCGCCGCCTTGATAAAGGCCTCGTCTCGCGACACGATATAATCCGCATTTGCCTTGGCGGCACAAACCGACACCACCGCGTCCTCAAAGTCGTCCATAGGCAAATCAAGCGCGTCTGCGCAGTCGCTTTCTGTAAGAGGGATTGTCTCTGTAAAGCTCATAAGCCCTCTCAGCTTCTCTTTGGTATATTCCGCGCCGTGTGTCTTTCTGACAACATAGAAAATATCCGTAAGACTGTTCGCGCAGACGCAACCGTTTATCTGTTTGGAGCTTGCCAGCCTAAGCACTTGCAAGGCGGTTTCTTTAAACTCCGGGTTAGGAAAAAGAGCATCAACGACAATGTTGTTATCAATTACAACTTTCATCACAGCAACCCCTTTGCCCGCAGACGTTCTTCTTTAATCGGGTCGTAAATCGTGTCGTCCGGGTGTGAGGGGAGATAATCCATATCGAAAAAAGCTTCGATGGCTCTCTGTTTTTCTGTCCTTGCCGCATTCTCCTCGCAAATGATACGGCCTAACCGCCGCCCGTGACGCGTTACAATAACGTCAAGGGTTTTTGCAAGGTCGAAATACTTTGCCGGATTCGCCTTTAACTCTGATAGCTGAATCTGCATAATCGCTCCTCCTGTTTCGTGTGATTTGTTTAGTGCTATTATTATATCACAAACAGGGCTGATTTGTCAACTAAAATAACCGCCAAAAGGCGGTTGCCTTTTTGCAATTTGCGCAACCCGCGCGCTCCGTAGGGGCGATTATTAGACCTCTTGCGAAATTAACACAGTCGTTCAAAGTTGCAAATTCCCGCAATTAAGTTAAACCGCAAACCAAAACGCTTTCTGCGATTACGATAACGTTCGGAGAGGATTTTGAAGCGCTTTATA
>BNZR01000145.1 GCA_026001245.1 Clostridia bacterium
CTTCGATGAAATGGAGCTTGACACGCTCGGAGACCGCAAGACCGCGCTGTTCATTATCATCAGCGACACGGACACGACGTTCAATTTCGTCGCCGCGCTGATGTACTCGCAACTGTTCAATCTTCTTTGCGACAAGGCAGATAACGAGTACGGCGGGCGGTTGCCAATCCACGTCAGGTGTCTCTTAGACGAGTTCGCGAACATAGGTCAAATTCCGAAGTTCGACAAGCTCATCGCAACCATACGAAGCCGCGAAATTTCAGCCTGCGTTATCCTCCAAGCGCAGTCGCAGCTCAAAGCGATTTACAAGGACAACGCCGATACGATAATCGGCAATATGGACACGATGCTGTTTCTCGGCGGCAAGGAAAAGACCACGCTGAAAGACCTTTCGGAGACGCTCGGCAAAGAAACCATCGACCTTTTGAATCACAGCGTCACGAAAGGCAACAGCCCATCGTTCGGGCAGAACTACCAAAAACTCGGCAAGGAGTTGATGTCGATTGATGAACTGTCCGTTATGGACGGCTCGAAGTGCATACTGCAATTACGCGGCGTTCGCCCATTTCTGTCCGACAAGTACGACATCACCAAGCACAAGAATTACAAGTATCTGTCGGACGCTGACCCGAAAAACGCTTTCGACATCGGCAAGTTCGTCAGTACGCAGCTGAAAGTCAAGCCCGACGAGCTGTACGAGCATTTCGAGTACGCCGAACCGGACGCGGAAATGCCGCCCGAAGCCTATGGTACGCCGTCCGCGATGGGCGACACCGACGAACCCGAATGGGGTGAAGATTATGAACCTGTTTAACAAACTGCGATTGCCGCCGCTCCGCAAGAGCAGGCGGTTTTTTGCATATCAACACAATTCTAAGGAGGATTCAGAAATGAATGAACTGACCATTATTAAGCGCGGAAACGCCGCGTACATCGACAGCCGCGAGGTCGCCGAAATCGTCGGCAAGCGGCACGACCATTTACTCCGCGACATCGGAAAATACCGCGACATCATTAGAAAATTTAACGCCCCCAACTTTGGGGAGGTTGATTTTTTCCTTGAAAGTCGGTATTCGGACTCCAAAGGAGAAACCAGACCCTGCTATCTGATTACCCGTAAAGGCGCGGACGTTATCGCAAACAAACTTACGGGCGAAAAGGGTGTGCTGTTCACCGCCGCATACGTTACGAAGTTTCACGAAATGACTGAGCGTGAACACGAAAGTGAGCTTGCGGAAGTCAAGGCGAAAGCCGTCACGCCGCAACTGCAAGCGTTCAACAAGGCGGTCAAAACCGTCCTCAAGGAGTATGCCTGCGGCGACGCGACGCACGAGGAGATTATGGCGTTCCTGCGCGACGCGTACAGACCGTTCGGGATTGCGGTGCAGTCCTATGAGGGCAAATACCACTGGACGGCAACGGACATCGCGGCTGTCCTCAAAGTCTTGTCGGACTCCGGCAGACCGCACGGTCACGCAATCGGCGCGATTATTGAGAAACTTCGCATCGCCGACGAACACGTCGCCGTCGTACCTTACGGTATGGTCGGTGTGACGTTCCGCTACGACGACTATGTGCTGGGCGCGGTAGCCGATTGGCTCATCGAGAACGAACTGCCCTATCACATTCCTCATCTCTATTTTGAGTACCACATTCACTACGGCGCGTCCGAACCGTCCGAAACGGACAGTCAGGCATCGCTGTTCGACGATTGCCCGATTGACCTCGACTATGAGTAAGTCGGGCAACAACCTAAGTTCAGCCTGAGCCGCAAGGCTCTGAAATATATACCAAAATCTAAGAACCTGTTCTCATAGACGTTTAAGCAAGATATGCAAATGAGAAATCACCAGCATATTTTTCTCGGAAGCCGTCTTAACCTCGTAGTCTTTGGAAAGG
>BNZR01000146.1 GCA_026001245.1 Clostridia bacterium
TCAAGGAAGCTACGCCCGACACAATTCTTAGCCGTCCGTTGATTACGTCCAGCTACGTTCCAAGTATTGCGGCGGGCGCGAAGACTATCGCGTTCGGCGATTTCAGCTACTACTGGGTGGCAGATCGTCAGGGCAGAGTTTTCAAGCGTTTGAACGAGTTGTTCGCCGCGACCGGACAAGTCGGCTTTATCGCAACACAGCGCGTGGACGGCAAGCTGATTCTGCCGGAGGCAATCAAAGTTTTGCAACGAAAAGCTGTTTAAGATCGGAGGTGCGGCGGCGTGAGTTTGGTTGATAAATTGCTCCCGAAAGTCAAGACAAATCTCATTGTTGAGCATGACGCGGACGATGAGTTGCTTCGCAGTTACATTCGCGCCGCCGTTGACTATGCCGAGAGTTATCAGAAACGCAAGTACCGCAGTGTGTTGCCGCCCTCTACCGAGCAGGCGGTGATTATGCTTGCGAGTCATTTTTACGAGAGCAGGGACGGCTCTACCGGCGGCTTTTTTGCGGATAACGTTAACGCGGCGGGGAATGTGTGGGTTGCTGTCAATCGGCTGTTGGCGATGAATAAAAACTGGGAGGTGTAATGTTGTGAGCTTAGCTGAAAAAGTAAATACAGCGTTGGAACGGATTAAATTCGCCAACGAAATGCGCGAAAGGCTCTTCGCGGAGCCTTTTTATGTCGCCTATTCCGGCGGTAAAGACTCCGATTGTATTCGTATTTTATTTGAATTATCGGGCGCTCCGTTTGAGCTTTGGCACAACCACACGACTGTGGACGCGCCGGAAACGGTACATTATGTGCGCTCCATACCCGACATTCATATCCGCTACCCCGAATTATCTATGTGGCGGCTGATTGTAAAGAAAGGTATGCCACCTACGCGCCTCATGCGTTACTGTTGCTCCGAACTCAAGGAGCGCGGCGGTGAGGGGCGGTTCGTGGTAACAGGCGTTCGATGGGCTGAAAGCGCTCGGCGCAAGCAGATTCACGACAGCCTTGAGGTTGCCCCGAAAGGCTACAAAAACGTGGTGATTCTCAATGCCGATAACGCTGAAAATCGCCGTCAGTTCGAGCATTGCGCCCTCAAAGGCAAGCGCGTGTTCAATCCGATTGTGGACTGGAGCGATAACGACGTTTGGGAGTTTCTCAATCATTACGGTGGAGTCGTTGGTTACAAAAACCGCTTTCCTGCGATACGGCGCTTTGAGTGAATAATACAAATCCATCAATTCGTCCATCGTCACGGCGGTCGCGGTCGCCGTGGTAACGCCGACCTGCGCACCGCCTGTCGCGGCGAGGATACCTGTGGGTTTGCCGCTCCCGTTGCCGGTGATGAAACTTTCCTCTTCTTTGTTGCCGATACGACCGCCGAAACTCCGCGCAATATAGCTTTCAAGGTTGAACGCGGAATCGCTCATAAGTTCCTCGCTGACCTTGAGCATGGTGGCAAGTTTATAAGCGCCGAGCGATACTTGTCCGAAGCTATCGTCGCTATCGGTAATCGCGCCCTCCTCGTCAACAAACGACGCGGTGCCCTTTGTGGCGACGACGGGAATCTTGCGATCGCCGCCCGTCGTGATGACGGTCGCAAGCTTGCGGATGACGTTCTCCTCTTCCAACGCCTCAATCAGAGTACGCTCAAATTCATCCGGCACAAGATAGCCGCCCTCGGAATCCGTGCCGACTTGCAAAGCATTCTGAATCTTGACATCGCGCCGACCGCGCATGGCATTCCAGAAAGACGATTTATAAACGTCCGATGCTCGTCCTGTTTTTGTATCGTTTTCGGGAACGCGAGGAGTGTTCACAATCGGCGCGGAGGTAGGCTTAGACAGTTCCAAGTCAATCGCGGAC
>BNZR01000147.1 GCA_026001245.1 Clostridia bacterium
CTGAACGCCAGCCAAAAGGCCTATGTCGAAAACCTGCAAAACCTTGTTAAGGAGCTTCTAACCCAAAAGGCCGGCAGTGACCTGTCAAGCGGCTTGACGACCGTAACAGGCGCGGCGGCTGAAGCCGCGGGAATCGACCCCGCAAAAGTTCAAAGCTACTGGGATTTGTTAATCGACAACGGCGACGGCACATGGTCGCTTGACCCTCAACTCACCGCCGAACAGCAAGACGCGCTTATCGCCAAGGCCAAGGCGGACACCGCCGAGGACGGCTATTGGGGCGCTAATCAGACCTCAACGCGCATTTTGGATTTCGCCAAGGCCATAACGGGCGGCGACCCCTCAAAAATCGAGCTGATGCGCAAAACCGTCGAGGAGGCGTTCCAGTCCGTGCGCGACTTGGCGGGCGGCAAACTGCCGGATCTAAGCCAAAAAACCTACGATTTGGTGATGAAAGGTCTGGACGACTGGGCGGCCATAGGCTCGCAGGTAGCCGGTCAGGCAGGTGCCGGAGCGGCAACAACCGTGTAACAACTCAAAGCCGCCGTGGTTGGAACAACTACGGCGGCAAAATATTATATTTGTGCGTGCAACTTACTCAAAGGTAAAGTTACTGCCTGTCTGCGCGATGTTTATATAGCTCACACCCGCGTTTAGCGTTAGCGGCTTGCCGTCCTGTAGCGTATAGACAAACGGCTTGTCTATGGCTTCCTTGCTCCACTTGATTTTTACAAGCTTGCCGCCCGTGGCCGCCCAGCCGTCGCCCGTGCCTGTCATGCGCGTGCGCAAACGCCCGGAGGTGTCCCCCGCTATAAGCGACACGTCCGTGAACAGCACCAGCACGTTTTTAACGGTAACCTGCTTATCCGTGTTGCCGTCAATCATGGGCTGGTTGTACTGATTCACCTTGTATACCCCGTCCTCGTACTCGTAAACATTCGTCTTGCCGCCGGGATATTTCAACGTGAGCTTCGTAGCCGCGTCCCCCGCGATATTTGTCACGCCAAAGCCCATTGAAAACGGGTTGTATTGATCCTCATACTGTGTGCGCTTGCCGGTCAGGCTCTCGATTTTCTTCGCCACGTCCTCGCCCTTGGCGAACAGCGTATGCTCGGAGCTGATTTTCTTGTTCAAACGCTCTTGATTGCGGTAGAACGTCTTTGAATCGGTTGTGCCGTCTATGTTTACAACGTTGTTGTCTTTAATCATCTGCAACGCTTCCGGACTGCCGCCCGCGTGCATAAGCAACGCGTCATGCCCCAGGGCGATGTCGATGTAATAGGCGCGGGTACTGCGTATCGAGCCGAACGCGGGTACAACGGACGGGTCCTTGAATATCCCGACTATGCGCGTAATACCGCCCTCCGCCATGGCTTCATAGATGATGTCCGCCTGACTGAGTCCGTGTTGCGGCAGGGCGACCTTTATGTTGTTGAACATAACCGCCAGAGGGCGGCTTTTGGTAAAGCTCTCCTCCATTGGCAGGCCGTTGAGGGGGTTTATCCCCGTGGGAATCACCAGCGCGGTGGGCGACGCCACAATAGACGTGGGCGACGCGGTAGGGGTAGGCGTAACGGACGGCGACGGCGAGTCGCTGGGGGTCTCCTTTTTGGAGCAAGCGGCGAAAAGCATAAGCATTGCAAGCAAAAGCGGCAATATTCGTTTCATAACGCACCTCGTAAAGTAGAAAAATCACGTGTGATTATTATATTCTACCACAGAAAAAGCGTTGTTGCAAGGGGTTCGGGTGTATTTTTTATGTTACCCTTGGATTGGAAAATTACGCTTTACAAAACCTTGCAAGTGTGATATAATGTTAGCAGAGATAATAAAGGAGTTAAGAC
>BNZR01000148.1 GCA_026001245.1 Clostridia bacterium
TAAAACGCCCTGCCGTCATAGGCGGCCAAGGTGCGCTCCAGCAGCTCCGCGCTCTCCGCGCCGATACACAGCGGGTTGCCAATCATGTACTGATGCTCGGCAAACGCGTCCAAATCGTCGTCGTTTTCTACCACCACGTATGTGGCGGCGGCGCTCTCCTCCGCGTCTATCAACGCCTCCGGCAGGTGCGCGTCGCACGGAATCGGCTCGCTTACCTGTATGGTGGGGTCGATTAAAAACGCCTCGCTGGCCGTGGCGCACAGCATGTCGTGCTGGCAAGGCACAATGTCCAACGCGCACCCGTTTACAAACAGCGGAATCGCGGCGTACTCGGACAGCCGCGTTACCTGCTCGGTCAAATCCTCTAAGCTCTCCAGCTCGTACGCGCACGCCCCCATGCCCTGCGCCGCAACCAAGGCCGCAAGCACGTCCATGTCTGTGGCCGTGCGGCCGTTTTTGTCGCAGGGAACAACCACGCGAACATCAATCGCGCCGGCTTTTCGCGCCGCGATAATGCCCGCCCGCATGGCTTTCATAGACTCTGCGCGTATTATTTTAGGGTCATCGTCCAAAACACAACTCACGCTCCCAAAGCTCCCGCGTTTTCAAATCCGTTGCGCAGGCGGATTCACTCCGCCGTAGCAACATTCCCCATTCTTTCAATTAAAAAACCTCAGTTTTTTAATTGATGAAATTGTATCACATATGTTCCGGCGCGTCAATACCCAATAATGTCAAGCCTTGCTTTAATGTGTCACGTGTCAGCTCGCATAAGGCCACACGCGCCGCCAAAACGTCCGGCTCCGCGCCTTTTAGGCGCACGGCGTTGTAAAATCTGTGGAAGCTGTTAGCAAGCTCGACCAAATATGTGTTAACCCCGGACGGGTCCAAATCCCGCGCCGCGATACGTATAACCTCCGGAAACATCGCCGTCTGACGAATCAATGCCCGCTCCAGCTCGTGGGTAAGCAGTGACGCGTCGGCCAAGGGCTGTGTGTCCAGCAATTTCAGCATGCTGATAATCCGGGCGTGGGCGTACTGCACGTAATACACGGGATTCTCGGAGTCCTGACGCGCCGCAAGCTCCATGTCAAAGTCCAGCTTGCTGCCGGGGGTGCGGTTGTTGAAGAAAAAACGCGCCGCGTCACGCGGAATCTCGTCCAGCAAATCGGCCAAGGTGATGGCCTTGCCGGTGCGCTTGGACATGCGGACAATCTCGCCGCCCCGCACAAGATTAACAAACTGCATAAGCACAACAACAAGCCGATCCGGGTCGATCCCCAAAGCTTGCATAGCCGCCTTGATACGGGCGACATGCCCGTGGTGATCCGCGCCCCAAACGTTGATACAGGTATCAAACCCGCGCTGGAATTTATCGCGATGATAGGCAATATCCACCGCGTAATAGGTATAAAAACCGTTGGATTTGCGCAAAACATCGTCCTTTTCGCAACCCAGCTCCGAGGTTTTAAGCCACAAAGCCCCGTCACTTTCATAGGTCTGCTCGCGCTGAATCAAAAGCCGCACGGTATCGTCCACATAGCCGGAAGCGTGCAGCTCACTCTCGGCGAACCAACGGTCAAAGGAAACCCCATAGCGTTCCAAATCAACACGCATACGGGCGATATTGCGCGGCAAAGCCCAAAGCGCAAGAGATTCGGCGGACACGTCAACCCGACCGAATTCCTCAAAGTAAGCGGCGGCCAGCTCGCGAACATCGTCCCCATGGTACCCGTCCTCCGGGAACTGCAAAGAAGAATCAAAGATCTGATCATACCGCGCCTTCAAAGACTTGCCAAACCGATCCACCTGATTCCCGGCGTCATTA
>BNZR01000149.1 GCA_026001245.1 Clostridia bacterium
ACAATGACGTGCTGGGGCGTGCGGTACAGAGCCTTGTGCAAAGCCTTAACAAACTGCTTAACAGCATAAAGCAGGGCGCGCGCGAAGTGGCGCAGGGTTCACAGCAGTTCGCGTCCTCCGCCTCGGAATTGTCGGACGGCGCGGTGCGGCAGAGCGCGGCCGTTGACGGCATAAGCACGACCATCGACAATCTGCGCGAGAACATATCGAACACCGCCCGCGAGTGCGCCGCCGCCGCGCAGTTGGAGGAGGACACCAACCGCGAAACCGAGGAGGGCAAGCGCAAAATGGCGGAGCTTTCCGGCGCGATGGAGGATATCGGCAAGTCCAGCGAGGCTATTGCGGGCGTGATAAAGGTCATCGAGGATATTGCGTTCCAGACCAACATTTTGGCTCTTAACGCCAGCGTTGAGGCGGCGCGCGCGGGACAGCACGGCAAGGGCTTCGCCGTCGTAGCCGAGGAGGTTCGCAATCTAGCGGCAAAGTCGGCTGATGCCGCCGCCTCCAGTACAAAACTGATTCAAGAATCCGCCGACAAGACGCAGGCAGGCGTGGCAATTGCCAAAAAGACCGAAGATGTGTTCAGCGATATCGCCCGCCGCGCCGCCGAAAACGAGAACGCGATTAAGAAGTTGGTCGGCGAGATTGAGGCCATCGCGAACGAGGTAGGGCGCATTGACGCGGACATGGAGAACATCCAAAACGTAGTAACGTCCAACGGCGCGGCAAGCGAACAGATTAGCGCCGAAAGTGTAGGAATGAACGAGTTGGCGGTCGATTTGCAGCAACAGACAGACTTGTTTGTGATATAAGATACGCAAGCCACGAAAAAACCCGCCGTAAGGCGGGTTTTCCGCAACTCCGTAGGGGCGATGGTCTCCATCGCCCGTGGATCCTGTTCCTTATCGTTTCGCCGCATATTTGGTGTTCCGTGCCGTTCCGATTTTCTCAATCGCGCCGCCGCGCAGCATATCCGCAAGCACCTTTTCAACGGTGGTCGGGCTGACATCGGGCAGAATATAGCAAAGCTCGCGTTTTGAAATCGGGAGCAGACTGTTCAAAACGGTAGCTTCAATGCGCCGCCGCTTGCTGACCTTGCCGCTTTGTATCGCCGCAAAATGCGTGTCGAGTTCCTTGTAGCATTTCAGCAAAGTTATAAGAAAGTTGTTCATAAACGGAAAATAATCGTTTTTCGCGCCGTGCCAATTCGCGGAGCTGTCCTTTAACGCCTGATAGTACAAGCCCTTAGCGTCGTTTATACGGGCTTCAAACGAGACGTATTTCCCCGCGTTAAAGCCGTTTTTGTACAGCAATAACAACGACAACAGCCGTGACATTCTGCCGTTGCCGTCTGAAAACGGGTGTATGCAAAGAAAGTCCAGTATAAAGCACGGAATCAACAGCAGGCGGTTGATTGCCGAGTTGTCGCGTGCGTCCATATACGCAAGCGTTAGTTGCTCCATAGTCTCCGCAGTTTCGGTGGCGGGTGTCGGCGCGAAGCGAATACTGCGCCGCTCGTCCGCGCCGATTTCCATAATCACGTTGTCGCTATTTTTGTACTTTCCGCCGCCGTTTGCGGTGAAAGAAAGCATAGTTTCGTGTAAGCGCAGAATGTCGCGTTCCCGAATATCAAGCGTTTTATAATCCGTGTGTATTAGATTCAAAGCCGCGCTGTACCCCGCAATTTCAGCTTCATCGTGATTCAACGGCGCGGCGTTTTGGATTACAATTTGATTGATACGCGCTTCGCTGGTTACAATACCCTCAATCGCGTTAGAGCCGCGCACCGAC
>BNZR01000150.1 GCA_026001245.1 Clostridia bacterium
TTACGATATATATTATATCAGCAAGATTGTCTTTTGTCAAGAGAAAAGTATATATAAACGCAAAGTTCAACCCAAACGGAATATTGTGATTTTCAGAAAACGCACTTGACTTTTCGCTTTACTTATGCTATAATGTAAAGAACAAAGGACGGTGACGCTTATGGCGAAGTCAAAGACAGCCGATTTTAACTCAATGTTCGCGAAAAATCTGCGCGATTTGCTTGAAAAACACCCGCAATCGGGAGAACGGACGACATACTACAAACTTGGCGACGTTCTCGGCGTGAAGCCGCAGAGCGTGTCGCAATGGGCGAACGGCGATACTACGCCCGATATGAAGCATCTTGTGCCAATGGCGCGGTATTTCGGCGTAGATGCAAATTTTCTACTCACGGGTGTATCGGCGGAGAACGTGACGATGTGGGAGGAACTCGGCTTGCACGAGAACTCCGTGCGGTACCTCAAAGACCTCAGGACACGGGCGGAGAAGCACGAAGTCAACTCGATTGGTATGCTACTACTGGCAGATTTGCTGTTCCGTTCCGGCGCGTTCCTGCGGTTGTACGCACAATTCAACCAGTATGTTTTTGACAATCTCGAAGCAAATGCGGCGTACAAAGCCGATATGGCGGAGTTTGAACGGTTGTCGCAAGACCCGACCACCTCCGAGACTGCGCTGCTTGAAGCTGGGAGGCGCGTTGAAGCGCACAAAGATAATGCCGAGCTGATTTGGTACAAGTCGGCGCACAAATCGCGAGATGTTATGCAGGCAATCGTTGACCGCGCTGGCGGCTTTGAGCAAACGGCGGAAAAAATATTTATCGACGGCAAGCGCATCGCGACGATTCCGAAGCCGCTGCGCGATATCGTCACCGGCGGCGTATTGACGGACACGCCTGTGGGAGAGGAATAAATATCTTCCTTCTTATCACAAAATATGTAGTGGAAGCGGAGGGAATTGCGATATGGAGACTTCGATGAACATTGGTGCTGGATCGACTATGGTTATTGCACCTAATAACCATAGTGCTAATACAGTTCTTTTTGAGCTTACCGAGGACGAGTTGGTCATATGCAACAACGGAGAGCCGTTTTCTATTGAGGGCATTGAATCTCTGATGCTCCCGTGTTACACTTCAAAATCAGCGAGAGAGTTCAAGCAATCATTCAAATCATCCTCAATAAATGAACAAGTTCAAGAACTTCTGGAAGAACGGCAGAAAGAGTATACAGATAATCCAAAGCGAATTCAAAGCGATTATAACAGTGAGCACAACACAGTAGGTGAATACCACGGCAGAGAAATACTTGAACTATTACAAAATTGTATTGATGCGATGCCCGGCGATAGCACGTTTCAAATTGGGGCAAAAGGGCTCGGTTTTCGCTCCTTGCTTAATTGGTGTGATAAAATCAGAATTTATTCTGGCGGGCTTTCTGTTTCGTTCGGTTTAGAAGAAGCTGCGAGGTTCAAAGAATATCTTGGGCGCAATCAAAAAGTTGCGGTTCTTTCTGCACCGACTGTTATTGAGCCAATTGACTTGGACTATACCACTAAAATTGTTCTTACCCTTAAAAAGTCTGTAATTGCAGATGTGAACGAACAATTAACTCAAATCGACGAAAGGTCAATGGTGTTTCTACCCAAAATCGAGGAATTGATTATTAAAACTGATAATTCATAATTTCCAAACCGTAACAATGAGTCGAATTCTTTTGTAAGGAAGCCGTTAAGTTTTTCTTTTTCTTGTGGGAACGCCTCATCCAATTTGCGTTTTGTCTCTAATCC
>BNZR01000151.1 GCA_026001245.1 Clostridia bacterium
CACAGCGGTAATAGCGCTTGCGTTAGCGGTGACACTTGTTATAGCGGGGGTTACCACCGCCTTTGCGGGCACGGCACTCCCATGGGGGCCAAATTGGTTTACTCCGTATCACGCGACCGCGTCTATTTCAAGCACCGGCATTAGCGGATCAGGATTGCAATGGTCTACGTCTTCGGTTAACACATATAACGGATATGTGCTTCAGCAGTTTTGGGAGTTTGAATTTAGGAATCCCAATGCACCGACTTTGTGGGGCAGCCAGACCGGCGCAATCTCTAATCTCCCTAGTTTTTATACAGAGATAGATGAGAATGACCGCACGTTGGGAAGTCACGGCACAAAGAGCCTTAGCGCAAGCACAACGTATTACGGGCAAGTCAACTACAATCCGTTGCCAAATTATTCAGGAGAACAGATCGAAGTTGAATCCGAATACGGTACATGGATTCTTTGGGACGGACTCCCCGCATACTGGGAAGCAAATCCCACCAAACTCATCACCGGTAGCGTAAACTCAATATCTTGGTAGAAGACCAATAATAAATCACAGGAGGAAGCTTATGTTTACTCAGAAAAAGCGAAAAGTCGCCTGGATTTCATCTGCGGTAGCCATTTTCGCAATAGTGACACTGATGGTTGCGTTTTCAGGGCAAAGCTCGATCGCTATGGAAAACGTCACCGTGGTCGACAACAAAATCAGAGTGTCACTCGGCGAGAGAACCGACATGAGTTTGGAGGAATCGGCTCAATACGAGGTTTCCAGAGAGTCGGTTATCTCCGGAGATGCCGCCGCAAAACCTACTTCCCAATCTAAAGCTCTGCTGACATTCGGAGAATATCTGTCCGCTGAGGAATTTAACAAGACCATTGTAGCTGATTCTCTCACGATAGAAGAAGTGTTCATTTGGGTGCCGGGGAAAACAGGCAGAGCTATCGTCGCGGTGCAGGAAAATAATGTTGTGGCATCAATCAACAAATACCTCGATTCGCTTGATTATCGGAATTCCGATGACGAGGCATTCAAGGCGGATATCGTTGACCTCTTGAATAATTACAAAGTATTCGCCGCAACCGTCACTGCTAACAATGCTGTACTGAACACTCTCGCGCAGTCGGAAAATGTTTTTGCCGACCCGTTCCAACATGCGTACGCGGAAACCCTTTCCGCCGATAGCAAGCGACCCGTTTCGTTCATCTGCATTCCCGATAAACCGGACGACAGCAAATAGCCAGAACATTGGGCGGACATCACTTGACAGAGTGCTGTCCGCCCAATGCTACTAGCGAACAATATATTTGCTTGATTTTTGTGCATAATATATACGAAGAATTAACTTGACTTATCGCCCGCAAAGGTTTAATATAGAATTGCGCGAAGGTTGCCGTTGCAATTTCGTGACAATATTCCGGAGGTGCATCATGAACCTTGAAACGAACACACACGCCACAGAATCCGCGTCAAAGGGATAATCCCGAAGTTTATCGTGGCAATGCCGATGGATTTTGGCGAAATTATACCTGTAGAGTCGTTCAAAGAATTCTTTTGCGGTTTCTTCCACGCCAAAATCCTATCCTTTACTTTTTCGCCTCCGTGTGGTATGATTAGGGAAACCACACGGAGGCGAAAGCTATGATGAATAAGGAACAGTTCCGAGAACTGCTTCTGCGGCAGAAAAACGAAGGTTCTCCGCAGATGAGCTGGGACACAATTATGCATTTCTTAGATGCCGAGCTGGATAAAGATGCCGAGCTAATTGACGTTGAG
>BNZR01000152.1 GCA_026001245.1 Clostridia bacterium
CTTGCTTGACAAACCTGAATGGATAACCCGGTACGAGGTAACCACCGCAGATAGCCAGCAGTTAATATCCCATTCCGCTCTGCAAGTAAACCCGTTTTTGTATATCTTCGGGGCGATGGCAATCGGCGGCCTTGTTTTGTTGGTAGTCGGTCTAATACGCGGCGCAAAGCGAAACGAAAATAAACGCCTAGGAGGTCAACCATCATGAAAATTTCATCCAAAGCATTCCTTGTCGCCATAATCCCAATCCTGCTTCTACTCTTCGCCAGCTGCACGAACTCCGCGCCCTACTCCGACAACCCTCTTGGAGCGAAATCCAAAATCGAAAGCGTTGTGTACGAAAAATGGGATCTTTCAAGTGAAGGCTTTTACGTGGGCAAATCCCACAATGTTACCATAACCGACAAAACAGCCGTCCAAAAGATAAAGGATATGCTGGCCGACATGGTTAAGGACTTGCCGGAAACAGAGTATAATCGCAGTTACACCGATTACCAGCACCTAACGCTTAACTTCACAGACGGAACGTCTGTCGCTGTCGAGATAAGCCACTGGAGCGGTGTGCAGATCGGCAAGAAGCATTACGATACCACGGCGGAGCAGTTCACCGCGTTCCAGCAATACTGCGATTCTGTCGCAACGTAAGGAGCAACAAAAATCCCGCTCATCACGAGCGGGATTTTTTAGGTATGTTTTCTACCACGTCCAGCGATAATAATCGCCGAACACGTTCCCGTTGGAAATCAATGCCGTTGGGTTTCGGGAATCCTTCAGATCGACCCATATCTCGTAGGTCTGCGTGTCAAGCACCTTGCGGTCGGGTGCTTTTAGGTCGTCAAAAATCTTCGCGTCATACTGCATCACTATTAAATCGCGGTTGTTTCGCACCGCCCGGAAATCTATTAAGTAGAAGTTGTCCGAGTATTTCTCCGCAAGCTTTGCCTTCAGCTCGTCTATTTTGCCGTTAATCGCGGTCGCAATTTTTTCCGACACGCCTGTCACGTAGCCTTGGTCGTCAAAGCCAATGCTCCGGCGCGAGAAAATGTCGGCGCAGATAACAGCCGCCACGGTCAGTTGAATCAACAATATCGCGCAAACGGCAAGCAATACTACCTTTTTCATTGCCTAGCCCTCCTGTTCAATCGCGATTCTCGGCTCGGTGTTTCCGCTTACCAGCGGCAAAGTGTCCACCCAAACCGACCACGCCGCGTGATTATCCGCATAAATTTTGTACTTGACAAACGTAGCGGAGCGGGCAACCACCTCGTATTTCAGCCCCTCGTATACCTTATTATGCCACATGTACATCTCGGAGACCTTTTCCAGGTTGGTATTATACCAAAGCGCGTTTACGGAGTTAGTATCCTTAGGGGTCATTGCCCACACCGACACGGGCTCGCTTCTTTCCGAGTTAGGCTCGGGTAACATTATCGTGCCAGTGTCCCATTTAAGCCCCCCGCTTTGGTTTGCGAAGATAAAAAAGCCTATCAAAGCAAGCTGAACAACACACGCGGCAACAATCAAGATTGTGGTTTTTGACTTCATAGTTATTCCCCTCCCTTTAGTATCTTTAGTATACCACGCTTTGTAACACGCTGTCAATATAGCATGCGGGATTTTTTCGTTGCTAAAACCAAAAATCTGTGCTATACTATAACCAGGGTGAAAACATGAAAAAAGTATCTGTTATCTGTTATCTGTTATCCGTTATCTGCTTGCTATCCGCCTGTCAGGCAAAGCAACCCCCCGTCCCC
>BNZR01000153.1 GCA_026001245.1 Clostridia bacterium
GCGAGGATCCGAGAGGGAGGTAGACATTTCCACAAGACTTGCTTAGAGGATCGTCCCGACAACTATTACGTAAAGCTGGAACATCGGTTGCTCAAAAGAGAGCCCAAGCGCAATAAAACAGGAGGTGGTCAACATAGCCAGACCATTCAAATATCTCACGCTTGAGGACAGGCTGAACATCGAGCGATGGCGGAGCGAAGGCAAGGAGCAGCTGGAAATCGCAAGGTTTCTAGGCGTTAACCGCGCTACCGTCTACAAGGAACTCCAGCGTGGTCGGCTTGACGAAATGGATAAGTTTTTCAATCCCGGATACAGCGCAGAGGTTGGCCAACGCAGATTCAGAGAGGCTATAGCGCGTCGAGGATTACGAAAGAAGGTGGGGTAGCATATGGAGCGGGAAACTATTCCTATTGTGATTAACATTTGGCTTATCGTGCTGGTATGTACCATCGTGGTCGCTTACTTCAACATGCTTTTTCGATAATACATATAATTTACAGGAGGGGCGCGATGACCGCATTGACACGGGCTGACAGAGCCAAATTTGCGCGCAAATTCAAACAGTACGCGGCGATTCAGGAGTTGCTTAACAATCTGCCGCAGCTTCGGCAACACGCGCAGTACACCGACCCGGAGTACCACGGCAACTTGACCGAGTCCGACATCCGCGAGCTGATGAGCGACAAGCCGGAGCGAATGCCGAAGTCTGAACGGCTGGAATGGGCGAAAAAAGTCAGCTCGACGCTGATTTGCCATGTTGATACGATGATTACGCGCTGGGAATCCGGCTGTGATGGGACTTGGCAGGGGCGGTTGAAGCGGCGAATTATACGCAAATTTTACTTTGAGTACGGCAACACGCTGGCCTCAATCGCAGTTTTGGAGGACAAGCCCAAGGCGGTGATTGAGCAGTACCATATTAAGGCTTTGAAAGAGCTTTCGGCATTGATTTTCGGAACGGACGGCCTGTTGAAGGTCGATGGGGCGATGTACATGTTGCATTTGGAAGCGGGAACGCTTCGACCCCACGGCGGTTAGCCCGCCAAAGCGGAGGAACGCGATACAAACACCTCCCCTCGTGCCCTGCGCGTGGGTGGAGTGCGTCTAAAATGAGGAGGATAACTATGGCACATATTATCAGTGTTTGCAATCAGAAGGGCGGCGTGAGCGCGATTGTGGAAGCTCTGCTGGCGCGTGTGAAGCCGGAGATTTTGCTGCTAAAGGCCAATGGCGCGGACTTCCGCGTTTTGCCGGACTTGATTGATACGCTGAATGTCGTTCGAGCCGGGACGAACCGCGCAATCCCGGTGGACGGAATTTTGCTGACGATGTACAACGGTCGGCTGAACATGACCAAGGCGATCGAGGAGGCGTTGCCGCGCTGTGAACTGCCGATATTTAGCACGCGAATATCCACGGCCACACAGATTGCGGAAGCGTCCACGCAGGGCGAAAGTGTGCTGACTTACGCGCCGAAAAGCAAGTCGGCGATGGAGTATATCAAACTGACGGACGAGCTGTTGACTATTAGGAGGGGGTGAGCGTTGTGGGAAAATTTGATGGTTTGAGTAAGGTTTTCGCGCCGGAGGTGCTGAATAGGAACGAGTCCCCCGCCTCGACGCTGATGTCCGCGCCGAGAAAGCGTGAGGAAACGGCGCAAGTCCCGCTGGAGCGGTTGATTCCTTATCAAAAGGAACACCCATTTAAAGCGTACGGAGATGATGAAA
>BNZR01000154.1 GCA_026001245.1 Clostridia bacterium
ACCACGGTGTGCCCATGTCAATAACGCTTTATTGTGACGAGAGCGGACGGACGATACCGCAAGATTTCATTGAAAATCTCGACCCGCCCGCGCCCGTCAATATTGCGAAATACGCGAAAAGCCAACAAGCGCGGCAAGCCGGACGCATAGATGTATTCTACGCGCTGAAAAAAACGGCGCGTCGGATTTTTCTATGCTCAACACCGCAAAAATGATGAAACTGAGCAAGCAGGAATACTCTGAAATCAAGGCCAATGTCAACGCAAGATACCTCGCGGAACACCCGCCCGCGCCGCCGGACAAGCCATCCGGGCTGACGTTGGAATAACGGCTTAATCACAATGATTTCGGGAGGTGTTCCATCATAAAAGCATACAAAATATTATCGTCGCGATGGGTATTCGCGGCGATATTTGCCGTGCCGATGTTGTTGGCACACATGTCACATTCGCAAGCTTTTCTTGATACGGGGCAGCTCACGGTCGAGCTTCTCGGCAAAACACAAACTATTGTCCCGGCAGAGTATTGGAAGCAGTTTTGTATTACTTACAATCTCTTTTCGGCAGTCGCGTTTTACATGCTTGGCTGGATGATTTATCGCGCAATTATCGAGCCATTACTTACAGGACGCAGGAAAGGCGATCCGTTGCGTGAGGAAGATATGAAAGCCCCGCCATTTCCGTGGAAGAAGGATAAGTTTCAGCTGATTCTCGGCTTGAAGCATAACAAATTCACGACCGATTACAAACTGAATCCCGAATGGACGATTATTCCTGAAAAAGCGTTGTATCAAAACATACTTATGACGGGTACTATCGGCACGGGCAAGACCGCCAGCTTCATGTATCCCGCGTGTAAACAGGCACTTTTCTATCAAGCGGATAAACCTGACGAAAAGGCGGGTATGCTGATTTTAGACGTGAAAGGCAACTTTTACGAACAAGTGCTGAAATACGCCGCAGAATGCGGACGCGAAGACGACGTTGTGCTGATAACTCTGGGCGGGAAATACACCTATAATCCGTTGCACAAGCCGGGAATGGAACCTGTGGACTTGGCGGAACGCAGTAGGCAGGTGCTGAATCTTATCAGCGGTGGCGGCGGTAACGCAAAGGATAGCTTTTGGAATACAAAATCAGCCGCGATGATAGGCGAATGCATACGTCTTATGCGCTTGGTGAATGACGGTTATGTGTCGCTGGGGCATGTACATGACCTTGTAACAAACTCGGAATATTTGGAGGAACAATTGTACAAATTGAAGTATCTTATCGGCGATGAGGATGAAGACTTCCCGGAGGAACAGGACGAGGAAGCCATTGAAGCCGCTAAGTTTTTCCGCGCAAAGAATGATTTTGATATTCGCATGTCGGATAAATACTTCAAGGGCGAATTCACGAGCAAAGCCGAGACGACAATCGAAACTATCAAGGCTTGTGTGACGGAGCTGACAAGCTTTTTCGCGTCCAGCCAGGCAATACACGAGAGTTTCTGCCCGGAGCAGGAGGCCTTGAATTTCTTCGGCTTTGAGGACGTTATCAACGATGGCAAAATCGTTGTTTTCGCAATGAATGTGGCGGGTTATCCCAGGGTTCGTTATTGTATTGGGCAAGGGCAATCATCCCCGCTTCGCGTGTCGGATAATACCCGATGACCGTATAGAGCGGATGCCCCTTGTCATTCCATCCCGCCGTTTTTCTGACAGCATAGGGATTGC
>BNZR01000155.1 GCA_026001245.1 Clostridia bacterium
GCGACTCGCGTCCGCGAAGCGGGGGATTAAAGACGCCAGCATGGTCTTGCCGGAGCCTGTCGGCCCCATAAAGCCCACCGTCTGGCCGGGCTTGATGTCAATGTCAATATCCCGCAGGATTTTCGCGCCGCCCAAGGTTAGCGACACCTTGTTGAATTTAATCCCGCCCTTGATGTCGCCGGTTTTGGCGGGCTTTTCGGGCGAGGCTATGTCGTTGTGCCGGTAATACAGATACATCAGCTTTTCGCAGGCCGCGAAGAAGCGTTGCGCGTCGTTGATAATCATGCTCATGTTAATCATGGGCTGGTTAAGCGCCCATGCCAACGCCAAAAATATCTGCATTTGCCCCAGCGTCAGGGGGGTTAGAATAACCATCACGCCGCCCACCACAAGGTTCACGGCGGTAAGCAATTGCGACACGCCCTCGATAAACGGGTTGTAGGTCAGCCAAACCTTGTTCACATTCAGCTGGCTGTCGCGATAGCCCTCGTTTTCCTTCATAAACTTCTTCATCTCGAAGTCCTCACGCGTAAAGGCCTTGACCACGCGTGTGCCGCTGATGTTTTCGTTTACCACCGTTGACAGCGCGGCGCGTTGCTCACGCACCTCGTTGTGCGCGGGGCGGATCTTTTTCCCCAACAAGTAGCCCAGCACGGCGGTAACCGGGGTAAGCACAAACAAACACAGCGCGTAAATCGGGCTGATAATCAAAAAAATCACCAGCACCGTTAAAATCATAACCGCGCTCTCGACGGCGTTGGGGATAACCCAGCAGATGAAATGGCGCACCATGTCCACGTCGCCCGTACACTTTGTGATAAGGTCGCCGGAGGCGTTCTCGCGGAAGAATCTCTGCGGTTGCGCTATGATACGCTTAAATAGCTCCGACCGCAAGCCGTAGACAATCTCTTGGGACGAAACCTCCCAAAAAATCGCGTTTATGTACTTCACCGCCACAAAGCCTACGGCGAAGCACAACGCTTGAATCAGCAACGGTATCAAGCGTTCATGGTTGCCCGCTATGAACACCTCGTCCACCACGTTTTTGAAGATAAACGGCTCGACCATCATCAACGCTATGCCTAGTATCGACAAAAAGCAGGACACTCCCACGCGCCACTTCTGCTTGCCAATCCAACCGAACACCCATTTCGCGCTCTCCATTATAATACCTCCAAAGGCTTAAAATTCAAATGATCCGCCGATATTAACCGATATTCTATCCCGCGATATTCGCCCTCGATAGCGCGCCGCCGCGCCGGCCCGTGCAGATGCCCGTAATAACAACGCTTTACGCCATAGTCTGTCAGCATATCCACAATCTCGTCACAGCGATAGCCCTCATACAGCGGCGGATAGTGCAAAAACACCACCGACTCGCGCAGATTCAAGGCCTTGCCCGCGTCAAGAGATGCTTTCAGCCGCCCCAGCTCACGCAGAAAAATCTTTTCGTTTGCGGACGAGCGGTCGTCTTCATAAAACCAGCCGCGTGTGCCGCATATCGCGATGTCCTCATAGGCGTAGGCGTTGTTGTGCAGAAAATGCGTGTCGCTTAGTCCCAAGCCGTCCAAAAAACCGCGCATTTTGCCCACCGTCGCCCACCAATAGTCGTGGTTGCCCTTGCCGATAAGCTTGCGGCCTTGTATCCCGCCGATAAACTCAAAGTCCGCCGCCGCTTGGTCAAAGGTGCTTGCCCACGATATGTCGCCG
>BNZR01000156.1 GCA_026001245.1 Clostridia bacterium
TCCCGCAAAGTGAAGATTATCAAGCTGCACCTATACAGGCGGCGGTTGATAACCTTGATAATAGTGGACGCTCGGTCATTTTGCAAAACGCCGAGGACGGTTATGGCGACACGATTCGTCCGCGCCTTTCCTCCGCAGGTGCGGACCTAAACCGCGTATACTTCATCGACGAAGTAGCAGAAACTCCGCTGTCATTCACCGATAATCGGCTCGAACAGGCGATTGAGAGGTACAAGCCCGCCGCCGTGATAATCGACCCTGTTCAGGCGTACCTCGGCGCAAATGTCGATATGTATCGCGCAAACGAGATTCGCCCGATAATGGCGCACCTCGCCGCGCTTGCCGAAAAGTACGATACGGCGGTAATTCTAATCGGTCATATGAACAAAACAGGCGACAAAAACGCGCTGTACCGCGGTTTGGGTAGCATTGACTTCGTAGGCGCGGCGCGGTCGGTGCTGGGTGTCGGCGTAATCGACCGCGCCGATGGTTGCAACTTTCACCGCGCAATAATTCAGATTAAATCCAATCTCGCGCCCAAAGGTTCCGCAGTCCTGTTCGACCTCGACCCGGAACGCGGTTTCGTATGGGGCGGCTTCGATGAAAATCTGAACGAAACAGAGGTGATGTCCTACAAAGCGCCGAAAACGTGGCACAGCGGCGGCGCGTCAGAATCCGCAAAGGAGTTGATACTCGCGGAAATCGCAAGCGGAAACACCGCGTCAAAGCACATTTCCGAAAAGGCTCAGCAGAGTAATATTTCCTCCGCAACGCTCAATCGGGCGAAAAAAGAGCTTGGGATAAAATCCGTAAAGCAAGGCGGTGAGTGGGTTTACACGCTCCCGATACCCGACAGCGAAGATAATCAGCTTGATATGGCTGAAATCTTCGAGTAGAGCCGCCCGCACGAACATTCGGCTGTTCCCGTTGTCTTTTTGCTTGACTTTTGCTTGAAAGTCTGCTATAATGAAAGACAACAGGAATATGCCGTAATGATTACTACGCCCCAACGGGCTACGGAGGGATTATTATGGCTTCAATCACAAAACGCGGTGACAGTTACCGCATAAAGGTTTCCTGCGGGTATGACACTTCGGGCAAGCAAGTTGTGCAGACGATGACTTGGAAACCCGATGAGAAAATGACCGCGAAGCAAATCGAGAAGGAGGTTAATCGTCAGGCGGTTCTGTTCGAGCAGGAGTGCGCAAAAGGCAACGTGACGGCTACGGTAAAGTTTCAGGACTTCGCCGAGCGTTGGTTCAAAGATGTGGGCGAGAGAACGCTCAAAGGCAACACAATCTATCACTTCCACAACCTTGCGCCGAAAGTTTACTCCGAAATCGGGCATCTGCGGCTCGATAAAATCACGCCCCGGCACATTCAGTCGTATCTGCTGAAACTTGCCGACACCCCGCTAAGGCGCGTGAACGGAACATATTCGACAAGCACGGTGTTCAAATATCTGAACCTGATGTCGTCGGTGTTCAATTACGCAACGAAGTTGCAGTTGATAACGGCAAATCCGTGTCACAACTGTTACGTTCCCAAAAAGGAACAGATGGAGCGGCAGGTCTACACGGTTGACGAGGTTGGCGTGTCCCTCGACACAATCGCGGCAGACGCGGCGAAAGAGCCGGAAAAGTTCTACGGTTATCTGATGTTTTTCACGCTTGCCGTATACACAGGTTTTCAAACT
>BNZR01000157.1 GCA_026001245.1 Clostridia bacterium
ACCTCGTACCGGGTTATCCATTCAGGTTTGTCAAGCAAGTACGTCACCCATGATAGAATAGCCCCTGTGAAGAATGTTATTGCCGCGATTACTGTTACTGTTAGATGTTTCATGATTACACCTTCCTCCTCCGCCATTTTACCCCGGCACTTACAGTTATGCATATGCCCGCCACTAAGAATAGCAATTCTGCTCCGAGCCATGTTATCAACATAAACTCGCCCAGCATATCCCCGATGAACAGCCCTAATATATTGCCAATTGTCAGGGCGGCGGATATTGTCGGCAATTTGATAAGTGTCAGCATAAACGCGATGGGAACTATATACAGAAAGCGACCAAAAGCCATACCCGAATCGCCTGTGTCAATCGCGAAGTACACACTGTAGGTGGCGAAAAATACTGCAAGCTGCGCCAACAAAAACAACAATCGGCTCTCCAAATTCATGGGGTTAAATGGATTGAGATTCAGGAAGGCTTTGTCGAAACTACGCCCGCTTATGATTATCCCGACTATCGCCAAAGCCAGTATGGTGCAAAACCATATGAACCAGCCATAGTTATTAATCTCGACATATCCCATGTCGGGCGTAATTTTATCTGTTTGCGCTTTTTCGATAATATCACCCAATATCTGCCCGATTGGTATGCCGAGCGCATTACCAATAGTGATAGCCGCCGCTATTATCGGTTTTTTGAGCAACGTCAAGACAATTACAACTGCCCAAACATACGCATAGAGATATTGTGATGTCCAACCCGGGACGTAGACATCCTTGAGAACTGTCAAGGACGAGATGATATAAATCGCCGCGAATACCGCCAATTGTGTGAGCGAAAACAGTATTCGGCTTTTGAGGTTCATTGGTTTAAATGGGTTGAGTGTCATAATGCTCATTCCTTTCCTAATTACAAAATTACAGCCAATATTGTGTGCCAGACATCCATTCCGAGCCGAAATCAGGTCTGTAGTAAACATAGCTGTTATCCCAACCGTTATGTAGGGCAAAGAATGTTACGCCGGACGAACTGTAAGTGCGATATCCCATACAAACGACCCAATGCATAGACAATAGGTTATCCATAAGCAAAATTCCACAAGGTCTATTGTTCCTTATTGCAGTTTTAACAGATGCAACAGTGTTTGCCGAACTGTGATGTAGCGAGTAACCTCGATTAGAAAAATACGTTGTCGCGCCGCCCGCGATAGTGGGGGTTGGTCCTTTCTTAACTATTGCGTATATAGCGTTAAACGTTTGCGCATTGCTGTTGTTGATTTTCAGTTCTTTTGCATTTGCGATCTCCCTAAGATAGAGTGCTATATTCATAACAGCGACAGATCCACAATGATCCTTGACGGTACTGCTTGCAAAGTCCGACATGGTCACCCAACTTACGAGAGATGATTGATTTAAAAAAGTAGTTTCTGAGCTACCGTAGGCCATATCTCCTACAAGGATAAATCCGTAATCCGCATTGGTTGCTCTCGTAAGGCCTAATTTGGGATATTTCTCTTTTAGTGCCGCCTTTTGAGCGTTAAGTTGCGCTACCGCGCCGCTGTCCGTTTCGAGCAGGTCGGGGTAATATGCATAAAGGTCTTTATCTTCTTCAGTTTGCAAAGACGCACTTTGGAAGGACGCGCTAAACAGAGAAATTGGATTGTC
>BNZR01000158.1 GCA_026001245.1 Clostridia bacterium
GGAGGGTTTTGTCAATAAACAAATCGTGATGGAGAGGGGGACGGCTTAAATTGTAAGCGTCCCGTTCTCGTCCTCCAAAAGGATTAAAATGCGTTCCTCCGCGCCCGTTTGCGCGTTTACATAAATCAACAATGACCTGCCGTCCGCGTCCAGGCAGTTGAACCCGTAGCAACACACTTCGTTCAGACCCGCCGTGGGGATAATACAAACCTCGCCGCTTACCACGAACAGCCCCGCGGCCAGTCCCGATTTTGCCTGCTCCATGCTAATAGCGTTGGGCGGCAAATCGCGCTGGGTGTGGTTCATAAGATACCCGACGGCCTCCAACTGGTGGATACGCCCGTTATCCAACGCTATTCCGACTTTTATAAGGTCGGGGTAGCAGGTAACGCCGTCCTGCGTGGCCGCGAAGTTTATCAACAGCATGTTGCCAACGCGGGTGAAATACCGTTGCCGCATGTTCAAAAAACCCATGCTTTGCAAGTACTCGGCGGCCTTGGCGCAGGCCTCGTCAAGGGTCAACTTCGGTTCGCCGATGGGGCGGGACGACAGAATGTCCGCCGCGTAGCCGCCGCGCTTGGATACGCTTACGTTATACTCGCCGCCGTCCAGCCGCGCCAAGAATTGATAGGTTGGCAGGTTGCCCGCGCCCTCGCCCAGCGGTTGTAACAGCTCCGGCGCGATGCCAAGATAGTCGGCGGCGCGGGCTGTTGCGGCGGCACGATCCAGCTCCGGTTCGTTTTCTAAAAACAACGCGCCGCGCTGTTCGATGTGGTCAGAAAACGGCCCGTCATAGATAAGCGTGGGCAGGCCGGAAAACTCGGTCTCTAGGTCTTTGATATTGTCGCCAAGAGAGCGAAACGCGGAGCCGTCGGGCGAGGCGGCCAGCAATTTACCGATGTCGCGGTGTTCCTCCTCGGCTATGGTGCGCAGGGCGGTCAGCCCGGCGGACACGCGCTCCGCCGCGCCGCACAGCAACAGCAGTTGCTCGCGTTGCTCGTCCGTCAGCGCCGCGCCCCCGGCGGAGGAATGCGCCAGCGAGTTCGACCAATCGGCAAGCTTGGACAAAAACCGGGAGGTGTTTTCCAGCTCGGCGTAGGAAAACGGCAACGCGCCCAAGTCGCTTTGCGCGGCGGCGGCCTGCCGCGAGATCTCGGTTGCCAGCGCGACAGTCATAGAGGTGCCGCTGGCGTACATGGTCTTGCGCAAAGCGGTCTGCGCGCCGCCGATACCCTCCACAAGCCCGTCAAACGACCGCTGGTAGCCGTATTCAATCTGGCGGCGATAATTTTCGGATTTAAGCCAGCCTTGCAGGCAGAAGCCGCCCAGTATCAGCACCCCGGCTGTGGCAAAGGCCGCGATTCGTATAGTCGTAAGTCTTGAAAACATTGCAATCCCCCCTAGCTGATGGGCGCACTCGCGGTATCGCTTACAGCGGACACGCGGGTATCGTCATCGTCGTCAATCCCCGAATTGCGGTAACGCGTGGGCGCGTTCACCTCAAGCTGGACTTGATTGGCGATCTGCATGGCGTAGTTCAGCGCGGCGGGCTGAAACCTTGCGGCCATAATATTCAGCATGGCCGTCTGCGCCAGCAGCGTGGGCTGCGCGTCAACCAACGACGCGGCGGCCTCCATCAG
>BNZR01000159.1 GCA_026001245.1 Clostridia bacterium
GTCAATATCCCCGAATCTGCTGGTAGCAAGCTTCATTAGTGTTCCTCCTTAATAGGGCGTAAGCCGTAAACACGGTAATTCTAACACATATCGCCGGGTACGGGGGTTGCGCCCGCAAGGGTTACAATCGGCGTGTAGCACACGAATGACGGCGAGGGTATAAGCACCTCGTCCCCCGGCTGGCATATGGCGCGGACGGCCAGGTCGATAGCCTCCGAGCCGCCGACTGTCACCAGCGTCTCGCCGTTCCAGTCGTAGCTTAGCCCGAAGCGGCGTTCAAGATACTTGGATATGGCTTGACGCAGCTTGCTAAGCCCCGCGTTGGGCGAGTAGCGCGTCAAGCCGCGCTCCAGCGTGTCGATCCCCGCGTCGCGGATATGGTACGGGGTTTTAAAGTCCGGCTCGCCCACGCCAAGGGATATGCAGTCCTGCATGGTCTCGACCAAATCGAAGAAGCGGCGTATGCCGGAGGGCTGTATCGCGGCGACGCGGGAGTTTACTCGCGGCGTGAAGTCGCTCATACCAGCTCAATCCCCTCTTGAACGTCCTCGCGAATATTGTAGGACACGCCGCCGTCCTTGTAGCGTTTAAGCACAAAATGCGTGGCCGTACCCGTAACGCCGTCCAGCGTGGACAGCTTTTGCGCCACGAACAGCGCGACCTCTTTCAGCGTCCTGCCCGAAATCAGCACGCTTAAGTCGTAGCCCCCGGACATCAGGTATAACGACTCTACCTCGTCAAACTGATAGATACGCCGAGCTACACGCTCGAAGCCTTGATCCCTCTGGGGCGTTACCTTGACGTCTATCAGCGCGGTTACGTAATCCGGCTCGGCCTTGTCCCAGTCCACCACGGTGCGGTAGCCCACTATAACGCCGGCGCGCTCGTAGTCCGCAATCTGGCGGCGCACCGCCGACTCTGTCATACCCAGCATTCCCGCGATTGACGCATGGGACAAACGCGCGTCTTTTTCCAGCAGTTTTAGTATTTTACTCATAATAACACCCCTATTCACTAATACTATAGCATAAATGCGTTGACGCGTCAACTTATTCGTGGTATAATCATTGAATAGTGAGGGGATTTTTCCATGACTACATTATCAAACGGGCTTACAATAATCAGCGAACGCAACGCCTTTCGCCGAAAGGCCGCCGTGCTGGCCGTTCGCTACGGCTCGGACGACATGAACTTCGCCGACTATCGAACCCCCGCCGGAATCGCGCATTTTTTGGAACACAAAATGTTCGACATGCCGGACGGGCGCAATGTACACCGTTTGTACTCGGAGCTTGGCGCGTCCCCCAACGCCTACACCTCGCACGCACTCACCGCGTATCACTTTGACTGCACCGATAGGTTCGAGGATTGCCTGAAGCTTCTGCTGGAGTACGTCTACACGCCGTATTTTGAACGCGAAAGTGTTGAACGCGAACGGGACGTTATCGCGCAGGAGCTGGCGATGTATCACGACAATCCGCAGGCGCGATTGATGGACGAGCTGTTGGCGGCGACCTACGCGGCGCACCCGGCGCGTATCCCGGTCGGCGGCACGCGTGATAGCATACAGGGTATAGACGCGAAGCTACTGTCGGAATGCTACGCGGCGTTCTACACGCC
>BNZR01000160.1 GCA_026001245.1 Clostridia bacterium
GGGGCTTTATCGCCCCTTACATATACACTATACCACGCCTTGACAAAAAAGTCAATGACTTTTTTCAAGTTGAAAGTGGATAGTGGGAAGTTGATAGTTAGGGAAACGAAGCCCGCGCCCCCAATATCAACCGAAAACAGCTTGACAAATTTCGCGACTCATGCTATAATACACACATAAGGGGCGATAAAGCCCCGGCACAGAGGGCGCGGCGGCTGGCGACATCCCCCTCGCAAGAGGGAATCCCAGAAATGGGGGTGTAGCTATATGCGGATTACGTGGCACATTGGTATCTTCACGATAACCATCGTCATCAAACGCAGAAACCGTCACCCTAGCCGGTGACGGTTTCTTGTAAAAGAGACTTAAACCTAACGGGCCACCGCCGATGAAAGGAGGTACGGCCTCGGTGTCGGGGGCTTTATCGCCCCTTACATATACACTATACCACGCCTTGACAAAAAAGTCAAGGACTTTTTTTCAACTAACAGAAGCCGCCCCAAACCGGAGCGGCTCCTATCTTTACAATGCAAGTGATTGATTATGCGCGGACTTCGGTGGTAAGGAATGTGGCACCGGTGTATCCCGTTGGTGGGATTACTAGAATAGAGTCCTTCTTCATAGCTTTGTATGCTTTCGTTGTGGCATCATACCAAATGTTGGAGAGTGCTTGTAGTTCCCCCTCACCAAATGTAGAGGCCGTAGTAGCGCTAGCATAACTCGCCGGCACAAATGTTGTTGCATCAGTTGTGATGGCACCAAAAACACCGGCCGTTGAGTTTTTCAGATCAGACCACCACGCGCCTTGGTTGTTCATTTTAACGGCTTTGCCATCATTGGCGGGATTCATAAAAGCTTTAAGTTCGAGTGGGGTTAACGTGCCGGGTGTTACTTGGTTTACGACGTGGAAAGTGTTTATGGCGGAGGCCAAAGTGTCGGCGTTGGTTTGGGCTGTTGTTACTCGGCTGTTTTCTTGGATTCCTCCGTAGATTTGGATGCCGACTGTTGCCAGTATTGCCAATATCGCGATTACGATAATCAGCTCGACCAGCGTAAAGCCTTTGCGCTTTGTGGCTTGTGCTTTCATGACTGTTTCCCACTTTCTTGTTTAAATCTTGTTCCCGCCCGGCATTGCAAGGCGGCGAATCCTTATGGGACTATTATACCATGAACCGCGCCCGGATTACAAGCGGTTTTGCAAAATTTATTTTTGCGGGGTTAAGGCTTGGATTTCGGCGATGGATAGGTCGGTGGCTAAGGCGATTTGGTCGATGGGGAAGCCCAAGGCTAGAAGTTTTTGCGCGGCTTTCTCCCTACCGAGTTTTTCGCCCTTTGCGATGCCGAGTTTTTCGCCCTTTGCGATGCCCTTAGCTTCGCCCTCGCGCAGGGTTACAATCCTCGTGTGTTGTTGGTCGAACTCCCACTTGCGCCGCGACCTGAATCTTGCGCGCTCGTCTTCGTCTGTGCTGATACTCGTCAGAATCTGTGTCGCCAATTGAATCTCCTTCTTTACTTCCGCCATCTCTTGGATTTTGCTTTGATACCGCTCGTCATCAGCGTATTTCAAGAACACGCTTATGATTTCCGTTGCGGTCATGTCTATGACTGGCTTGCGCAGC
>BNZR01000161.1 GCA_026001245.1 Clostridia bacterium
GGGGCAGATGAACGGCGAACGCCGCGAGGGTAACGGCGGCAATCAAAACAACAACCATCGCGGAAATCGCGTGGCGAATGTTAACAGTATGCGCATGGCCAGAATCTCGAATTTGCTGTACGGCACGTCGGTTCTGCAACCCATGAGCGAGGATACGTCGGTCGAGTACCTGGCGTGAAGAAAAGAGAGGTAACTAATGGCTAATACCGGAGCTATCAATAACGCGTCGGACTTCTACATGCCGCAAACCAAGGCGATTAAGGAGTTTAAGTCCACAATGGGCAAGGACGACTTTTTGCAGCTACTTGTGGCACAGCTGACCAACCAAGACCCCACGTCGCCGCAGGAAAACACCGAGTTTATCGCGCAGATGGCGCAGTTTTCCGCGCTGGAGGCCATGAACAACATGTCCAGCGCGTTCACGCAAAGCCAGACGTTTTCGATGGTGGGCAGAGGGGTTATCGGCTTTGAGAAGGACAGCATGGGGCAGTACACGCAGATTATCGGCGTTGTGGACAGCGCGGGCGTGGAAAACGGCGCGCCGTACGTGATGGTAGGCAACAGCAAGGTGCTGACAGAGAATATCTCGCAGATGTTCGACCCCGCGACAATCAAGGGCGACGCGGCCAACTTGCTGTCGGGTGCGGCGATGGTCGGCAAATACGTAAGCGGCGAGATAGGCGTGGACGGCGTGTACACAACGGTAACAGGCCGCGCCGACAGCCTGACGGTTGATAACGGAATGTATTATTTGCTGGTTAATCAAAGGCTGGTGCCGTTCTCGGCGATAGCCGCCGTTGCGGACACGGAGGAAGACTTGAACGCGGCAATAGCCGCCGCCAACGCGGCGAAGAACGGGACAAATGTATAATTTAACGCCTCCGGAGAACGGGCTTATCGAACGCGTAAACGGCAATATGGAGCTTGAAGGCATGCCCCTGACCGAGGAGGACAGGGGACGCTTGAAAACAGTTCTGTGCGGCGAGCTTACAGCCGACGAAATGGTGGCGCGGCTAGTCGCAAAGCACAGGAGGACGGCAAATGTCCGAGCGTTTGACCGCGACGAATCGCTCTTGCGCGGCATTATTTGAGCGAATAACGACATCTGTCGGGGATAGCTAGGGGGATATAGCAATGCCTAAAAAACCAACAATCATAATCACAGCCGCAATCGTCATACTAGCCCTAACCTTTTTGGGCTTGCGGCAATTCAGTTTAAGTCTATCCGCGCGCGCAAATGGGATTGATTTAAGATACAGTCCAATCATAGACGAGGGAATCAATATGAATGGGCAGCAATACAAAGTGGTGCAGTCGCATGATGCCAGTGACGAGGTGTATATCCATGAATTTACGCGCAACAAGCTGGGATTTTGGGGATACACAGGCGGCGGCGCGAACCGTTACATGGTCACAAAGTGGTCGGCGGGGATAGGCAAGCAGGAAGCCCGGCTGTTCTATTGCGGCGACAAAGGCTCGATTATGATAGACAGTCTGCCGGGGCAAATGCCGCCGGGCGTGGTCGCGAGTGTTTCAAATCCCGCAAAAACCGAGGAATACACAGTGACGATTGTATACTTTTCGGACGCGGACACGGACGGTAAGCTGACGATTAAA
>BNZR01000162.1 GCA_026001245.1 Clostridia bacterium
CCGACACGCTGCCGAGCCCGACCTCGCTGTTGCTGATTACGATGCCCGCTTGCACCGTGTCGCCCGGAACAACGTCCAGTTCGAGACGCGGGTTGACGATTTTGAGATACATGCGATTGTCCGTCACCTCACAGCTTTCAACCCTTGCGTTCGGCATTTCGCCGATAATCGGCAGTACGTTCTGCGCGATTTCGTAATTGTCGATACGGCGGTAACGGTCGGAGAGAAACGCCCGCGCCGTACCGTCAAGCGTTCGCACCATATGGCGTTTCTGTGGTTCACGACCGAGCCACACGTTGACGTTGTGGGCGAGGAGCGGCGCGAATCCCACGCGCATCTTGTCGTAATACTTTGCGGGGATTCCGAGTGTAGCGCCGAGTTGATGGTGAAACAAATCAGTTGTAAGCCGCGCGGAAACAATCCGAAGAATGTGCCGAAGTTGACATTTTTCGCTATAGTTCTCTGCTCCTTGTCGTGTTTGCCGTCGCCATAAATAACTGTAGCGGTTTGGTCGTGGATGTCGCCACCGACGCGGTAGGTTTCGAGCATTTTCTCATCACGACAATAGAACGCGCCGACACGCAACTCGATCTGTGAAAAATCGAGGGACAAGAGAACTTTACCCACTGGCGCAATAAAGAAATTACGAACGCCAACGTCATCAGCACCCGCTCGCGGCATATTTTGTAGATTTGGATTCCGTGCCGCGAACCTCCCGGTCTCCGTGGCGAGCGGCAGGAGGTCTGCGTGTATGCGCCCGGTCGCGGCGTTGATATGCTGTGAGTAGCCGTCGATGTAGGTAGACTTGATTTTCCCCCAACGTCGATACTCCTGCACCAGTTTGAACAGCGGAACGAGGTCGGGGCGGTTGATAGCACACAACTCGGCGAGTAATATCAGCGTTTCATCGTCAGCGGCTTCTTGATATTTGGCTGTGGTTTTTAAGACTGGAAGCCCCAAATCCGTGAAGAGATATTTCTTGAACGCACTTGTGCTGGCGTTCGCACCGATGTTCACATCGCCGATTATGAACGCGATGTCCTCGCGGAGTTTTGCCAGGCGTTCCTCAGCTTCGGCGGCTTTTGGATTCAGATTTTTGAAATCCGCAAGAGCCGTGCTTATCCGCAAGAAACGAAAAAAGGACGGCGGTGGGAACGCCTCAATAGGCGCTCCGCACTGCCGTCCCAGCGGTCTCGCGGAATACTTGGTTGCTGCTTTACGCAGCGGTCTTGGTATTGACGACTTCGTAGCTGCCGTCGGGCTTGCGTGTGATTCTGGTCTCGCAATCTTTCAGCTTGATGACGATGGTATCCGACTGCTCGTCCAACTTTGCGACCAGCCTGTCGTCAGCGTTTTTGATATCTCGCATGTGTGTTTACCTCCTCTTCTTGTCAATTCGCTATCGCAAATTAACTGTTGATTTTTGCGAATGAATATGCTATAATAGTAAAGGGTCAGAACAGAACTGCATTTCATAGCACAGCCATCGGCTTGTCCGCATATTTATTATAAAAAATGAGGTTGCTTGAAAGCCGTACAAACCCGTCCTGTTCCGTCCC
>BNZR01000163.1 GCA_026001245.1 Clostridia bacterium
GATATATTGGTTCAAAACACCGGCGTTTTCGCCGTAATCGGGGATAGCCCCGCCGTATTCCGTGTCCAAAACGCGCTGAATCCACACGTCCACCGGGAACGCGTTAAGCCGCCCGTACCCAAACAGCATGACACAGGACGCGACCTTTATCCCCACGCCGTACAGCGACAGCAGTGCGCGCAACAGCTGCTCGTCGTCATACGCCCGCCACGCGTCGAAGTCTATGCCGCTTCGCGCCGCGGCTTGTATGTACTTTGCGCGATACCCCAGTGAACAGCCGCTCAAATCCGCGTCCCACAGCGCGTCGGCGGTGGGGAACGCGAAGCCGCCGTCGATTGGCTGGCCGTAACGCTCGCAGAGCTTATCCACACAGCTTTCGATGGACGGGATATTGCGGCGTTGGGAGATTATAAAGCTAACCAGCGTCTCCCACGGCTCTTGGCGCAACATTTTCATGCCGTGGCCGAAATCCAAAGCGCGGCGCAGAAAGGGGTCGGGGCTAGCGGGGACGTATTGGGCGTAGTCGGTGTCTAGGTCAAAATAGTGCCGTATTTCCGGGGACATATCGGAAAAATCGTAGCTATCGCCGCCGATATGTCGGATTTTTAGGTGCTTGCCGCCGAAGATAACGCTGTAGTCGCCGGGGGCGGTCTCGCGCAGTCGGAAGCACTGGCCGCTGTCGCGGATCACGCGCAGGCTGAAGTTTGGCAAAGTTAGTTGCATGTCGGTCACCTCAAGGTTTAGTATATCAGAAAATTTGAGGGTAGACAAGCGTTTGTTTTTGTGGTATGATATTTGAGGTTGACGAGGTGTAGCTCAGTTTGGTAGAGTGCTTGCTTTGGGAGCAAGATGCCGCAGGTTCAAGTCCTGTCACCTCGACCATGGTATTGCAACTGTGTCCACCGCAAACGGATCGTCATCTTTCCTGTCATTCCACAGATACTCAATCCTCGCGCAAATATCCTCGGCGGTTTGGCGGTCTGCCCTATCCGCCACAAAACCCAAGGTCATATCCAGCCCCGCCGATACGCCGGCCGCCCTGTCGCTTACCGCGCCCCAATCGCTTACCGCCGCGCCCTTAAAGCCCCATTCGTCCCGCAGAACCTCGGTCAGAAGCCAGGGATGTTCGGAGGCCAGCGTGCCGTTTAACTTGTTGTAGGAACACATAATCGTCCACGGTTGTACGGTCTTGACGGCGTGTTCAAACGCGGGCAAGTAAATCTCGCGCAAGGTAACCTCGTCCGCGTTGGAGGACGCGGCCAGACGGAAGTACTCCTGATTGTTCGCGGCGAAATGCTTTAGGCTTGTGCCAACGTCCTTGCTTTGCACGCCTTTGATGTGCGCCGCCGCAAGCTCGCCCGCTGCGTAGGGGTCCTCGGAGATATACTCGAAGTTGCGCCCGCAGAGAGGGGAGCGCTTGACATTCGCGGCGGGGCCTAGAATCACGGCGACTTTCTCCGCCTGACACTCGTCGCCCAACGTCTCGCCCAGTGTGGTGACCAGCTCGCGGTCAAACGACGACGCGGTGGCGCAAGCCGTGGG
>BNZR01000164.1 GCA_026001245.1 Clostridia bacterium
ATCTTCACTTTGCGGGAGTTCTTTCCTTGTCGTGATATGCGCCGTAATCGCCGTGGAGAGCGTCGTTTTCCCTGTGCCGGGGTCGCCCATAATTATCGTGATTTTTCCGTAGGCGATGTACGGATACCACAGCCAGCGCACCGAAGTCGGTTGCACGTCGGCAAGACAGGTCACGGCGACATTGTTTTTTACTGCCCATATTCTCCGCGCAATTCGTGTCGCTGACAGCATCCCAAACCGCCTGCGCGGCGTGTCTATCACCAAGTATGTCTGCGATGTCGCTGATGTCGCCTTTCGGCGGACAATCGGAATAGAGTGTGGTCGGTTTAATCCAACGTACACGCGGGTTGACAGCTTTGACTGCGGCGTAAATTTTTCGCGCGCGTTCTTCCCCGGCGGTATCGTTGTCGGAGAAAATTATTACGTCAACATCGCTGCGATTGACGTAACGGTCGAACTCCGGTTTCCACACGCCCGTCGGAGTAGTGGTCGCGGTGAAACCGAGCCGCTCCATTGTCTCGGCGTCTTTTTCGCCCTCAACGATGAATAAGAGCGCGTTTTCAACTTCATTCGGAACCGTGAGCGCGACAACTTTGTCGGCGCGGTAGAGGGGGACGGCAATGCCGTCCGTCCCCTTAGTCCACGTTCCGTTGCTGAACCTTTCCCAGCGGCAGAATTTACGGCCGTTGGAGTTCTTGTCAATAACTTTCCGCGCAACGGGCTTGCCGCTGTCATCGGTGTAAGTGTGAATACGTTTCTCGCTCATACTGCCGCCCTCCCTGCATTCTGATTTACGCTGTCGGCACAACCGACGGCGCGGAGCAGATTCTGCTCGCTGATGAGGTACTTCCGCCCTGCTTTGAAGCAGGGTAATGCGCCGCTTACGCACATCTGCCGGACGCGGAACTCGGTCAAGCCGTCGATTGTTTTCGCGGCTTCCTTGATTGTCAAAAGTTTTGGTTTACCGTTCACGAAAGCACCCCTTTTCTTAAAAATTTTGATGTTAATTTTAGTGGTTTTCAAACTTGGCAAGCAGTGTACCGATATATATCGGCACTTTCTTGTTGGGGAGATTCCTCCCCAATCCCCTTACCGAAAACTCATAGAGTTTTCGGTTTAAGCCGGCTTCGCCGTCTGCCGCGCTGCGCTACTTTTTCCGCAGCGTGTCCGCTGCTTCATAGATTTTCAAAAGCTCGCGCAACACCTCCTTAAACTGTGTCATAATTTCGTCGAACATCGTCTTTATGTCCGCGTTATCCTCCGGGTAAAAGTTTCCCGCCGCGTTCACCCGCTTCGCGATTTGGTTCACGCTCCCGGAGATTCGTCCGAGCAGCGCGGCGCACTCGTTCACGCTCGACAGGTCGATGTGAAAAATGTAGCCCTGACACGCGAGAATTCGAATGAAATGGCTCATATTGATGATGCCGCACTCCGCCATTCGCTCGCGAATCCGAGTGTACTCGTCCCCGTCCACTTTGAACAGGATTTGCTTGGTTTTGGTTCGCATAAGTTTGCCCTCCTTGATATTCCGTTTTT
>BNZR01000165.1 GCA_026001245.1 Clostridia bacterium
GTCCGACAGCAGTTTGTCGCCGATGATACAGGACATTTTCAAGGGATTAGTATAGAATCCACAAATTACGGGGAGGAATAACTTGTGAAACGAATTATAGCCATTGCCGTCGCGCTTTCAATGCTTAATTTCGCAAGAGGTCTATTATCTTGCTTAGTTTACATAACAACCAAAAATATATGCGACACAGGTGGCTAACCCTTGTCGCATTTATTATATACTTGTACGATAGAATAACCCCCTTCAAAAAACGCTTGACAAAGTAGATACCTTGGTGTATACTAGTGTTGAGGTGATGCAAATGCAAACCGCAAAATTATTCCCAAGCGGCAAAAGCCAAGCCGTCAGACTGCCTAAAGAGTTCCGTTTCGAGGGTTCAGAGGTCGGAATTGCCCGAATTGGCAAGATGGTGTACCTTTTCCCGAAAGATGAGGCGTTGGACATCTTTTTAGCGGGTGAGGGTATGAGTGATGACTTTTTTGAGATTATGGAACACCGCAAAGACAACGAATTCCTTACGGAGCGTGAACCGCTGTGAAGTATATGCTCGACTCCAATGTCTGCATTGACATGATACGACGCCACGAACATGTTATTGACAGGTATCGCATGGCAAAATTGGACGGCGTGTGTATTTCCGCGATTACGCTCGCGGAGCTTGAGGTCGGTGTCGCCAAAAGCACGAAACCCGAAAAGAACCGGATTGACCTCACAAAATTTTTAACGCTTGTTACCGTGTTGCCGTTCGACGCGGCGATGACGGAAACTTATGGAAAAGTTCGTGCCGCGCTGGAGCGTAAAGGACGGACAATCGGTGCGCTCGACACTCTCATCGCCGCCCACGCGAAGTTCACAGGGTTGACGCTTGTCACTAACAACACACGTGAGTTCGTGCGTGTGGAAGGTTTACAGCTTGAGGATTGGATAGACTAACATTCCACCCCCACGAAGTCGAGAAGTTCGCCCAATCCAAGCGTTTCAACGACATATCTGTGCATATTGACCTTCCAAAAAAGTTTTGCAGAGCTAAAGCGCTAATGCGGCGTATAGAATTTTTTCAGCGTGATAAAGGTTTGAAACAAGCTGTTTGTCATTTTGGATTTTTATGGAGGTATTATGTACGTTCTTTTTGAATTTTTCTAAATTCGTCGAATCGCCGCAACGCTCCAACTTCCTTTTGAGTGTGCCATTGAAATACTCGTCGGGATTCAACTCCGGAGAGTATGAGGGAATGTAAAAGAGCTCAATTTTGTCCTTGTTTTCCTCAAGCCACGGCTCTAAAAGTTTCTTGCTGTGGTGAACTTTCAAGTTGTCCAGTATCAAAAAAACCTTCTTGTCGCTTGACTTGATGAGGCGTTTCAAAAAGACGATAAGAAGTTGTTGCGTCATCGTTTTTTTGTAAGAACTTGTTCTCATAGAGAAACTATGATATACTATCTTCTATGAAGAATATAGAATACACACCAACCAACTACCCAAGCGACCTGACTGACGCGCAATGGGAAAAAATCAAGGAGTTTTCCCGG
>BNZR01000166.1 GCA_026001245.1 Clostridia bacterium
GCGAGGCTGACTTTGAGGGGCGGGACTGCTACTGCGGTTTGGATTTGTCCTCAACAGGCGACCTCACCGCGCTCGTCTTGGTGTTCCCTCCAATGGGCGGCGACACAAAATACACAATCCTGCCGTTCTTCTGGCTTCCGGACGAGGTTATCGACCTGCGCACCCGCCGCGATCACGTTCCCTATGCCGTGTGGCGCAAGATGGGCGTATTCAACACCACCGAGGGCAACGTGGTGGACTATGATTATATTGTGGCATTTATCGCGAAGCTGTCCGAGCGTTTCCGTATCCGTGAAATCGCCTACGACCGCTACGGCGCTGAAAAGATTCGCCGCGACTTGGAGGAACTGGGCAATGAACATGGGTTTGTCGTATTCCCGTTCGGGCAAGGATTTCTTTCGATGTCGCCGCCGTGCAAGGACTTGTTCCAGTTCGTCATGGAGGGCAAAATCCGGCATGGCAAACATCCCGTACTGGACTGGAACATGGGCAACACCATTATAGACCAAGACGCGGCGGGGAACATCAAGCCCAATAAAAAGAAATCCACAGAGAAGATTGACGGCGTGGTTGCGATGATTATGGGGTTGGCGCGGGCGATGATTCAGAGCGGCGGCGTGGCTGATAGCGTTTATGATGAGAGGGGACTTTTGTTTGTATGAGCATATTTTCAGGGTTATTCAAGGCTCGTGCCGCGCCGGACAATCGGTTGAACAACGGTTTTTCGTTTCTGTTCGGCGGCACTTCAAGCGGCAAATTGGTCAACGAGCGCACGGCGTTGCAGACTACGGCGGTGTACGCCTGTGTGCGGATTCTTGCTGAAGCGATCGCGGGACTGCCACTGCATGTTTATAAATACACCGACGATGGCAGCAAGGAGCGCGTCCCCGCTCACTCATTATATACACTTCTGCACGATGCACCAAACGCCGAGATGACTTCGTTCGTGTTCCGCGAAACGCTCATGGCACACCTGCTCCTGTGGGGGAATGCCTACGCGCAGATTATCCGCAACGGGCGCGGACAGGTCGTGTCGTTGTATCCGTTGTTGCCGTCGAAAGTCGAGGTTGATCGTGCTGATAGCGGCGAACTTGTGTACACTTATCAAAGCGAAAGCGGCACCATCACACTCCGCCGCGATGATGTCCTGCATGTTCCGGGGCTTGGCTTTGACGGGCTTGTCGGTTATTCTCCGATTGCCATGAGCAAGAACGCTGTCGGCATGGCGATTGCCACCGAGGAGTACGGCGCGAAATTCTTCGCCAATGGCGCGAATCCGGGCGGGATACTTGAACACCCCGGCACGATCAAGGATATTCAGCGCGTCAAGGACGGCTGGAACTCGCAGTATCAGGGCGGCGAAAACGCCCACCGTGTCGCGATTTTGGAAGAGAACATGAAGTTCCACGCCATTGGAATACCGCCTGAGCAGGCGCAGTTTTTGGAGACGCGGAAGTTTCAAATCAACGAGATTGCGCGTATCTTTCGTGTGCCTCCGCACATGGTGGGCGACCTCGAAA
>BNZR01000167.1 GCA_026001245.1 Clostridia bacterium
CGCGATTTGCAGCTTCTCCTCGTCGGTGTAGCTGGTAAGCTCGATAATCTCCATGCGGTCAAGCAACGGGCGCGGCACGGTTTCAAGCGTGTTCGCGGTGGTTACAAACAGCACCTCGGACAGGTCAAACGGCATTTCAAGATAGTGGTCGCGGAAGCTGTGGTTCTGCTCGGAATCCAGCACCTCAAGCAACGCGGCGGCGGGGTCGCCCCGAAAGTCATGCCCCATCTTGTCAACCTCGTCCAACAACAGCACGGGGTTGCGCGTTCCGGCCTGCTTTATCGCGGTTAGCACCCTGCCGGGCATCGCGCCCACGTAGGTCTTGCGGTGGCCGCGAATGTCGGCCTCGTCGCGCACTCCCCCCAGCGACAGCCGCCCCAGCTTGCGCCCGCAGGCGTGGGCTATCGACGCGGCGATAGAGGTCTTGCCCACGCCGGGCGGCCCCACAAGACAGATAATCTGCCCCTTAAGCCCCGGCGCAAGCCGCTTCACCGCCAAAAATTCCATCACGCGCTCCTTGACCTTGGCAAGCCCGTAGTGTTCGCGCTCCAAAATGCGCTCGGCCTTGGCCATGTCCGGCCGGTCGGGCGACAGCTTGTTCCACGGTAGCTCCAACGCCGTGTCAAGGTAATCGCGCAACAGCCCGTATTCGGGGGAATGGGGGCTGGTCTTGCCCAGCCGCTTGACCTCGCGCACCAGCTTCTCACGCGGCTCGGTCGGCAACCCTAGTTTTACTACTTTTTCGTAGTATTCGTTGGACTCGGACTGCGGGTTCTCTTCGTCCCCCAGCTCCTCCTGTATCGTGCGCAGCTGCTCGCGCAGATAGTAGTCGCGCTGGTTTTTTATCACCTTGCCGTGCAATTTAAGGTGTATCTCATGCTCGACCTGCAGTACCTCCAGCTCGCGCTGGATTATCACGTCTATACGCTCCAGCCGCGCCACGATGTTGGTTTCCTCTAACAGCTCCTGCCGTTCGGGGATACGTATCGCCAGCGACTGCGCGATGTAATCGCCCAAATGCCCCATGTCCGTGATTTCGCGGGCGTTTAAAACCGATTCGGGCATTATGCGCGTGGCCATCTCGACATATTCCTCAAACAGCTCCAGCGTGTAGCGCATAAGCGCCGCCGAGCGCGTGGCCGAGATACGCGGGCGTTTGTCCGGCCTGGGGATAACCCCGGCCATGACGAACGGAATCTCGGACGCCACGGATTTTATCGCGGCGCGGTACTCCCCCTCGACCAGCACACGCACGGTCTCGTTAGGCAGTTTAAGCACCTGTCGTATGCGCGACACGGTGCCGGTTTTGTACATCTCGTCGGTGCCGGGGTCCTCGTCGCGCGCGTCCTTTTGGGCGACAAGGAACACGGGGCGGTCCCGCGTCATAGCGTCCTCCAACGCCTTGACGGCCTTCTCGCGCCCAATGTCAAAATGTATAAGCATATGAGGAAAAACCACCAGCCCACGCGTGGCAAGCAGGGGCATAAGCTCCGAAACTTCTTTCAC
>BNZR01000168.1 GCA_026001245.1 Clostridia bacterium
GGACAGCCACGCCTCGTCCAGCCCGATATAGCGCACCTCGCCCAAAAAGTACATCGTCCAGTCGATGTGCCAGGTCATGTAGAAGAACAGCGCGACCCCCACAAAGCCCAGAAAACGCTTGTCCCGCGCCAGTTTCAGCGCGACCGTGGCATAGGCTCGCGGAGTGCGTACCGCCGCTGGTTCGACCTCGCCGCCGCGCACGCGCCCCAGCACGAAGGTCTGCGCCACAAGAAAGCCCGCCGCCAGCAAGTAAAACACCTGATGTAGCGCGATTTTATCGGAGTTTCCGGTCGCGTGGGAGAGCAACGCGCCCGTAATCAGCGGCGTGATAATCCCGACGGCCACCACGACGTAGTTTTTCACGGTTAACATTCGGTTGCGCCGTTCGATGACCACCACGTCAGAGAAAAACGCCGACCAGCCCATATTATACAGCGCAATCGGCGCGGCGGACAGCGCGAGCAGTCCCAAAAACCCGACCACGGCGTAGTCGCCGAGCAGAGGTGTGGCGGCGATTCCCGCGTAGAGCGCGGCGGCGGAGAACAGCGCGGCAACAAGCAAAACGCGCTTGTTGCGCAGTCTGTCCGCGAAAATCCCGCCGGGCAGGAGGACAAGTAGTCCGATTAGCTGGGGCAACCCGACCAGCAGACCCATCTGCGCGTCAGAAAAGCCCAGCCGCTGGGCGAAAAGGTTGTTATTGTTGTTGGCAAGGTTGTTCCAAACCGCGAACATCGCGCCCTCGATGGCGAAGATGGTAGCAAGCCTGTTGGTCTCGCCGCGTAGAAAGTTGAACATGTGGGGGTACCTCGTGAAAGTGTTGATGTGGGTATTATAGCACAGGCACGGGGTTGTGTCTACTGTTTTCTATTACAGGTTTTTCAATTCAGCAACTCCAAACCTAACCCCCCTTGACAAATTTCGCGCCACATGCTATAATATCCCTGCGGTGTTGCCACGATTGCCGCAGTTGGACGGTTTGTTCACCCGCCTTGCCTTCGAACGTTCAAGGTAAAGGAGGTGGTTGCCAATGGGAAAGAAACTATGGAGATACGTAGCGGCCTTTGCATTTGTTTTATGGCTACTCGTAATTCTCGCCCCAAAAGCAATGTAGTCGCCCACCCTTCCCAAGTAGCGACTACATAATCTAAGGTTGTGGGTGGGCACGCCTTTCGGCGCGAACACCATTTATACTACTACTATACCACGCCTTGACAAAAAAGTCAAGGACTTTTTTGAAGTTTTCGCTTGACAATCTGCCAATAATGTGCTACAATACAAATGTAAGGGGCAAAAAGCCCCGACACAGAGGCCGTACCTCCTTTCATCGGCGGTGGCCTGTTAGTTTAAGTTTCTATTTTACAAGAAACCGTTACCGGTCAGGGTGACGGTTTCTGCGTTTGATGACGATGGTTATCGTGAAGATACCAATGTGCCACGTAATCCGCATATAGCTACACCCCCATTTCTGGGATTCCCTCTTTCGAGGGGGATGTCGCC
>BNZR01000169.1 GCA_026001245.1 Clostridia bacterium
GCTGATTGTGACGGACGCGGACAAGCTGGGGCTGTCGCAGTTACATCAGATACGCGGGCGCGTGGGGCGTTCGCCGCGTCACGCCTACGCGTATTTGACCTATCGGCAGGGCAAGGTGCTGACGGAGGTAGCCGCGAAGCGGCTGTCGGCCATACGCGAGTTCGCGGAGTTCGGCAGCGGCTTTAAAATCGCGATGCGCGACTTGGAAATACGCGGCGCGGGCAACGTGCTGGGCGCGGAGCAATCGGGGCAATTGGTCTCGGTGGGGTATGACATGTACCTGCGGCTGTTAGAGGAGGCGGTGCTGGAGGAGCGCGGCGAGACAGTGACGCACGAGGCCGACTGCACCATAGAGATAAGCGTTGCGGCGGGAATCCCGGAGCGGTACATCGAGGGGTCGGGCCTGCGCATGGATTTTTATCGCCGAATCGCGGCGATAAAAGAGGAGGAACACGCGGCGGATTTGTTAGAGGAGATGATAGACCGCTTCGGCGACCCGCCAAAACAGGTGGACGTGCTGGTACAGGTCGCGCTGTTGCGGGCGCGGGCGGGCGCGCTGGGGATTTCGGAGATGACGCAAAAATCCGGGAAATTGCACATAAAGCTGGACAAGTTCGACGTTAATATCATATTCAAGCTGTGCGCCATGCCGAAATACAAGGGCAGAATCCAGTTCAGCGCGGGTAGCGAGCCGGCGTTGAGCGTGAAGCTGACAGAGGGCAATCCGCTGAAAGAGGCACGGGGCATTGTGGACGACTTGCGCGGGCTGGGTTGACAACCGGCGGCGTTGGTGGTATACTGTAATCAAAAAGGGCGGTGAGCGCACCCCGTGAAAATATATCTTGATAACTGTTGCCTTAACCGTCCGTATGATGATTTGACCGATGATATAGTGCGGTTGGAAGCCGAGGCCGTCTTGTCAATTATAAGCGGTTGCGAGAGCGGCAGGTGGGAGTTGCTTGTAAGCGAAGTTTTGCTTGATGAGATTCTTACAATGCCAAGCCTTACAAGAAAGCAAAAGGTCTTGATTCTATACAACGCGGCCAACATAAATATTGCCCTGACCAACGAAATTGTGGCGAGGGCAAAGGCGGTGTCAAGACTGCCGCCGTATGACGGCAATTGCTTTGCCGTAAGGCTGTACAACCCGCGCGGCCGGATTTTGTGGCTGCCCGGCGTGAACGAATCCAATTGTAGCGTGCGGTGCTTGGCAAGCTCCGTCCAAAAGCTCGTACCGTCCAAAAGCCAGTCGATTTTCGCGATTTTTGCGGCGCTGGCGGCCTTGCTTTCCAGCAATGCCTCTAGGTCTTGTCTGTATTGCCACAGTGTGTTTTCAACTCTTTGTATAATTCTTGACTGCTCTGACAGGATTATTATCGCGTTTTTGGGCAAGTAATCCAGCACCGTGGCGAACGCGGGGGGCGCGTCATTCACGGTCAGCTCACGCGTGGGCAAGATCACCGCCGATTGCAGGGGTTCTATGCGCCGCTGCG
>BNZR01000170.1 GCA_026001245.1 Clostridia bacterium
CTCCCACGCAAGCCCCCACTCCGGCGGCGACCGTTAAGCCGTCCCCCGCGCCCACGCCCAACGTAAGCGCGGCGGTAACCTTTGTCAACCCCGTAAAGGGCGAGGTAGTCAACGCGTTTTCGGACGACGCGCTGACCTATGACAAGACCATGGGCGATTGGCGCGTCCACCTGGGCGTGGACATCGCCGCAAGCGCGGGTACGGAGGTGCTGGCCGCCGCCCCCGGAACAGTGAAGGACATCTACGACGACGCGTTCTGGGGTACCACGGTGCTGATCGAGCATGACGGCGGCTTTGCCACACGCTACTCGAACTTGATGAAAAAGCCCGTGGTTACCATCGGGGCAAAGGTCACGGCGGGGCAGGTAATCGGCGGGGTAGGCGCGACAGCCGAGGCCGAAAGGCGCGAGGTAAACCACCTGCACTTTATAATGTTGAAGGACAACAAGCCCGTAAATCCGCTGAAATATCTGCCGTAGTGTGACGGCAAAAGAACCGCGATTCATGTTGAATCGCGGTTCTTGACAGCGCGGGGAGTTTGATATATACTTACAGCAAGGTAAACTTTTTCTAACCCACTTCTAACAATCCTTAAAGGATTTCCCAATGCCGCGCAGTATATACTGATACCATCAAGAAAGGGGTTATGCTTTATGGTAACGGTCGAACAGGTGGAAAAGCTTCTGCAATACGCGGACGTGAGCTACGAGGAGGCGCGAGACGCGCTGGAGCAGACAAACGGCAACATGCTGGACGCGATAGTCGCGCTGGAACGCAAGGGACGCATAAATTCTTCGGGCAAGCGCGTGTCAGACGAGGGCGCGGTGATCGTACTGCCCGCAACCGAGCAGAAAAAAAGCGAGCAGACGCAACCCAAATCCGCGCAGGCAAACGATTTCTTCGACAAGCTGTTTAAGATGATGTTCATCGTCACCGGGACTACCGACAAATCGCTGTTTTCCATGCCCGCCTTTGTGCTGGTGCTGTTGCTTATCTTCGCGTGGCCGATTGTAATCCCGCTGTTGATTGTGGGGTACATCTGCGGCATGCGCTACAACTTCGAGGGGCCGCACATGGCGTCTGTCAACAAAGTGGCCGACGATGTTAACGCCGCCGCCGCGAAAGCCCGCCGCCGCGTTGAACGCGAAATCAACCGCCCCGCGCCCGAACAGGACGACGATAACAACGGAAACGACGGCGGCCCTTACAGGATTTAATTATGGAAAAGATTTTACTTGTAGAGGACGAGGAGCGCCTTGCGCGTTTCGTGGAGCTTGAGCTTACCCACGAGGGCTACGAGGTAATCAAGGCCGCCGACGGGCGGCGCGGGCTGGAGCTGGCCTTGGAGGGCGACTGCTCGCTGATTTTGCTGGACATCATGCTGCCGGAGCTTAGCGGCATGGAGGTTCTTCGCCGATACCGCGCCCAAGGCGGCCTGTCCCCCGTGATTATGCTAACGGCGCGGGACGCAACCACCGACAAGGTGTCCGG
>BNZR01000171.1 GCA_026001245.1 Clostridia bacterium
ATGCTAGAATCAAAAGTGTTAATGAATGAAGGCACTAAAAGGAGAGTGTAAGGTTTATGGCGAAAACGAATGCAAAATCTTCTCTATCGCCGACGGCGAAGGCGTTGTGTACCGAGATAGAAGGCAAAATGCACCGCCATTTCGCGTCCGAGGTATCCCACGCGTCTAAAGAACAACTGTTCCGTGCCGTCGCACTGGTTGTGCGCGATAAAATATCCGCGAAAATGCCCAAAACCCCGGCGTATCCCGATAGGCAGATACACTACCTGTCCTTGGAATTTTTGCTTGGGCGGTCGCTGTCCAAAAACGCCTTTAACTTGGGGATTTACGACGATTTGGCGGCGGCTATCGAGTCGCTGGGGGCGAATGTTTCCGACGTTTTGGAGTCCGAGCCGGACGCGGGGCTGGGCAACGGCGGCTTGGGTCGGCTCGCGGCCTGCTATCTTGACTCGATGACTACGCTGGGGCTTAAGGCCACGGGGTACTCGATATGCTACCACTACGGCATATTCCGCCAAAAGATACTGGACGGGCAACAGATAGAGCTTCCCGACTCGTGGATGGATCTAGGCGACGTGTGGCTTATCCCCTCTACGGACGAATCCGAGGAGGTGCGCTTCGGCGGCCACATCGAAAACGGACAGCTGTTGGGCTACGACGCGGTTCGCGCCGTGCCGATGGACATGCGAATCGCGGGCTACGGCACGGAAAACGTGAACACCCTGCGCCTGTGGGACGCGAAGGCCGTTCAGGATACCATCGACATGGGGCTGTTCTCTCGCGGGGAATACATGAAGGCCATGGAGCAAAACGCCATGGCGGAGGTTATTTCAAAGATTCTCTACCCGGAGGACAACCACTTCGAGGGCAAGCTGTTGCGCCTGCGCCAGCAATACTTCTTCGTGTCGGCCACCATTCAAAGTATTACGCGCAAGCACAAAGCGCGTTACGGCACGCTGTCCAACTTCCACATGCGCCACGTGATTCATATCAACGACACGCACCCCACGCTTGTAATCCCGGAGCTTATGCGTATCTTCTTGGACGAAGAGGGCATGGATTGGGACACGGCGTGGTCGATTGCCGCCCGCACAGTGGCCTACACCAACCACACCGTTTTGGCCGAGGCGCTGGAATGCTGGCCGCAGAATATATTTGAGATGTTACTGCCCCGCCTGTGGCAGATAATGTGCGAATGCAACCACCGCTATCTTGACATGTTGCGCCTGAAATACCCGGGCGACGACCACCGTATCGCGGTTATGGCGATTATTTGGGACGGGCAGGTGCGCATGGCCAACCTGTGCGTGTACGCGTGCTTCGCGGTCAACGGCGTTAGCCAACTGCACAGCCAAATACTGCGCCGCCAGATTTTCCGGCCGGAGTGCGAGCTGTGGCCGTACAAGTTCCTAAACGTGACCAACGGCGTGGACCATCGCCGCTGGCTTACGCAAATCAACCCGCGCCTGCACGCATTGATAAA
>BNZR01000172.1 GCA_026001245.1 Clostridia bacterium
CTCATGTCTTGATTAAATGCTGGATTGCCATGTCTTAGTCCCCTCCAATTTCTCGGCATAGCATGACAAAGGTTTCTGCCAACATAAGCGGGTTGTAGTCTTAGTCCCCTCCAATTTCGGGGGGAAAGGTTGCCGTGTAAGGGTTTGGAGGGGGTCAGTCATGCTATGCCGAGAAATTGGAGGGGACTAAGACTTCCAGAGAATGGCTGTGAGATTTGGAGTTGTCATGCTATGCCGAGAAATTGGAGGGGACTAAGACCTTCCCGCTTACGATGCGCCTATCGACTGGGTCATGCTATGCCGAGAAATTGGAGGGGACTAAGACTACAACCCGCTTATGTTGGCAGAAACCTTTGTCATGCTATGCCGAGAAATTGGAGGGGACTAAGACATGGCAATCCAGCATTTAATCAAGACATGAGTCATGCTATGCCGAGAAATTGGAGGGGACTAAGACTCAATCCGCATCGTTAAAAACTCCGTGCTGGTCATGCTATGCCGAGAAATTGGAGGGGACTAAGACCGGCGGCGGGCGTTAGCTTGTCGTATTCGAGTCATGCTATGCCGAGAAATTGGAGGGGACTAAGACAGCTTGGTGTAGTTTATCAGCGGCGAATTAGTCATGCTATGCCGAGAAATTGGAGGGGACTAAGACAGTACATACACCCGGACGATGGAAAAGCAAGTCATGCTATGCCGAGAAATTGGAGGGGACTAAGACCCAGTGACAATACGTTGTGTATGATGTGCTGTCATGCTATGCCGAGAAATTGGAGGGGACTAAGACTGGCAAGTTGTGTTTTCCACGATATTGTGCGTCATGCTATGCCGAGAAATTGGAGGGGACTAAGACCTGGGCGCACGGAGTACAGCTGTAAGGGTTGTCATGCTATGCCGAGAAATTGGAGGGGACTAAGACCAAGAATGCGAGGTGTGTTTGAATGCGTGAGTCATGCTATGCCGAGAAATTGGAGGGGACTAAGACAAATTTCGTCCGCGTATGCCGCTGTGCCTAGTCATGCTATGCCGAGAAATTGGAGGGGACTAAGACCTGAATAAACTCGCTATTCCCGACTGGGTAGTCATGCTATGCCGAGAAATTGGAGGGGACTAAGACGAGGCTTACGGCGTTATTGATTCTTCCCATGTCATGCTATGCCGAGAAATTGGAGGGGACTAAGACGTCGCGTTTCATAACGTGCTCAACGCGCACGTCATGCTATGCCGAGAAATTGGAGGGGACTAAGACGTGCCGGAAGCGGCACTAAAGCCGCAACGAGTCATGCTATGCCGAGAAATTGGAGGGGACTAAGACATTCCGACATCACCCCGTCTAAGCTCTTGAGTCATGCTATGCCGAGAAATTGGAGGGGACTAAGACAAACCGGGGTGGTTAGAGAATTTGTAGAGGGTCATGCTATGCCGAGAAATTGGAGGGGACTAAGACAACCGAAAACCGCCTATGTCACTCGGC
>BNZR01000173.1 GCA_026001245.1 Clostridia bacterium
GGATTTTTTTGCACGGGTTTATGAGCTTTGCGGCTGTTGGGGTTATTGCGGCTTGCTTGCTTATTACCGGTAGTGTTTCCTTGCTTGCCTTGAATGTTGACCGTACTATTAAGGATATTCAGTCTCAGAACGAGATTTTGGTTATTGTGGACGAGCATTTGTCCGAGGCCGAGGCCAAAAGCGTTGGTACTAAGATTGCGCAAATTGATAATGTTTCCGACCGGATTTTTATCTCTAAAGACCAAGCCTTGTCTGACTATGCCGAACAATTGGGGGACAGCAGCTACGTGCTTGAGGGGCTTCAGGATCGCAATCCCCTGCGGCACCGCTTTGTGGTCAAGGTGTTCGATGTTGCGCTTATGGCGCAGACGCAGGAAAGTCTTCGTGGTATCACGGGGGTTGCCGAGGTCAACGCCGAGGTTGAGATTACGGACTTTATCATGGGACTGCGCAACGTTGTCAACGTTGTAAGCGTGTCGCTTATTCTTATGCTGTTGGGCGTTTCGATTTTTATTATCTCTAACACCGTCAAGCTGGCTACCTTTGACCGGCGGGAGGAGATCGGCATTATGAAGGTTGTCGGGGCGACCAACGCGTTCATTCGCTGGCCGTTTTTGGTCGAGGGCTTTGTGCTGGGGCTGACGGGCGCGGCGGTGGCGTTTTTCGTGCAATGGGGGCTGTATCACTATATCTCGCTTAAAATAGACGGCGCCATTCCCATGTTTACGATGATGCCCTTTAGCAATATTCTTATGCTGGTGGCGGGGGCGTTCCTGCTGTTCGGGTTCACCGTCGGCATACTGGGCAGTACGCTGACGATACGCAGATTTTTGAAAGTGTAGGTGGGGTATGAATAGCAAAAAATCAAAAAGACTGGCGATGATTATCGCGGTGATTTTGGCGGCCATGCTGTTGTTCTCGTTCGTGTTCAGCATTATTTTGGGGAACATGACCCCCGAAGCGGGCGCGGCTACCACGAACAAGCTGACCGACCTGAAGAACAAATCCAAGGATATTAAAGCGGATAAAGCCCGCCTTAAGGATCAAATCGCCAAGCTGAAAAACGAGAAGCAGGACAAAATAGCCCTGAAAATCGCCTTGGACGAGGAAATCCGCCTGTCGGAGGACGAGATTGAGAATATCAACGACCTTATTCAGGAGTACACCGTACATATTGCCGAAAGCGGTCAGCAATATGAGGACGCGGAGCTGGACATCAAGGCCACAGAGGAACGCTTTTTGGAACGCCTGCGCGTTATGGAGGAGAGCGGAAAGACCTCGTACATCGGGATTTTGATGAAGTCCAGCAGCTTTGCCGACCTTTTGGGGCGGTGGAGTGTGGTGACCGAAATCGCCGACTATGACAAGCAGGTTATCGCGGATTTGGTGGCGGAGCGCGAGGTTATCGCGGCCATGAAGCGCGATTTGGAGGACGGCAAGAACGAGCAGGTCGCGCTTAAATCGGAATTGGTT
>BNZR01000174.1 GCA_026001245.1 Clostridia bacterium
ACGTTTACCTTTAAAATCATGTACATGTACGGCAGACCTATGGCGTACATAACGCCCCAACCCGCCAGCGACGCGGCGATCAGTCGCCACAGCGCCGTGGAATTCTTGGCGATAAGCCCGATAACAAAAGCCGCCGGGATAAAGCCGATTACAAACCCAAAGCTTGGCCGCGCCACGTACGAAAACCCGCCGCCGAACGCCGCGAACACGGGCGCGCCGACAAGCCCCAGCAACGCGTAGACAGCCATCGCGATAGCGCCCCGCTTCGCCCCCAGCATAAGCCCCGCCATGGTTACAGCCAACGTCTGCAACGTGAACGGCAATCCGGGCAGGGGGATGGTAATCTGGGCGCACACCGCCGCTATCGCCGCAAACATGGCCACCAAACAAATGTTTTTAACCTTCAAGCTTCAACAACCCCTCGATAATTAGTTCGGCCAGTTCCAGCCGATTTACGTTTTTCAGGCAGGTCACAGGTTGATCCTCAACCTGCGGCACATGGTCGATATTAATCCCAACGCCGATAACCACAAAGGCGTAGCCGTCCCCCTCGAACTGCCCCTCGGTTAAAATCCCGCAAACCTTTTTGCCGTCTATCAGAATATCGTTTATAGGCTTCACGGTGGGCTGAATCTGCGGACACATCTTAGCTATCGCGGCGCGGATAATCTCCCCCGCCGATAGGGTCAAGCCCGTAAGCTCCGCGGCGGGGCGCGCGGGGCGCAGGATAACACTTAAATACAGCCCTCCCACAGGCGACAGAAACGTGCGTCCGCGAGTACCGCGCCCCGCGCTCTGCGCCTCGGCGATAACCGCCGTGCCGTGAACCGCGCCCTGCCGCGCCAAGTCCTTTGCGGTGTCGTTGGTAGAGGGCAGGGATTTATAGCAGTGTAATAAGCGGCGCATTGGTATCCACAACATCGCCCTTGTTGACTAAAATCTGCCCCACGGTACCGGCGCGGGGCGCGGGGATCTCGTTTTCCATCTTCATGGATTCCAAAATAATCAACGGCTGGTTGACCGCAACTGTCTGCCCCACCGCGACCTTGAATTCCAAAACAGAGCCGGGCATGGGCGAGCGGACAATCTCGCCCCCCGCGATTGCCACAGCCGGCGCGGGCGCGGCCTCGGATACCGTCACAACGGGCGCGGCGGCGGGCGCGGCGGCGGGCGCGGGAGCTATCGCGTCGCGAATATCGCGCAGAATCGCCTCGCCGCGTTCCACCTCCACCTCGTAGACCTTGTTGTTAAGCGTTACGTTATACTTCATGTTAAATCTTCTCCTTGATAGAGATAAACCGCAGTTCGTTAAGCGGGGCTTTCAGCCCGTCCGCGACTATTGCCATCAGCATGGCCGCCGTTTTGTCGTCCACGGTGTTAAGCTGTACTTCGCCGTAGCTTGCGCGATAGGGCTTAGCCGACAGATTTGCGGGGGCGGCGGAGATTTCGG
>BNZR01000175.1 GCA_026001245.1 Clostridia bacterium
GCCGATGGAGGGATTGACGCGCCGCCAAATACGCTCGTCGTTCCAGTCGTCGCCCTCGCCGATACCGAACACGGCAGGGTAGAACGAGGGGTCTATCTTCGAGCCGTCCAGCACCGAGAGCGCCTTGCAGTGGATTTCGTAGCAGATACTGGTTTTGTCCCGCCCCGCCGTAGTGATGAGAAAGTACAGCGGCTGACGGCGGGCGTCGCCTGTGTACTTCGTCATCGTATCGAATAACTCCCGCGTCTGCTGCGCGAACAGCTCATCGAATATCAGCCCCGACACATTAAAGCCCTGCTTGGACTTTGTTTCGGAGGACAACACCCGATAAAAACTGTTCGTATGCGGGAACATGATACGCTTGGTGGACGGCACGAGCTTTGATATTTTCGCGAGGTCGCCGCATTGCTCCACCATCGCCTTGGCAACGCCGTAAACGATGCTCGCTTGATTTATATCGGCGGCACAGGAGTACACCTCCGCGCCCGCCTCGCCGTCGGCGAAAAGTAGGTACAGCGCAATCGCGGCGGGTAATTTTTACATGAGGAGAGATGAGCAACAGTGAAAAAGTTCTGGAATTTTGCTAGGGATTCGGATTCCGAGGAGCGTACATTATACCTCAATGGTGTTATCTCGGACGAAACATGGTACGGTGACGAGGTTACGCCGCAGATGTTCAAAAGTGAGTTGATGTCCGGCACGGGCGATATTGTCGTGTGGGTAAATTCTCCGGGCGGTGATGTGTTTGCCGCCGCGCAGATTTACAATGCGCTGATGGAGTATAAAGGCAACGTAATCGTCAAGATTGACGGTATCGCCGCGAGTGCGGCATCGGTTATCGCGATGGCAGGCGAGGTTCATATGTCGCCGGTTAGTATGATTATGATACACAATCCGTCAACCATAGCCATTGGCGACAGCGTGGAAATGTTGAGGGCCAAGGCGTTGCTGGACGAGGTGAAGGAATCCATAATTAACGCTTACGAGTTGAAAACAGGACTTCCGCGTGTGAAAATCAGCCACATGATGGACGCTGAAAGTTGGATGAACGCCAACAAAGCCGTGGAATTGGGATTTGCGGACAAGATTTTGTATACGGACAGGCAACAATCAGACACCGACGAGGGCTTGATTTTCAGTCGTGCGGCGGTTACAAATTCGTTGCTCAGCAAGTTTCCGAGAGCGAATACGAGTATCCCGATTGAGTCATTTGATAAACGGCTCAATTTAATATTACATTAGAAAGAAGGCGTTGTCAATGAGTAAAATTATCGAACTGCGCGAAAAACGCGCAAAAGCATGGGACGCTACTAAGGCGTTTCTGGACACCAAACGCGGCGGTGACGGACTTCTCGCCGCAGAAGATGTGGCCACCTACGAAAAGATGGAAGCCGATGTTGTGGCGTTGGGCAAGGAAGTCGAGCGGTTGGAACGCCAGTCCGCG
>BNZR01000176.1 GCA_026001245.1 Clostridia bacterium
CCTGTCCTTCGTAATCGTTATCGTTCTCACCGCCGCCGTAGGTATCGTTGGTATCATCGCGGCCACATCACTAACCTCCAGCGCGAGCTTGCTCAACGACCGGGCGACCATCGGTATCGCCTCCGCAACTTTGTCCGAAACCATCCAACAGCAACGTTCCGCTTTGCGCGGGGTTGCGCTGTACACCGCTGTTTTCTCACCTGATGACATCGCCGCCCAGCGCAAAGCCGTGGACGACACCGCCAAAGAGGCCTCTGACCTGCTCGACAACATTACCGATCTATCCAGAACCGATGTCACCAAAAAACTCTTGGCCGACATTGAAGCTCAGCGTGAAAACTACGGCAACGCCCGCACGGTTTTCCTCGACGCGGTTGAGGCGGCCGGCAAGCTTGAATCAGATATTACGGTTGGCACGGGCAACGGCATGGAATCCGCCATCACCGCCGCGCTGAAAGCCTTTACCCCCGCCCTTGAATCTTACGCCAATGTAGTTGCCGTTATGCCTGAAACCATGGACAAGCTGACGGACGAGCAGTTCGCCGAAATGACCAGCCTGTCCAACTTCGTCACGATTCTTCTTATCGCGGTGCTTGTCGTGGCCGTAGTTGTGGCCGTCGCGCTGGCGCTGTATATCAGCAACCTGATAAGCAAGCCCATAGTCGATATGATGGGCTACATCAAACAGGCGGGGGAGACGGGCAACCTGAAATTCCGTGACGACGAATGGGCTAACTGCGACCGGCTTGGCCAAGGCAAGGACGAAATCGGCCAATGCATGAACGCCTTCACTAAGATGCTGCGCCAAATCGTCTACTACGGCGAGATAGTCAATGTCGTGGCCAACCAAGACCTAACGCATGAAATCCAAACGCTGGGCGATAACGACACTATCGGTCAAGCCCTAAAACGTATGTCCCAGAGCCTGAACGAGGTGTTCGGCGAGATCAACAGCAGTACCAACCAAGTCTCTAGCGGTGCTAAGCAAATCGCCGACGGGGCGCAGGGCTTGGCGCAAGGCTCGACCCAGCAGGCCGCCGCCGTTGAACAGCTCTCCAGCTCGATATCCGAAATCGCGCAGAAGACCAAGGAAAACGCCGCAGAGGCCGGCCGCGCCGCCAGCCTGTCCGAGGCCGTACGCCGCAACGCCGAAAAGGGCAGTGCGCAGATGAACGACATGATTCAGGCCGTGAAAGAGATCAACGACGCCAGCCAAAGCATCCAAAAGGTCATCAATGTCATTGACAATATCGCGTTCCAAACCAACATTCTCGCGCTAAACGCCGCGGTCGAAGCGGCACGCGCGGGACAGCATGGCAAGGGCTTCGCGGTAGTCGCGGAGGAAGTGCGGAACTTGGCCGCGAAATCCGCCGCCGCCGCGAGTGACACGGGTTCGCTTATCGCAAACAGC
>BNZR01000177.1 GCA_026001245.1 Clostridia bacterium
AGATGGGGATTTCCGCTCCATTAACGGGATTTATCGCACGAACGCCGCGAATTTCCACACCTGTCTTGTCCTTGGCCAGTTCGGTGCGTTCAAAGTCAGATTTTTTAGATGCTATCAGTTGATAGGCTTTCAAATCATCATAGTTTTCAAGCTTTTCGCGCCACTGTTCGATGTAGGGGTGTTCGGGTGACAGGACCATGTAGGTCGCGCCGAACAGCGTGTCGGGCCGGGTGGTGTAGACGGTCAGCGCGTCGCCGGCGGTCGTCGAAAAACGAACCTCCGCGCCCTCACTGCGCCCAATCCAGTTGCGTTGCTGGGCCTTGACGCGATCCGGGAAGTCCACCGTGTCCAAGCCGTCCAGTAATTTTTGGGCGTAAGCGGTGATTTTTAGCATCCACTGGCTCTTTTCGCGGCGAACAACGGTCGAGCCGCAACGCTCGCAAACCCCGTCAACGACCTCCTCATTGGCCAGCACGCACAGGCAGGACGTACACCAGTTGACGGGCATTTTTTGCTTGTATGCCAAGCCTTTTTCGAGTAGCTTTAAGAAAATCCACTGCGTCCATTTGTAATATTCAGGGTCGGTGGTGTTGACCTCACGCGACCAGTCGAAGGAGTAGCCCAACTCGTCGCACTGTCTGCGGAACTGTTTCACGCGGTCACGCGTCACGTCGGCGGGGTGTATGTGGTGCTTGATCGCGTAGTTTTCGGTGGGCAGGCCGAACGCGTCCCAGCCGAACGGGAACAACACGTTAAAACCCTTCATTCGGCGCGTCCGCGCAACCACGTCCATCGCGGTGTAGGGGCGCGTATGCCCGACATGCAGTCCGTTGCCCGATGGATAGGGAAACTCCAAAAGCAGGTAGGACTTGGGGTTTAAAGAGTCGTCCTCGGCGCGGAACAGGTCTTCAGCCGCCCAACGTTTTTGCCATTTCTTTTCTATTCCAGAGAAATCCATCTTCATTGTTCAATCACCCTATCAGTTGATAAGTCGGCGACCTTCGCGTCGCCCCACAGGCGTTCCAAATCATAAAAGTCACGCGTATCTTTTAGGAATAGGTGCGCCACCACACTGGAATAGTCCAGTAAAATCCAGTTGCCCGACGCGTGACCTTCGACATGATGTAGCTCCGCGCCCAACTCTTTGAGCCGGAACTCAACCTCATCGGCCAGCGTTCTGAGGTGCGTTGTGGACGTGGCCGTCGCGATTATAAAGTAGTCGGACAGCACCGTGACGTCCTCGACCTCTAAAACGCGTACAGATAAGGCTTTTTTGTCGTCCAAGGTTTTGAAAATGTTCCGCGCAATTTCGTTAGGTTGCATAAATTTTAGCTCCTTTAGCACTATCTTTAGTTATTTTAAGGTAATAATTCCTTGCGTCGAGAGAGGTTTTTTG
>BNZR01000178.1 GCA_026001245.1 Clostridia bacterium
GTGTTTGGGGATCATTGCAACTGCCGCGAGGAAATTTGCGCGGATATAGCTGCGTTTTTGAACGCACCTCCAAATTATTATCATTAATTACACCCTTTGGAGCTTGACAATTGTGCTGATAGGTTGTATAATAAGCGTGCTTATTATAAGTAGACTTATTAAGGAGGACTGTTCAACATGGAACTACAAGCTAAAATCGAAGTCAAGGCGGCAAAAGAGGTCATTTGGCCTTACTATGCAGACCCCGCAAAACGGGCTGTTTGGGAGGAGGATTTGGAGAGCCTTGTCTTTGACGGGGAAATCAAGACAGGAACTACCGGCAGAATGAAACTAAAAGATATGCCGGAAATGGCGTTTACGCTGACGGAAGTTGTCGAAAATGCCGTCTACTGCGACAGGACAGATGTGCCGGGAATGGGCAGCTTGTTCTTCGGTCACAAAATCTTTCAGGAAAACGGGAAAACTTACATTCAGCATAGTGTCCGGCTTGAAAAAGACGTGTTCACGGACGAAGATTTAGGGTTTCTTAGTAGCGTGTTTTCTGATGTTCCCGCCGCAATGCTGAAAATCAAACGAGAGGTTGAAAAGTAAATGGAGTTTCCGTCAGAAAAATTTAAAACCGATTCGGACGCTTCTACCGGCTTGATTTTCATTCGCGCCTACAATCGCTGGCACACGACCATTAAGCGTGAATTAAGGGATGTGGGCATAACACATCCCCAATTCGTTGTGATGACTGTGTTGAGTTTTTTGAGCCAGTCTGATGATTTTGTAACGCAGGCAAGCATCGCAAAAATGGCGGATATGGACGTAATGTCTGTTTCGCAGATTATCAGAGGGCTTGAAGAAAAAGGGCATTTGACAAGGACGGCTAATCCAAAAGACACAAGGGCAAACGCTGTCAGGCTTCTTGAAAAGGGGCAGGAGGCAATCAAACGGGCTTTGCCAATAGTAGAAAAAATCGACGAGGATTTTTTCGGCGTTTTATCGGAGGCAGAGAGTCAGTTTCGGGATTTTCTGCATGCGCTGATTAAAGGTGTTGACCAATGCTAACTGCTTACAGCTACTGATGGAGCGCGGTTATCCTCTTATGGAAAAAGAGTTGAAATATCCCACCACTGCCAACCAGTTTGGGTACTCTTGGAGCAATACACAGGCATATATGGAAACTGCTGAATACATTTGGGAACTTATTCGAGAAAGGTAACAAGAAGATTCCGAAGCTGTTGAAATGATAGATAGGCTTGGTGAGCGCCTTTTCTTAACGCTTCGACCAGCCAATCAACAATATTATCTCCAAAACCTCTTGACAACAAAAAGCAATAAGTTTATAATGAATCAAATGTGAAACAATCGGCGGGGTGATTACTTGAGGATTTGTATCGTTGGG
>BNZR01000179.1 GCA_026001245.1 Clostridia bacterium
GCTCCCACGGCAGGTCTATGTCCGTCCTGCCGAAATGGCCGTAGGCGGCGGTTTGGGCGTATATCGGGCGGCGCAAGTCCAGCCGTTTGATAATCTCCGCCGGGCGCAGGTCGAACAGCTCCGTCACTGCCGCGCTAAGCCGCTCGTCGCTTACCGTTCCCGTCCCCTTGGTGTCCACCAGCACCGACACCGGGTGCGCCACGCCGATTGCGTAGGCCAGCTGAATCAGGCACTCGCGGGCAAGCCCCGCCGCCACTATGTTTTTGGCGATGTAACGGGATATATAGGCCGCCGAGCGGTCAACCTTAGTCGGATCCTTGCCCGAAAACGCGCCGCCGCCGTGGGGCGCGTAGCCGCCGTAGGTGTCCACGATTATCTTGCGCCCCGTCAGGCCCGAATCGCCGTGAGGGCCGCCCACCACGAAACGCCCCGTGGGGTTGACAAATATCTTGGTGTTTTTGTCAATCAGATTTTCCGGAATAACTGGCTTGATTACGTTTTCGATAATGCTCTCGCGCAACTCTTTTAGCTCGACGCTTGCCTTGTGTTGCGTGGATATGACTATCGCCTCGCAACGCAGAACCTCGTTATTGCCGCCGTATTCGATGGTTACCTGCGACTTGCCGTCCGGCAGAATCCATGTGGCCGGGTCGGACTTGCGCACGTGCGCAAGCCTACGCGTTAATCTGTGCGCCAACGAGATCGGCGCGGGCATAAGCTCCTCGGTTTGGTCGCAGGCGTAGCCGAACATCATGCCCTGGTCGCCCGCGCCGCCCACCGCGTCGTTGGTGCCCATGGCGATATCCGGGCTTTGCTCGTCAATAACCGTCAGCACCGCGCAGGACGACCCGTCAAAGCCCGCGGCGTCGCCCGTATAGCCGATGTTGCTGATAGTCTCGCGCACGACCTGCGGAATGTCCACATAGCCGCTGGTTGTAATCTCGCCCATAACCAACGCCATGCCTGTTGTGCAAATGCTTTCACACGCCACGCGTGCGTCGGGATCCTGCGCCAAAATCGCGTCCAATACAGAGTCGGAAATCGCGTCGCACACCTTGTCGGGATGCCCCTCGGTTACGGATTCGGAGGTAAACAGTGACATAGTAAAGTCTCCTTTATACTTAAAATTGCGCCATGTAGCGCTCTTGCTCGTCTGTCAGCGTATCCAGCGTGATACCCATGGATTGCAGTTTGTAGTGCGACACCTGCGCGTCGATGTCGGGCGGCACGTCATGCACCGCTACGGGCAACGCCTTGCCCTGCTCGGCCAAGAATTTTAAAGCCAACGCCTGTACCCCAAAGCTCATGTCCATAATTTCGGCGGGGTGGCCGTTGCCGCAGGCCAGGTTGACCAGTCTGCCCTCCCCCA
>BNZR01000180.1 GCA_026001245.1 Clostridia bacterium
GTCCCAGCTTATCTACAAGGTAAATCTAGGAGGGGTGTCCCTTGACGCGGGGAAAGGCACGGAGTACGCGCAGGTGCTGTCCGAGGTGCAGGCGGTAATCTCCGAACGCTACGCCGGGGAGCTTGCGACCGCCATCTACTCCACTGGTATGGAAAACAAGCTGAAATCACTGATTATGCGTCAGATAAACACCGAGCATATCACGGCGACGGGTATCGCGTCCGTATCCGAGCTGACCGACATGATTTACAACGATATGGCGGGCTTCGGCGTTATATCGCCGTATTTGAAGGACGATAGCGTTGAAGAAATCAACATCAACTCATGGAAGGATATTTTTATACTCTATCCCGACCGAAAGGTGAAGCTGGAGAAAGGTTTCCTGTCTCCGCATGAATGTGCCGACACGGTTTACAAGATGGCGCGTTCCGGCGGCTCGATTTTGGACGGCTCACGTCCCATCGGAGACAGCTTTATAGCCAAAGGGGTGCGTATGTCCGGCGTAATACCGCCCTGTATTGACCCGGAGCTGGGCGCGGCGGCCAGTATCCGAAAGCAACGCACACGAGCCGTAACGCGTGACGCGGTGGTGAAATGGGGTACGGCCACGGACGAGGAGCTGGACTTTCTCACGCTCTGTCTTGACCATGGTGTCAGTATCGCAGTCACCGGGGCGACTGGCGCGGGTAAGACCTCGGATTTAAACATGATACTCTCCGAGAGCCGAAGCGACAACCGTTTCTTCGTAATCGAGGATACCAGGGAGGCGAATATTCTAGGTAAAAACCGTGACGCGGTGTATATCCTCACAACGGAGGGAGTCAACGCCGTAACGATGAACGACGGCCTGCGGCTGGCCTTGCGCTTTGACCCGGACGTGATTGTACCGTCTGAAATGCGCGGCGCGGAGGCGTACACCGCCATCGAGTGCGGCAGGACGGGACATACGATTGTAAGCACCCTGCACTCCAATTCCGCGTATGCGTCCTACGACCGCATACTTACCATGTGCCTACAGGCGGGTACGTCACTCTCCGAGGAACGCTTACTTAAAAACATCGTGGAGGCCTTTCCGATTATGGTTTTCAAGCAGAAGCTCCCGGACGGTACGCGAAAATACATGGAGATTTACGAAGCGACAGGCGTTGTAAACGGCGATGTAGTAGGGCATACGCTATTCCGCTTTGAAACGCGGTATCATGAGCGTGACGCGGCCACGGGCGAGGTGCTGAAGACCCACGGCACACATGTCAAGGTAGACGACATATCCAAAAAACTATATCAGCGTATGTTCGACAACGGAGCCGACCGTGAGCGTCTCGCGCCATTCTTCGCAAAAGGCGGTGCTGACGGT
>BNZR01000181.1 GCA_026001245.1 Clostridia bacterium
GTGGTGAGGCTGTCCACGGTGTTTCGGGCAAACCTTGACACCGATTTCGTGACGAGCAGGTCAAACTTTCCCGCCAAACCATCGGCTACCATCTGTTTGAAGCCCTCACGCTTTTTTGTATTTACCGCCGAAATACCCTCGTCGGGTGCTGTCAAGTTATGACCGCAAAAAAATCGCGAAATTTGAAAATATTTTTTCCACTTAAATCAACGCTTAGTTTTGCATATGACAAAATTGCAATTCAAACCTCAAAAAGCATAGAGAACGGTGCGACCGACACCGCACCGTTCTATTCTCTATTACTGCGTGTGAAGTTGCCCCTTAACGAACATACGGAGACACGAATTGATTTCATCGTGCGAATCGACCTTACCATTCATCACTCCGCCATCCGAAATAGAAATAAGCAGAGCGTCATTCTCGGTCAGCAGATTGATTAGTTCGACCAATTCCAAACGGTTGCGAGACAATCTTGCGAGGTCTTTTACGATAACCGTGTCAATTACGCCGGATTCAATATCCAAAAGCATATCCTGTAATTCCGGGCGGTTCAGCGTCACACCGCTTTTGCCGTTATCGCGGTAGCAGACGCATTTTTTATAGCCGGTGATTTCGGCATATTTGAGCAGTTCGCTTTCCTGTTTCTCGATTCGCTCATCATCTGCACAGGCAAGGCGAGTATAAATCGCAGTCTTTGCAGAGTTCGCAAACTCGTCAAAAGTTAGTGGCATACGACGGGTGAATTTAGGTGGCTTCAATTAGGTTCCCTCCGATTTTTGTATTTGCATTCGTTAATTCTGAGATTCTCGCGTACTCGTCAGCGAAGTTCATAACAATCTCAATTCGGTTGGCGGCGTAGACGCGAACCTCTTTTACGAAGATGTCGAGAACCTCTCGCGTCAGTTCCGTTATCCCGGCGAATTGAATATGCCGCTCAATGAAAGTGTCGGCTTCGCCGGTTTGCAATTCGAGACTTTTACATTCCGATTGCAGTTCGGCGATTTTGGATTCATACGCCGATACCTGTTCGGTGAGTTTGTCGCTCTCGCGCTGAAACACGTCTTTGCTCGCCGTGCCGGAATGATATTCCTCCCACAGGGTCATCTTTGCCGTTTTGGATTTTTCAATCAGCCGCCGCACGTTTTGGATTTCTCCGTTCAGCCCTGCTACGGACTGCGTAGGCGATTTCGATGTGCGGAGCCTTTTCACCTGTTCGGCGAGCATTATCTGCTGTCGGAGCGCGGCGAGAACCGCGACTTTTATGTCGGCTTCACGGACGTAACCTTTCAGGCAGTCCTGCTGTTTCATTTCGTGCCGGGTGGCGCTATTATAATGCACCTGCTTATTGT
>BNZR01000182.1 GCA_026001245.1 Clostridia bacterium
CCGACACGCTGCCGAGCCCGACCTCGCTGTTGCTGATTACGATGCCCGCTTGCACCGTGTCGCCCGGAACAACGTCCAGTTCGAGACGCGGGTTGACGATTTTGAGATACATGCGATTGTCCGTCACAAGCCCGTTTAACACAAGCTGTTTCACCGCCTTGTTGATGTTGCCACGGCGCACGGTAAATTCGCCGAACTTGAAATTATTGTCGCCGTGCAGATTTTCCTCCGACACACCAAAGTCCTTCCCATACACAGTGATGAAATCAACGGCGGCGATCATATCTGAAGTAACGCTTCTTTTCCCAGCTGTTTCCAAGACGAGCAACACCCGTAGCGAGAGTTCAAACAACGTATTAAAAACATCACTCATCATCGTCCACCCACTTTATTCGTCCGTCGTTCACAAGGAAATGGCACACGCCCTTCTTCTCGCTGTTACCTATCCAGTCGGTTTCCCTTAAAACGCACTTGCTGATAGGAACCAACGCCACCTGGCTCATGACCGCATTTAGTCGGTCGAATCCATGGTCATAGTCCCGCTCATGCACCTCAACAATTCCGTCATGCGTTTCATTCTTCAGCGTTTCAAACTGGTCGGGATCAGCATCGCCAAACGCCTCTCGTGTTCCGCGTCTCACGCTTTCAGCGGCATAGTAATCCTTGCGCTGCCGCTGAAGGTTCTTTTTATATTTTACATATTTTTCTAATTCATCTTTAGTGAGCTCGTCCAAACCTTCTGCATCGGCATACGCTGCCAATAACTCGGTTACATAGGGCAGTTCGTCTTCGCCAAATTCGTTCGGCGGAATTAGCGTTTCCGGGTGTGGCAGTTTCGCCAGCAACACTCGCAGCTTTGTCAAATCAGGTGAGAGTTCCTCAGCAATTTCCATGTCAGATGAACCGCGTCCGAGAATAGTGCCATTTGCACAGACCGTCAGTATTTCCGCAAACAAGTCTGCGCAGGTATTCGCTGCTTCATGTTTGGTGACCGAGATGCCGTGCGCTGAAAGTGCGACACACAGCCCCTCGATTGCAGCATCAGGGCGATTGCAGATGAAATCCACAAAAGCGTTCTTATCTAAATGGCTGACCACAAAAGTGGCGTTCTGTTGCGATATGGTTCGCTTCCCATTGTAGATGCGTTTCAAATAGTCAGGCTTGAAGTCCAGCAAGGGGCGGTCATCCTCAGTATCCTCGATGATGCTGCCAATCAGCGCAACAACAAAGTCCGATGGCAATTTCCCATCACCACAGAACGGATATAGCATCTGAGCAAATTCACTGAATGTCATCGGTCACACCTCCTTGTGACAGTTTATCGGTTGTACGGTTTGGGAC
>BNZR01000183.1 GCA_026001245.1 Clostridia bacterium
GTCCAATCAATGTCCATATCAAATTCCTCCGTTTTAGTGTGATACTTTTACCCCGCCTTTCTCTGGCGGCTTGCGCTTATAGACATCTCCGTCTTATAATTACGGATTACTCCGTCACTATCAGTTCTTCACTCACGGTATCCGGGGTAGGGGCTTTGTTTTTTCCCACCACTCCATTGATTCCGTGTAAGCACTTTCCGGGTCGATAAACAAGCAAGACGCATCGAATGCCAACCTCGGAGCAATCTTGTCGGTACCTAACATCGTAGCAAGAACTTGGGATTTCGCGCCAATGTCTTCATAGTTCCTGCGCGTAAATTTAAGAGTAAGGTCGGATAGCTTTATGTCTAAATCTCTTGTTTCGCGGCAGATTTTAAGCACAAGCTTGAGGAAATTACCCTCGGATTCTCGCCAAAGAAGCTCGGTGTCTTTAGCCCTTGATTCGGCTTGTTGCCAACCTTGCTTAATGATTTGCGCCCCATTGTTGGAGCTATCCGATGTGTTTTCCATCCCTTGTGTGGGAAGACCTACTATTCGCTGTACCTCATTATACAGAGCATCGACCAAAACCTGTTGGTCAGCCTGTTTAAAATCTGCCGTCAGCAACTCAATATCGCTCGTGGCTCCGTCAACGGACTTTATCTTGACCGCGCCCTTTTTGCGCATCTCGTCATACTGTTCAGAGTCTATCTCGCAGTTTTTGAAAACCATCAAGGCTTGCACGACCTGTTCAGTAGCGTCAACACGGTTGCTTGCCAAGGTGTTGATTGCGTCAAGAATCGTTTCGACAACCTCAAACGCACCGAGTCGGGCATTGTTGTTCATATACTCGAAAATCGGAACCATGCCCAACGAATGATGTTGGGTCTTCTTTGCTTGAAGAACATCATTCTTGACCTCGAAGTACATATCCGGCGTATAGATGCTGTAAACGGTATCGAACGCAAGCTCTTTCGTGGGATTCCCAAGTATATCGGGTGTCGAAACATATTTAACCGCGCAAATCGGTTCTTCGCCCAAGCCGCTGTCGTATACCACGAATGTATATCGCGGGTCGAGAGTATAAACCTTGAATGGCGGCTCGTCATCACCCTCTGCTTTGTTCGGTAAAACCATACGGTACGCTTGACCGCAAATTGTGAAATCGTCAGCGATTTCTTTGTCCCTCGCGGATTTATTGTTCAAATACATCATCTCATTAAGTGCGTTGACCTTTTCGGCGGCGTTCCCGCCGCGAGTGACGTATGCAATAGGCTCCGAGAGCAAATAAGAAACCTTAAAACTAACAATCTCATTGGCGTGATTGATGAG
>BNZR01000184.1 GCA_026001245.1 Clostridia bacterium
GATGGTGAGGTCTTAACATTATGTGAGAATATGGAACACCCTGATTCTCTTGATGTTAAACGCATTTCTGCATTAGCGCATTATTATGGTTCAAGCGAAACACAAATGATAACATTTTTGCAAGAAAGGAATCTCTTACCGCAAAACACTGATACACAAACTATAAGCACACAACTTAAAAATACACGCAGTCGGAAATACATAGCTGTTTCCACCCCATTAAATAATGAGCGAATTAAGAGACAGCAAGGTGCATTCTTGCTAATGGGTGTACCAGAAATAGAAGGAAGCAACCCTTTTGAAAAATGCCCATTTGACATAAAGCCTCTATTGTCAAAAATCGAGGCGGATGGATTAGAATGGCGAATTACTATACCTAAAGCACATAAGATCCCACTGCTCCAAGAGCTTGATATTATAGGTATAAATAGCGGTTTTTTGTTTCCAGAACTTGAACACCAGGCAAGATATATAAAAAATAAGTACATGATTACAAATTATATTGTAAGCGAAAGAAAAGTCGCTATGAGAGGGAAAAACATTTATTCATCACATGAAAACCATTCGGGATATGGTGCTGGAAGCGGGGACACTGAACGATATGAATATGAGTGTCCTTGTTCAAAAGGAAAAATAATAGAAGAACACGATAATATTCCCGGATTCCGTGAACATGATGTTTGGATAGATTGTCAGGAGTGCTCTCAAAAATATTCGATTGACACATCAAAAGGAGTTCGTAGTTGGAAATTGGTCGAAAAACAAGTTTAATCAAAGGAGGTACACCCTATGCCATATACTGAAGCAAACTACGAGAATGCGGTTATCGAGGTGTTCCGCGACACATTGGGCTACGACTATGCCTACGGACCCGACGTGGTGCGCGATTACGCCGACCCGCTCTATCATGACGAGTTGCTGCCCGCTCTTCGGCGGGTCAATCCGAAGTTGCCGGAAGCCGCCATTATCGAGGCGGTCTATAAGCTGCGCAATTTTGAGAGCGGCACCGTATTCCAGAAGAATGTCCAGTTCATGGACTACCTCCAGAACGGCATATCGGTGAACTTCTTCGATAAGGGCGAGCAGCAGGCGGCTCTGGTTCACCTTGTGGACTACGAGAACCTCGACCGCAACACTTTCACCGCCGCCAACCAGTGGACGATTACGGAGAACAGCGAGAAACGCCCCGATGTCCTTGTGTTCCTGAACGGGCTGCCTGTGGTGGTGTTTGAGCTGAAATCGCCCAGTCGTGAGGAAACGGACGCTTCAGAGGCGTTCCGTCAGCTTCGCAATTACATGATTGAGATAC
>BNZR01000185.1 GCA_026001245.1 Clostridia bacterium
CCAAGGATACGGGAGGCCATGCGCTCCGGGTGGAACGGCTCGATAGCGTCCAGCTTTTCGCCGGTGCCGATAAAGCGAATCGGCTTGCCCGTAACGGCGCGAACCGACAACGCCGCGCCGCCCCTGGCATCGCCGTCCAGCTTGGTAAGCAGTACACCGTCAATGTTCAGCGCGTCGTTAAACGCGGCGGCGGCGGTAACCGCATCCTGCCCGGTCATAGCGTCAAGGGTAAGCAGAATCTCGGTGGGGTTGACCGCCGCTTTGACGGCTTTAAGCTCGTCCATAAGCGTTTGGTCTATATGCAACCGCCCGGCGGTGTCTATGAAAACAATGTCGTTGCCGTGTTGTTTGGCGTGGGCTATGGCGGCCTTTGCAATCGCCACGGGGTCGCCCTGCCCCTGTTGGAACACCGGGATCCCCAGCTGTGCCCCCAGCACCTCTAATTGCTTTATCGCGGCGGGGCGGTACACGTCACAGGCAACAAGCAGGGGGCGTTTGCTCTGCTTTTTCATAAGACCCGCAAGCTTCGCGCCGTTGGTGGTCTTACCCGCGCCCTGTAGCCCGACCATCATCACGACCGTGGGGGGCGAGGAGGCGGTGTTTAGCTTGACATGCGCCCCGCCCATCAAGGCGGTAAGCTCCTCGTTGACGATTTTTATAATCTGCTGTGCGGGGGTTAAGCTCTCAAGCACGTTCGAGCCGACACAGCGTTCGGTAGCCGTCTTTACAAAGTCTTTGACGACCTTGTAGTTGACATCGGCTTCAAGCAGAGCCAAGCGCACCTCGCGCATGGCCTCGCGCACGTCGGCTTCCGACACGCGCCCGCGCCCGCGCAATTTTGAAAAAACCTTGCCCAGTCTTTCGGATAGTCCCTCAAAGGCCATAGCTAGTCGTCACCTCGCAAGCTTTCCGCCAAGCGGATAATGTTGGCGGACAGGTTGTACACGTCCGCGTTGTTGCCCCGGCGATTCGCGTCGATAATCCCCTGCGCGGCGGCGATAAGCCCGTCGCTGATTTTGATGGTGTTGCCGTAGCGTTCCACCAATCGCAGCTTGGATTCCATGTCCGTTAAGGTGCGCGTTGCGCGCTCGATAACGTCCCGCGCCCCCTGCCGGGTGATGTTCTCTTCCTGCGAGATTTCGGACAGCGACATGTCGTGCCCGTAGTACATCTCGAAGAACAGGCGCTGCTTGTCGGTAAGCGTTTCGCCGTAAAAGTCAAACAGCAGAGCCATCTGAACAGGGTCGCCCTTCATCAAAACGCCCCCGATACGCAAAGATATTGTAAAGGTGTTAAG
>BNZR01000186.1 GCA_026001245.1 Clostridia bacterium
CCTCACCTTGGAGCAAATGCTGGAGCGTTTCGCCACACAGTCGGGCAAAAAGATGCGCAACTTCCCGTTTTTGATGGGGCAGGGCGTGTGGATAAACTCCGATAAGCTGAACACCGAGGAGACCATCGGCGAGATTTTAAAGCACGGCACGCTGTCCGTGGGCTTTATCGGCTTGGCCGAGGCTTTAACCGCCCTTACGGGGCATCACCACGCCGAAAACAGCCGCTCCCGCAAGCTGGGGCTTGAGATTATCGGCCACATGCGCCGCCGCTGTGACGATTACAGCCGCCGTCTTGGCTTGAACGTCACGTTGCTGGCCACCCCCGCCGAGGGGCTGTCTGGGCGTTTCGTGCGGCTGGATCAAGCCCGCTACGGCATTATCCCCGGCATAACCGACCGGGCGTATTACACCAACAGCTTCCACGTCCCCGTAAGCTTCCCCGTCAACGCCTACGAAAAGATTCAAATCGAGGCCCCCTACCACGAGCTTACCAACGCCGGACACATCACCTATGTCGAGATGGACGGCGACCCGGCGAACAACCTTGACGCGTTTGAAAAGCTTATCCGCGTGATGTCCGACGCGGGCGTTGGCTACGGCTCTATCAACCACCCCATCGACCGTGACCCCGCCTGCGGATACTCCGGCGTTATCGGCGACGTTTGCCCCCGTTGCGGCCGCACCGAGACGCGCACCGAACCCTTCGAGCGTATCCGCCGTATCACGGGCTACCTTGTGGGAACACTCGACCGCTTTAACAACGCAAAACGCGCCGAGGAGCGGGACAGGATCAAGCATCATTGACGGTAAGAGTTGCGGGCATTGTTGACGACTCTATAGTAGACGGGCCGGGGCTTAGACTTACGATTTTCTTTCAAGGCTGTGACAAGCGGTGCGCGGGTTGCCACAATCCGCACACCCACGCGCTGGACGGCGGCTCGCTGATGACGCTTGAAGAGGTTTGCGCCCGAATCGACCGCAATCCCCTGTTGGACGGGGTTACCCTCTCCGGCGGCGAGCCGTTTTTGCAGCAGGACGCGGCGATAGCCATAGCGGACTACGCCCACGGCAAAGGGCTGAACGTGTGGTGCTATACGGGCAACACGGTCGAGAGCCTATCGGGCAATCCGCTGTTGGAACACATAGACGTGCTGGTTGACGGCGCGTCTCGGTGCGGCCGCAACGGGGGCAAACGTCGCCGATAACGCCGGAGTATCCGCAGGCGGGGGAGCGGGAATCAGAGAATATTAGATATGAAAAAGGACGGGTAACCGTCCTTTTTCAGAGAGGG
>BNZR01000187.1 GCA_026001245.1 Clostridia bacterium
GGAGACGTACTGGGCGCGTCAAGACGCGCAAGGCTTGTCCAAACAAGGCAGATAGCGATGTTTATAACCCGCGAGATTACAAATCTAAGCTATCAAGAGATAGCCGAGATTTTCAACCGCGACCACAGCACCGTAATCCACAGTATAAGGCAGATAGAAAAAATCCGCGAGGAGGATACAACTTTACAGAAAGACATGAGTATAATCACACAGAATATCCGTGGATAAAGGGAGTATTATGTCGTACTATCGTTATGTAGATGGTTATCCAAAGATATAAACTATCTGTTATCTGTTATCCGTTATCCGCTATCCGCTGAAAACAAAGCTTTCAGCAAAGGTTTCCACAAAATCCGCAGCCCTACAACTACTACCTTTATTTATATTCTATAAATTCTAACTATATGAGGGGGAGCAACATGAAATTTTCCTGCGAGAAGTCTGTACTGCTTAATGCCTTGGTCTCGGCCGCGAGGAGCGTACCCGCCAGATCTACCTTGCCTGTGCTGGAGGGTATGCTTATTGAGGTAGAGGACGGCAAGGTTACGATTACCGGGTATAACCTAGAGACGGGGATTATCAGCGAACTACAGGCCGAGACAAGCGCGAACGGCGCGGTAGTCGTTCCGGCCAAGATGATTGTGGACATAGTACGCCGTCTGCCGGACGAGCGGCTGGAGTTTAGTACGATTGACGATGATATGGTGCGCGTGCTGTGCGGTGCGTCGGATTTTAAGATTAAGGGTATGCCCGCAGAGCAGTATCCCAAGCTTCCGGCATTTAGTCGGGATTACAGCTTTTCACTGCCGCAGAGACTACTGAAGTCCATGCTGTCGCAGACGCTGTTCGCGGTGGCGCAAAACGAGAACAAGGTTATCCACACGGGCGCGCTGTTTGAAATGGCGGACGGCGTGCTGAACATAGTCACGCTGGACGGCTTTAGGTTGGCGGTGCGGCGCGAGGAGACCACGGGGAAGTTGGAAAACGTCAAGTTCGTAGCACCGGGGCAGGCGTTGGGCGAGGTGGAGCGCGTGCTGAAGGACGGCGAGGAAACGGTAGAGATAATAGTCGGCGGCGCGTTAATTATGTTCGACGTTGAGGGGACGCGGATTATATCGCGCCTGCTTGAGGGCGAGTTTTTAGACTACAACGCGGCGATCCCGAAGGAACAGCCGATTGAGCTGACTGTTAATATCAAAAGCCTTATAGAATCCGTAGAGCGCGTGGCGTTGCTTGTCAACGACAGGGTTAAAAACCCGGTGCGGCTGATAATAGAAAAAGATATTATT
>BNZR01000188.1 GCA_026001245.1 Clostridia bacterium
AAATCTACAACTACAAATCCGGCAACCTCGTTGATCGCTTCATTAGCGGCACGGACGGACGCGCCGTGAGTAAGCCATTGCCGCTTGGACGCTATACGGTGAAAGAAGTCCAAGCTCCCGCGTGGTATCGCCTGTCCACGGAGACTATGGACATCGAGGTAGAGTTCGCCACGCAAATCATAAAGCGCGAGTTCCTGAATTACAGCGCAAATACGGGCGTGAAAATCCGCAAGACCGGACCGTATGAGGCGATGCCGGGCGACGCTATCCGCTATGACATCAAGGAACTTGCCAACACGTCAACCGTGCCGCTGACAGACTTCTTCTGGCGCGATATTATCCCCACGGATGCGGTGCGCCTGACAAAAATCGTGACTGGAACGTACAACCAGTCGCTGAAATACAAAGTTTTGGTAACGACGAACAAAGGCGATACGCGGATAATCGCCGACAATCTCAGCACCACGCAGAACAACGTCATCGAGTGCCGCAACGCCGCGCTGGGTCTGGCGAGCGACGAGTATATAACCTCGTTCACGCTCGTGTTCGGAACTGTCAAGTCGAGTTTCTGCAAAGTCACAGACCCACAGATTTACGTCACGGTGAACAAGAACCTGCCGAATGGCTACGAGTTTGCCAACAAATGTGATGTTGGCGGCAAATACGGCGGCGAATGGGTAATCGGCGGCTCGACGTGGCTCACCCGCGTTTACGCACAGCCCACGAAGCTGCCGCGTACCGGATACTAAGCGAAATCACGTTTTTCAGACAGCGGAGGGGGCGGGAAACCGCCCTCTCCGCTATTCTTCGGCGGTCACGACCTCCGCGTTAAAAAAGTCTTTCGGTGTGATATTCAGGTACTCGCACAGCGCGAAAAACGCCTGCATAGACGGAAACATCTTGCCGTTCTCAATGTGATTGACGTAGTTCACGTTCTGCCCAAGCGACAGGCTCATATCCCGCGCCGAAACGCCTTTCAGCTTGCGAAGCTCCGCCAATCGGCGTATGAAAAATTGTTCGTAATTCACGAAAACACCTCTTACAAGTTTTATCCTTGTACAACATTATACCTTGTACGCGGGTGGAAGTCAAGAAAATCAAGCGTTTGCAATAATATTTACAAAAAACACTTGACATTATGTCGGTTGTCCGATATAATGGTAGGTAGGAGGCTGATGAAATGCGAATTAACGAACTGCTCGCCGAAAAAGGCGTTACACGATACAGGCTCGCGAAGGAAAGCGGCTTGCCGCAAACCACCGTGACCGACATATGCTCCGGCAAGGCA
>BNZR01000189.1 GCA_026001245.1 Clostridia bacterium
TCACCGTAGAGCGCGACAACGGCGAGAAAATCGGCAGCTACAAGACCGATGTTGCGGGTAAAATCATCGTGAGCGGATTGTCCGAGGGAACATACATCGTTTCCGAAACAGTCGCGCCTGACGGCTATATACTTGACGCGCAGCCGCAGACCGTTATCGTAAAGAGCGGTAAACTGACGGCGGTGGAGTTCACCAACAAGCCGTTCAGCGGCATTGAAATCCGTAAGGTTGACGCAGTGAAGGGCGACGCGCTTTCGGGCGCTGTGTTTGAAATCCGCAAACAGAACGGCGCGTTCGTCGCCGAAGTCACCACGGACAACAGCGGCAAGGCGAGCGTTCCGAGCGTTGAACCGGGGTGGTACACCATCAGCGAAACCAAAGCCCCGCAGGGCTACGTTATTGACGGCGCGGCGAAAACGGTTGAGGTCAAGAGCGGTGCGCCGACCGTCGTAACCATCAGCAACAAGCCGCTGGCGGGCATCGAAATCCTCAAAACCGACAGCGTGACACACGCTCCGCTCTCCGGCGCGACGTTCGTTATTGAACGCGACAACGGCGAGAAAATCGGAACGTACAAGACCGACGTTGCGGGTAAGATTATCGTGAGCGGCTTGACTGACGGAACATACATCGTTTCTGAAACAATCGCCCCGAACGGCTATATACTCGACGCGCAACCGCAGACGGTCATCGTCAAGAGCGGCAAGCTGACGCAGGTGGAGTTCGCAAACAAGCCGCTGGCGGGGCTTAAAATCGTGAAGCTCAACAGCGTGACACGCGCTCCCATTGAGGGCGTGGAGTTCACCATAGACCGTATGAATGGCGAGCATATCGACAACAACTTCCGTCAGTTTACGTTCAAGACGGACAACGCCGGGCAGATTTACGTTCCGAGCCTTGATGACGGCTACTATCTTGTAACCGAGACGAGAGTGGCAGAGGGCTATATCCTTGACAGCGAGCCGAAAACCGTTCTTGTGCAGAATGGTAAGACTACGCTGCTCGAAGTCCTGAACACGCCGCAGAGCGGACTTCTCATCGTAAAAACCGACGAAGCCACGCGCAAACCGCTTGCGGGCGTGAAATTTGAGGTCAAGAAGCCGAGCGGCGAGCAAATCGGCATCTTCACCACCGACATCAGCGGACAGATTCGTCTGACTGACGTTCCCACAGGCAAGCTGATTGTGGTTGAAACGCAAGCCTTAGATGGCTACGAGCTTGACACGCAAGCCCGCGAGGTCACGATTTACGAGGGCAAACAGACTACGCTGGAAG
>BNZR01000190.1 GCA_026001245.1 Clostridia bacterium
CCCTTGACAAACTACCCAATCAATGATACACTTACCAACAATACAGTTTAATCGTCCCGATGATGCGGATTAGTAGCTGGCGTTACGCCGTCCAGAGAGTTGCCAATGGTGAGATGGCAGCCGATACGAGCGACAGTGAATGGACCGTTAAGGGCGGCAATTTCTATGCGGGTGGCTAGAACAGACACGGGTCTGTCCCTTTATTTGGGGCGGGCTTTTTTGCATTCCAAAAAAGCGTCCCCGAAAACCAAAAAATAAAGGAGAGAACTACCATGAAAAATGCACCTTACAAAACCTACCTCCCCGAGGACAAGCTCCCCACAGCGTGGTATAACCTGCGCGCCGACCTGCCAAACCAACCCGCGCCGATCCTGCACCCCGGCACACTTCAACCCATGACGCAGGACGAGCTTAGCGGCGTGTTCGTGGGCGAGATGGCAAAACAAGAGCTGTCTGCGGCGAGATATATCGACATTCCGGGCGCGGTGATGGACTTTTACAAGATGTACCGCCCGTCGCCCCTGGTTCGCGCCTACTCCTTAGAAAAAGCGCTGAAAACCCCCGCCAAAATCTACTATAAATTCGAGGGGACTAACACCTCTGGCAGTCACAAGCTCAACTCTGCCGTGCCGCAGGCCTACTTCGCCAAACAGCAAGGCTTGACCAGCTTGGCCACAGAGACGGGCGCGGGTCAGTGGGGCACGGCCATGTCCATGGCTTGCGCTTACTACGGGCTGGACCTGAAGGTCTACATGGTCAAGGTGTCCGCGCAACAGAAGCCCTACCGCAAGCAGGTCATGCAGACCTACGGCGCACAGGTGTTCGCGTCTCCGTCCGACACCACCAACGCCGGACGCGCTATCTTGGCCGAAACCCCGGACACCAACGGCTCGCTGGGTTGCGCCATCTCCGAAGCCATCGAGGTCGCCATGACAAGCGACAACTGCCGCTACGTGCTGGGTTCGGTGCTTAATCACGTGCTGTTGCACCAATCCGTAATCGGCTTGGAAACCCGCGCCGCAATGGATTCCATCGAAGAATATCCCGACATTGTGATAGGTTGCGCGGGCGGCGGCTCGAACCTTGGCGGTCTTCTCGCGGGCTACGCGTCGGATAAGCTGTCCGGCAAGACAAACCCGCATTTTATCGCCATCGAGCCGAAAAGCTGCCCCAGCCTGACACGCGGCAAGTACGCCTACGATTTCGGCGACACCGGCCGCACCACGCCGTTGCTTAAAATGTACACGCTGGGCTGCCAGTACATGCCGCACCCG
>BNZR01000191.1 GCA_026001245.1 Clostridia bacterium
GCATGTAAAGCTCGGCCAGCAACCCCAACAGCATGGATAATAGCATCAGCAGAACCATGTAAAACGCCACGGTGTGGTCGCTTAGCCAGTCGCACAATAGCCCGCACACCAGCCCGAAGCTCCCGCCGAAAAACGCCCCCTCGTAAAAGCCGATCAGCGCGGCAAGCACTATAAGCGTCTGCGGGTGAACCCCGCCAAGCGTAGGGAAGGCCGTACCCAACAGCAACGCCACAAGCACAAACAGCGCGTATAGTAAAGACTTGAAAATCAGCCGGCGGCGGCGTTCCCAGTTGTACATACCTAGTCCCCTATATCAAAGCTTTTGATCAAAAACACCTGCGTCATATGCCCCAAATCGGCGGAGGGCGCAAGGATTGCCGTTGCGGTCATGCCGTCCGGGTCGAACTCAACCTCCTGCACGTAGCCGATCTCTAAATCGCGGGGATACATGCCCCCAAGGCCGGAGGTAAGCACGATGTCGCCGTTTTTTAAATCCGTATCCACCCGAAAGCCGGACAGCGTTGTGCGGTTTTCGCCCATAAGGTCAAAACGCCCCTCGCACACGGCTTCAAGGTTCGTGCGGTAGGCGTACGCCCCGCAAACAAAATCCGCGTCAATAATAGTGCGAAGCGTGCAGAAATTAACCCCCACCTCGGACACCACGCCCACCAAATGCCCCTCCGGACTAACCGCCGCCATGCCGGAAGCTACCCCGTCAAGACTGCCCTTGGACAGCGTGCAGGTGCGGGCGTAGTTGTCAAGGTCGCGTGACAGTATCACGGACGAGATAAAGTTAAGGTCGCGCCGCCGCTGGGCAAATCCCAACAGCTGGCGCAGACGTTCGTTTTCGTCCAGCGTTTGGTCGTACAGCCGCGCCTTTTCCTCTACCTCGGCGGCGTGGGCGCGAAGACGGCGGTTCTCGTTTATAAGCTCGTCCAGCTCCTTTTGGTTGCCAAACGCCGACTTTAACCAGTCGGACACGGTGTTAACCGCCTCCTGCGCGGGGTTTAGAACGCCGCCCAGCACGTTGGAGGTTACCGAGGCCGCCCCCGGCGACAGCATAGATACAACAGTCAGCGCCAATGCAAGCAACAGTACGGCGCAGAACGCAACTATCCATTTGTGATCCGCCAAAAATTTCACAATTTTACACCAAAGCTACGCAACATTTGGGACAGCCGAAACACCGGCAACCCCATCACATTATAAAAATCGCCCTCGATACCCGCTATCATCAACGAGCCGCGGCCTTGGATTCCGTTGC
>BNZR01000192.1 GCA_026001245.1 Clostridia bacterium
TTCGAGCGGCTTGATGTTAATCTGTAACTCCCGGCTTTGCAAGTCGTTCTGCTCGCCGAATAGCAGGTTGCCGAAGAATCGGTTCAGATAGACCGGATTCGCTTTTACGCCGTCCGTGTGGCTGTTGTAATTTGCCCGAACCAGCGCGTTGCGGAAATAGAAAGAGTTCCGCTCGAACGTGTCGTTCGTCACTTCGTAGCCGAACGTGCGCAGATACTTGATTGCGAACACGGCGATAGTGCGTGTGTTGCCCTCGCCGAACGCGTGAATTTGCCACACGTCAGCGATAAACTTCGCGATATGTTCTACGGCGGCGCGAGGTTCGAGATTGCCGTAATCGAACGATTTCTCGCGGTCAAAGTCGTAGTCGAGCAAGGTCTTGAGGTCGGCGAAATCGCCGTAATATACCGAGTTGCCTTTCAAAACCCACTCTTTCTTGCTGATGTTATATATGCGAATCTGTCCGGCGAAGTCGTAAATGCCGTCAAAAAGCTGTTTGTGAATTGAGATGAGCTGCGCGGGCGACAGCTTGAACGACTTGCCCGACAAAATCTTGGCAATACGCACGGCAACTTTGTCCGCTTCCTCGGTGCGTTCCTCCGGCGCGTTGTCGTCCGGTTTGTGAGCGTAGTAGTCCGCGATGAATTGCTCCGCTTCATCGAGCGAGATTTTACCCTCAATGTTGGCGTTCGCGGTGTCAATCAGGTATTTGGACGGCGTAAGCCCGTCCACCTGCTGCAAGCCGATGGCGGTTTTCCAGTTGTAACTGCGCTCCGCTCGTTCAGGCTCGGATTGTTTTTCGTATTCCGGCGTTAATTCTTTCTTGCGCCGCGCGGCTTCGAGAACACCGCCGATGCTCTCTGTGCGTTCGTTGTCAGACGGCATATCGCACCTCCATTTCTGCCGGTATTTCGCGGCGAATATCGGCATAATCCGCGCAAATCGGCAAATCGTTCTCGCGGCTTAAATAGTCCACCATTGCAAGCAAGTACAGAGCTTCGGGATACCATTGTTTGTTCCACAGCTTGCGGATTTCGCCCGTTTCAAGGGTGTCGATGATGAAATCCAAGTCGCCCATATCGCGAACGCGGCTGCATACGTCGTTCTTGAATGTCTCAAACGCGGGGCGGTGTGCCATAACGTCCGCAAGCAAACTCTCCATACTAACGTCCAGCGTCCGCGCCAGTTTGTACAACGTTTCGCCGGAGCAGCACTCAATTCTTGCCTTGCCGGAGCGTATGTCGGTC
>BNZR01000193.1 GCA_026001245.1 Clostridia bacterium
AGTATATAATCACGGGGCTGGCGGGGGGACAAATTATCCTTACAGATTGCGGGGAAACATTGAAATCAAATAAAAATATTCACATACATGGAGGAGAAGTTGTACAGATTCATTGACGCTAAGGTTTTTCGCGAGCGGCAGATTGTGGGGCTTTTTAATTTGGATACTATAAGCGTATCAAGGCGAACGAAAATATTTTTGGAAAAATCCAACCCGGTGTCGTTGGATGAGGATATACCCAATACGGTGGTATTGACGACAAATGGGGTCTATTTAACAAGAAGATTGGGAGGAACTATCAATGGCGAGCAATCAAATCAAAGAGGTGTCCGAGTTTTTAAAAACCCTGTGGCCTGTTCGCAACGCCGACGGGGATCCGTCCGTGTACCGCTATGGCTCGAAGACCTTGGGTATGCTGTGCGAGGGCATGAACGCGGACGAGGCCAAGGCCGCCGCCGATAAAATGGCGGAGCGTTTTTCCGAGATGTGGACGATTGACGGCAAGCAGTGCTTTATAACCTTCTGCGGCGGCATGACTATCTATGACGGCGGCGACGAGGTTGGGGTTACCGACATTCTGCGGGACGCGGAAACCGCGCTGGCGCGGTCGGCCGCGGCGGGGCGTAACTCTGTGGTCGAGATGGAGTGGCACACCGAGCGGGATCATTTAGAACAGGTTGCGCTGGCAAACGACCTGCACCGCATGGTCAAGGACGGTTGCCGCGAGCTGGCCGTATATTACCTGCCCACGCTGGACGCGAACACCGGTAATTTGATACGCTGTGAGGCCTTAATGCGCTGGAACCACCCGGAGCATGGGCTTATCCCGCCGCTTAAGTTCTTAAACGTGGCGGAGGACACCGCGCTGATTATCCCACTAAGCGAGGTTCTGCTTGAAACCGTGCTGAAGCAGTGCAAGGCATGGAACGAGGCGGGGCTTGACATTGGGGTTAGCGTGAACTTCTCGGCGGCGCACAGCCGGCAGACCGGCATTGTGGATACAATCCGCGAGGCTTTGAAGCGCAACGGTCTTGCCCCGGAGCGGTTGCAAGTTGAGATAGCCGAAAGCCTTACAATCAGCGACCGCACGCATATCACCAATTTTATGAGCGACCTGCGGGACTTGGGCTGTACGCTGGCCTTAGATAATTTCGGCGCGGGATTAACATCCTTGGATACGCTGGACTCCACACCCGCCACGGTACTAAAGGTGGACCGCGCCTTTGTGCGGGACATGAGCGCT
>BNZR01000194.1 GCA_026001245.1 Clostridia bacterium
GAGGGGGCAGCGCAGTTAGTATCTCGCCGCGTCCCTCCATCAATCGCGTGCCGCCGACTAAGCAAAACGGCACGTCGGAACCCAGCTTATCCGCCAAGTCCAACAGCTCTTTTGCGGTCAAGGCGTTTTTAAAATGCCTGTTCAGGGCGCGCAGGACGGCCGCGCCGTCCGCGCTTCCCCCGCCCAGCCCCGAACACATGGGGATACGCTTGAATACCTTTATCGAAGCCCCGCCCGTCCACAGCCCCGTTGCTTTTTGGAACAGCTTTGCCGCCCGGATTGTCAGGTTATTATGGTCGCAGGGCATGGTCATGCCGCCGGGGACTATGGCCACGGTGAACTCCGGGCTGTCGGTCGGCTCAATGTCAATATCATCGCACAGGCTGATGGTTTGGGCTACCATGCGCAGATTGTGGTAGCCGTCCGTGCGCTTGCCCAAGACCTCAAGAGTCAGGTTAATTTTGGCGTAGGCGTGGGCTGTCATAGCTTCAAGCCCTCGATAAACCGCCCCATTCTGTCCAGCGCGGTTTGCAAATCCTGCATAGACGCGGCGTAACAGCAACGCAAGAATCCGTCGCCGCCAAGCCCGAACGCGCCGCCGGGTATCGCGGCCACGCGCTGTGCCTTTAACAGCTCCTCCGCAAAGGTTATCGAGTCCATGCCCGTGCCTTGAATATTCGGGAACGCGTAAAACGCGCCCTCCGGCTCGAAGGTTGGCAGACCTAAACTGCGCAGGCCGTTTACGAATACGCGGCGGCGCGTGTCGTACTCGTCGCGCATGCGCTCAACGTCCTCGTCTCCATGCTCCAAGGCTTCAATCGCGGCGTATTGGCTGGTTGTGGGGGCGCACATAACGGCGAACTGGTGTATCTTTGTCATCTGTGAGATATACGCCCTGTCGCCGCAGGCGTAGCCCATGCGCCAGCCCGTCATGGAGTGGGATTTGCTCAAGCCGCCGACATATATTACGCGGCTTTTCATGCCCGGCAAGGACGCTATTGACACATGCCGCCCCGCGTAGCTAAGCTCCGCGTAAATTTCGTCGGACACCACCGCGATGTCGGTTCCCCGCAGAATTTCCGCGATTTGCTCTAAATCGCCCCGCGTCATCACGCCGCCCGTGGGATTGCAGGGATATGGCAGGATAAGCAGTCGGGTTTTGGGGGTTATGGCGGCGCGAAGCAGATCGGGGGTAAGCTTAAAGCGATCCTGCTCAAAGGTTTGTATGGGTACGGGGGTT
>BNZR01000195.1 GCA_026001245.1 Clostridia bacterium
ATACGGCATCTCAATGAGCGAGGCTGTCAATATGCTTTTACATCAAATAATAGCCCATGGCGGCTTGCCGTTTGAATTAAAGCCAACAGAAGCTACGCTGAAAGCACTTCATGGCATGCGAAAAGATGGAGGTGAGGGAGGTTATACAAAATTAGCAAATATCGACGAATTGTTTCAATAATTCGTCAAATATCGCCCCATGCATTCCCGCCAAAGCAGTATTCACGTTACCTCGCAAAAATATATCACTCACCCTCTTGACAAATGCAATTATTACGTGTAAACTTAAAGACAACAGGACAATATTTGTTCTATAGTTGAGTTTCTTCGAAAACGAATCATTTGTTGTTCAGTATCTGCTTGGATTGAGTGCTTGTATGCAAAGCGAGCATACAGTAGCTACAACGATTTTGAGTTTTCGAGGAAGTGGTTATAAAGGAGGTTTTCCCGACAAAAATCCATTTTAACAGAGACTCATGTTGATGTTGCGAGCATCGGCGGAGTTTGACAAGTCATACCGTCCCTTTTCGCAAAATCTAGAACCACGAAAAAGCAGAAATAATTTTGAGAAAGGGAGTGTTCATGATGTTAAGCACTTCTAGAGGAAAACTCGGCTGATGTTTCATCGCTCACCCGAGTTTTTAGATGACACCTTAAGGCATAGAAACGTCCGTGGATATATCGACAATCTAAGAGCCGTCCTTTCGACTCTTGGCCTAGGCAATGAAGTTCGGCGGTACCCTGTAAGAGAACTGGACAAACCCTTATATGGGGAATTGTGCGGTAGTAAGGAGTGTATGTTTTTACCAGAATATGCGCTATGCTATAAGGTTCTCGACGGAGATGTTTTCCTAATCCGTGCAGCGCCATATCGCGACATATGGGATTTCCCGAAAGAATAACGCAAGCAGGCAATAATTGTTCGAAAACGAGCAACTATTGCCTGCTTTTTGTAATCATCTAATAATAAGAACCAAGAAAAACTCTGGCAAGCATGCGAATAATAATTTGCGGGATTGACAAACCTCTAGTGAAAGCAAATTTTGCTTAGTGCGTTTTCTATTGCCCCTAATTTCGAAAATAAATTTTCTGTTTCTCCTTTTTCAGCCCTATCAAAGAGATTAACATTCCTAAACATCTCATTTTTTTGATCATAAATTCCACGACTTTTAATCTTGGCAGCATGACCGCTGAAGAAGATAACTCGACCTTGGTTGATTAAGTTTTTTGTCTT
>BNZR01000196.1 GCA_026001245.1 Clostridia bacterium
GTTATAATTGCTAAAGAAATGTGAAAGGTGGAGTTTATCCATGAAAGCAACAGGTGTTACGCGTAAGGTTGACGAATTAGGCCGCATAGTTCTGCCCATAGAGCTAAGAAGAAACCTAGGCATTGAGGAAAAGACCGAGCTTGAGATTTATGTCGAGGGTCAGTCGATAGTCCTGCGCCGTGCCGACCAGGGCTGTGCGTTCTGCGGTTCGGACCGTTATTTGACCCAGGTCAAGGGCATCTCGATCTGCCCGGCCTGCATTAAAGAGATCAGCAAGCAGAAGCTTGACATCTAATCACGACCCGCTTAGGCCGTGACAAGCGCGGATAGTACCTTGCCCGCGTGCTTGGCGAACAGCTCTATGGCGTACAATGCCTCGGAGCTGTCGTTGCCTTGCGCCCCGACCTCTAAAATCAGTGAGCCTGTGGTTACATGCTGATTAAAACGTTCGCGGCGCAGGTCTATCGGCCGCATGATTTGCGGCGCCGCGTTTGTCATAGCTTTTTGCAGTTGTACCGCTAGGCATAGGTTTAGCGGCCAGTTGTCGTGGTACAAACCCTTGTTGTTTGTGCCTACAACGAACATCATCTGCGCGGCCTTTTTGCCCGCCACTTCGGTCACGGGCTTTTTAACCGAGCCGTCAGCCGCCGCTACCGCGTCGCGGTGCAGGTCGATAACCACCTTAATACTGGGGTTGGCCTTGAGAGCTTTGGTAAGCCCCGCCAGTGCGCTGCTGTACGACTTGTTATAATCGGGGATACAGTACGCCGTGCTGTCATGAATAACGTTAAAGCCTTGCGCCGTAAGCAGTTCGGTCAGATGATCGCCTACTTGTACGACGCTTATGTGGTCTTCTTTGACGTTCCAATAGGCCTCTGTGGCGTGGGTATGTATGATCAAAATCTGCGGTTTGTCGGCCTTGGGCAGTGTTAGGGTTAGCTTGCGGCTCATAACGCGCTGCATGTCCACGTTTATCGTGGTTTCATTGCGTATGGCGATGTTGCCCGACGTGAGAAACGCGTTCCCGCTGCCCGCCGTCAAAGTGACCTCTGCGGGCAGGCTAGACGGCGTGCCGGGGTCAAGCGAGCCAGGAGTAGCCGGGTCTAAAGAACTTGGAGTGGTTGAGCTGTCGGACACATTGGAGATTTCGGGGTCTTCGTTGTCATTGCTGCGGGGTGATTCTTGCTCTTTTATGTCCGAAACGGGTATCACGACCGGGGGACTGGGGG
>BNZR01000197.1 GCA_026001245.1 Clostridia bacterium
CGTCCACCTCAATACCGCTTGTGGTGGACACTATTCTGTTGGCGGGGCGCGCCCCCACCGCCAAAAATATCTTGTCGGCGTCCAAAACCCGCTCGCCGTTTTCGGTCAGCACTTTCAGCCCAGTCACCTTGCCCTCTAACCCCACATAGGCTATCGGCGTGACCTCCCAGCGAAAACGCACGCCGTCCAAAATCGCGCCCTCGTACTCCGCTTTCAGCGCGGGCATATGCTCTTGGCTCTCCCGCGCCACAACCGTCACGCGGCTGGCGCCCATGCGTATGGCCGTCCGCGCCGTGTCCATGCCCACGTTGCCCGCGCCCACAACAAGCACCGTGTCGCCCAACTGCAGCGGAATGTCTTTCTCCTCGACCTGACTGTCGGCCAACAGCTGGTTCATGCGCAAAAAATATGCGGCCTTGATAATCCCCGACAGCTCCTTGCCCGGAATGTCCAAATCCTTAGCCAAGGCCGTGCCGGAGCCGATAAACACTGCGTCGTAGCCGTTCTTTAACACCTCGTCCACCGTGAAATCCTTGCCCGCCGTGTGATTGGTCAAAAACGTCACGCCAAGAGCCTCTATGCGTGATATTTCGCGGCGCACCACGGCGTTTGGCAACCTAAACTCCGGGATTCCGTACAGCAACACGCCGCCCGGCTCGGGTTGCGCCTCGAATACCGTGACTATAAAGCCGTTTTTGGCCAAGTCGCCCGCCACGGTCAGCCCGGCCGGCCCCGACCCGATAACCGCGACTTTGCCGCGTGTTTTGGGCTTTATCTGGTCGATGGTAAGCCCCATATTGTAATCAAAGTCGGCGACAAAACGCTCCAGCCGCCCGATCTTTATTTTTTCGCCCTTTTTGCCCAAAATACAATGCCCCTCGCATTGCAGTTCGTGGGCGCACACGCGCCCGCACACCGCAGGCAAATTGCTCTTCTCCGCGATAAGCCGCTTGGCCTCGCCCATGTTGCCCTTGGCCACCTGCGCGATAAATTCGGGGATATTGTTCTCGATGGGGCAGCCCTCCTTGCACTTGGGATTGGCGCAATTAAGGCAACGCTTGGCCTCGGTAATGGCCTGCTTGATGTCAAGCCCCGGCACTTGCTCGCTGTAATCAGGCAAAGGTATACAGTCCTTTCGGTGGTTATACCGCGATTTTGGGTTCTCGGCGCTTTTTCTCGGCGATTAAGTCCCTAAGCGTTGCGGGACTTCCCAAATCCGGGTGTGAT
>BNZR01000198.1 GCA_026001245.1 Clostridia bacterium
GCGCTTCTTTGACGCGAAAAACACCTTGCCGTCCACCTCCGGCGCGTCCGCGACTGACCGCCCGAAGTAACAGCCCGCCGCCCGGTCGTGCCCCTCGCATAATACCTCGATGGTTTTTCCGACCTGCGCTTGGTTGAACTGCGCCATAATATCGGCCTGCAAGTCCTCGATAATCTCGCGCCGCCGCGTTTTTACCTCGTCCTCAACTTGATTATCCATCTCGGCGGCCGCCGTGCCGTCCTCGGCGGAGTATTCAAACACGCCCGCCCGCTGTAGTCTGTGTGCTTGCAGGAAATCGCACAGCTCGTCAAACTCCGCGTCCGTTTCGCCGGGCAGACCCACAATCAGCGAGGTGCGGAAGACAGCCTCCGGGATTTTTGCGCGGATACGCGACAGCAAAGCTTCAAGGTCGGCCTTGGTACCCCGGCGTTTCATGGACTTAAGCAGTCTATCGTTGACGTGCTGTAGCGGAACGTCAAAATAGGGGACGCATTTCGGCTCATCGGCGATAACCTGCAACAGCTCGTCACTCACCTCGTCGGGATAGAGGTAGTGCAAGCGCACCCAGTGCAGGCCGTCAATCTCGCAAAGACGGCGCATAAGCTCCGGCAGGACGCGCTTGCCGTATAGATCCAGCCCGTAGCGCGTGGTGTCCTGTGCGATAAGCGTGATTTCCACCGCGCCGCCCGCGACTAATTCCCGCGCCTCTTTAAGTATATTCTCAATGGGGCGGCTTCTGAACCTGCCGCGCAATTTTGGGATTATACAATACGCGCAGTGATTGTCGCAACCCTCCGCAACCTTTAGGTACGCGGTGAACGACAGGGTACCCAGTATGCGCGGGGTCTCGGTTACGGGCGCGGACACATCGCCGAATATCTGCGGGCGTTCGCCCCGCGCCGCCGCGTCTAAGGCCGCGACTATCGCGTCGTAGGAACCCGTGCCAACCACCGCGCTGACCTCTGGCATCTCTTGCAAAACGTCGCCCCCGTGACGCTGGGGCATACAGCCCGCGACTATAATCAGTTTCTTCGGGCGCAGTCGCCCGATTTCGATAATAGTCTCGACGGCTTCGCTGACCGCGCTTTCCAAAAAGCCGCAGGTGTTTACAACAACCGCGTCCGCGTCGTCGGTGGACACGGCAAGGTCATGCCCCGCCTGCCCCAGCAAGTAGGACATCTGCTCGCTGTTGACTAAATTTTTACTGCACCCCAAGGATATGACG
>BNZR01000199.1 GCA_026001245.1 Clostridia bacterium
CCGGAGATACTGGCCTCGTCCCGCAAACGCCGTATCGCCAAGGGCAGCGGCACAAAGGTCGAGGACGTGAACAAGCTGTTAAAGCAGTTTGACATGATGAAATCGCTGGCCCGTCAAATGGCCGGGGGCAAAATGCCCAAAGGAATGCGCGGAAAACTCCCGAATTTCGGGGTTTGACGATACAATTTACGGAGGAATGATGAACCATGGTTAAGATCAGACTGCGCCGCTTGGGCGCGAAAAAGGCTCCCTTCTACCGCGTTGTGGTGGCGGACAGCCGTTTCCCCCGCGACGGACGCTTTATTGAAGAAATAATTTAGAACAACCGCGGGATAGTCGGAACGAATAGGACTATGCCTATTACTACCAGACCCGTAAGTATCAAAAGCAGTTTGTTCCAAGCCTTGACGTTCACGCCGTGGCGGCGCAAGCTTAGCAGTATGGCGGCCAGACACACCGCAAAGGCCGTAAGTAGTGTTAAAAACGACACGGACAGCAGGCCGAAGTTCCACTTGCTTGACAGCTGAGCCGTGCCGGCGTTGCCCAGCGAGAAGCCCACGGTGTCCGGTGCGGACAGGCTGAAGAATATGAACGCCAGCGCGCCCAGCACCCAGCCGCCGCCCGTGACGACGGAAATCAGGCGCAGACCCGCGTCGGGCTTGGCGCGGCGGTCGCGCCAGCTTTGCACCTCGGCGCTCATTTGTGATTTTTCCTCTTCGGTAAGTACGCGCTTTTCCGCGTCGGGCGGGCGGTAGCTGCGCGGCACCTCGACCAAACGCTTAAAGCCCGGCAACGAGCTAAGCGGAACCGCGCCCGGCGGCACGGAACCCACAGGGCTGACGTTTTCGGTTGCAGTCGTCTTAGTTTCATCGGCCACGATGTATCACCTCACATCTATATTATCCTCCTAAATTCCCCGTTTGTCAACTACTCTTCTTGACTTTCCGGGGTCAAAATTGTCAATATCGGCGGACTGCCCTCTAAATAGGCCTCCTCGCCCTCTTGCTGGGCGGAGATTAGCAGGTCTACCGCGTCGGCTACCTTTGCGGTTAACTTGAAATACATCTCTTTATAGTCAGGCATAGTTACCTCCCCGTTAAAACCAAAATAATGCCGTAAATCACGGACGCGCTTAACCCAAACATCAGCACCGGCCCCGCTATGGCGAACATGCGCGTCCCCACGCCCAGCACAAGCCCCTCACTCTTGAA
>BNZR01000200.1 GCA_026001245.1 Clostridia bacterium
GGCAACATCACCGTACCCGACAGCAAGTACCAGCAGGCAACCTACGACCTAGCGCAGGCCAACATCCCCTCTACAATCAACGATTACTCGTATCTTAAGCTGGGCGCGGGCTTCAGCGTGTCCGTTGACGAGCGCGACGACTGGCGCAGAATACAAAAACAGAACGACATTCAAAACACGCTTGTGCAGTTTAACGACCGCATTGACACCGCGCATGTCGAGATAGCCCGCCCCACCAACTCCAACACACTGTTCGACACCGAGAAAGCCCCCGTGACCGCCAGCGTCACTTTGCGCCTTAACACCCCGCTGGGGGGCGACGAGGTTGCGGGTATCCGCAGGATGGTTGCGTCGTCGTTCCCGGAGCTGTCCCCCGACAACGTGATAATCACCGACCAAAACATGAATATCCTTACCGAAGAACAGGAAATTCAAGAGCTTGACGTTAACACCGACCGCGAAAACTTCCGCGTGCTTATGCAGGATCACTTCGAGACGGAGCTGTCAAAACTGCTGGTACCCGTGTTCGGCGCGGACCATGTGCGCAGCTCTGTGCGCGTGGACTTGTCTTGGGATACCGACAGCACCAGCAGCGAGCGTTGGGAGCCGGTGCTGGCCGACGACGGCACGGGCATTGTGCGCAGTATGAAAGAGGTTATCGAAAGCGCGACCGGCGGCGCGACAAGCCCCGGCGGCACGCCGGGCATAGACGACAACGGCTTTGAGGACGATGACGTTCCCGAGTATCCCGAAACGGGCAGTGACGCCGCCGCGCAGAACTGGAACTATACCTCGAGGGAAATCAACTACGAGATAAACCGAGTGGTTCAAACCGTTGAAAAAGCTAAGGGCTACGTAACAAATCTTACGGCCAGCGTGGTTATCGACAACAACGGGCTGGCCGAGCAAAACGCGAACAGTCAAAAGCTGGTGCAGTCGATAGTTGCCGGCTCGATAGGCTTGGATGTGGCCGATTACGACAAGGTTCACGTCGAGATTTTGGCCATGTCCGGCACCGAGTCCGACTTGGCGACTAAGCAGGAGCTGGCCGACACGGCGGCGCGTATTCAGCTGTTCGGGCTGATACAGACCATTGTGCTGTACTTGGTGCTTGGGGCTTGCTTGGCGCTGCTGATTCAGCGCGTGTACAAGTTCTTCAAGAAGGAAGTACTGCCGGAGGATATGCT
>BNZR01000201.1 GCA_026001245.1 Clostridia bacterium
GGGTCAAAGTTCGGCGTAATACCCAACTCGAACAGCATGAGCCATATGAACACGCTTTGAAGTTTAACGGCCATAAAAAATCCCCTCCCATGCTTGTACTATATGGGAGGGTTTTGACTTTTATGACTTAAATTTTAACGCAACACAGGACGAAACAGCCCTGCTTTTTATAAAGTGTCTCGACCGCGCCGAACAATTCGCGCAGTCGGGCGATAGTGCTGTCCGCGCCGTGCTTTTTGAGTATTACGATGTACAGCTTTCCGCCTGGTTTGAGATGAAACCGCGAGCCTTCGTACATATCGAACACAACTTTTTTGCCGGCGTGTATGGGCGGGTTGATAATTATCGTATCAAAATCGCCCGAAACGCCCGCAAAGCAATCGGAAACAACGGCGTTTGAAATAACGCCGTTTTTTTCGCAATTTTCGGCGGTGAGTGTAATCGCTTTGGGGTTTATATCCACTTGGGTCAGCTCTAAATTATACTCTTTGGCCAAAACAATGCCGATAGCCCCGTAGCCGCAACCCATATCCAGCAGTGAGCCGTGCAGTTGCGGCAGATTTGCGAGCAGGATATGCGTGTTTGGGTCCATTTTGCCCACAGAAAACACGCCCGTATCGGTGGTGAAGCTGTATTCTTGGGATTTGTAGTAGTATGAAAAAGTTTGCGGTTCGGATTTTAGACTGTTGTCCGCGATAAAATAATGGCTCAAGGTATCACCTCGGATGGATTATACCAAAGGGGCGGATTTTTGTCAATGGGTTTTGGCATTTATACCTTGACAAGACAACATTCTTGGTATATAATGAACAAAAACATACCCCACGCGTGAAAGGTTGATTTACATGTCTATACAACGCGCCTCGGGAATCGTCATGCACGTATCGTCGTTGCCAAACCCTTACGGGATAGGCACCTTCGGCGAAAGCGCGTACGAATTCGTCGATTTTTTACACCGCTCGAACCAGCAATACTGGCAGATACTGCCCCTTAACCCCACGGGCTACGCCGACTCGCCTTATCAAAGCTGCTCGGCCGCCGCCTGCAACCCCTATTTTATCGACCTGGACTACCTGCGCCGCGACGGATTGTTGGACTTTGACCAGTACGCCTACGTAAACTTCGGCCAACAGCTTGACGCGGTGAACTACGGCGAGCTGTATCAGTCGCGTTACAAGGTTC
>BNZR01000202.1 GCA_026001245.1 Clostridia bacterium
CACTTAGATGTGGGGTATCTAAAACAATACGACTTGATAGTGGACTATAAGACTTATCAGCACACGCAAGTTATCACTAAAAAGCCACCCAAAATGGGCGGCTTTTTTCGATACGCTCCCAGAGGCGCGTAAACGCCCCTATTTTGCGTTTTAATTTTCCGGCATAGATTTCCCTACCTTGACCCGTTTCGAGTCTTATACGTCCGAATAAGCCCCTCACAGAGGCATACAGAGCATTATTCTAAATGATGAGGCAATTTTGGATAAAGGTCAAGGGAAAAGTTATCCGGCTCACCGCCGCGACCACTTACCTCTCTTTGCTTGGTATAAATGATTTTTTCAACGACTTCTTTCAGCAAATCGTTTTTGGCGGAGGCAGTTGGCAGAGCCTCATAGACTTCGAGGAGATTTTCAATCTTCGGGATAACAGTCCGGCGACTCTCCTCCTGCACCGACACGATACCCGCCTCTTTTTCGAGCGCGGCGAGGTCTTCCTTTGTCTGTTCAATTCGCTCCGCCAGAGAGCGGGAGCGGTCAAGGAATTGCTCCGTCGTATAAACGCCCTGCTCCAACAAATCGTGCGTCGCGCTCAACTGCTTATTCAGCGTCACAAGTTCTCCCTCGACCTTTTTCAAAGCCTTATGGGTCAGCGCGACCGCCGAAGATTCGCCAGAAGATTCCTCTTGCCAACTTAGGCGGCACTCACCAAGCCACCGCCGCAGAGCTGACAAAATGCTTTTTTCGACCAGATGAAATGGCGCACTCGAATTATCACAGCCCTTGCGGTAACAGACGAGATAATCGCTCCTGTTGTATCCCTTACGAAGAACCATATTTTTACCGCATTTGCCGCAAGCAATCAACCCCGCGAACGGATTCACAACCTCGCGGCGGCGAGCGATGGGCGCGGGCGGAGTTTGCGCCATCAATTCCTGCGCCAAATCGAAAATAGGCTTATCAACGACGGCGGGGTGCAGACCATCAGCGATTATACACTCATCGCCGAGATTGCGCGGACGCTCCACGACCGCTTTGCCGTCCACCACTTTTTTTTGGTTCGCCCGCCACTTCCAACGAATTTTGCCGATATAGACAGAATTTATCAAAATATCGCGTATGGTTTCTTTCGTCCAGTAATCGCCGCGAGCAGGGGTTATGTGCATTTGATTCAGCTTTTTGGC
>BNZR01000203.1 GCA_026001245.1 Clostridia bacterium
GTATTGCGTTGCTGCTTGGTTTGTTGTCCGGCGCGGCAGGACTTATTTATATCCTGCGATACGAACCGATGAAAATTCTATCAGAAAGGAACTGAGAACTATGAATGTACTAAGCTTAAAACAAGTTTCGTACAAATACGAAGGTGCAAGCAAGAACGTACTGAAACAGCTTGATGTGGAATTTGGGCAAGGAAAACTCTACGCAATAATGGGCAAAACCGGGTCAGGGAAATCCACACTTCTTTCGCTTATCTCTGGACTTGGGCTTTGTAGCTCCGGCACAATCGCTTATGCGGGAACTGATATGAGAGAGCTTGATCGTGACAATTACCGCGCGAAAAGCATCGGTGTTATCTTCCAAGGCTATAATTTGCTTACAAACGCAACGGCAGTAGAGAACATTGTACTCTCAATGAACATCAGCGGAGTCCGCGAGCCAAAGAAAAAGGAATATGCCTATACGCTTTTAGAGCGTGTTGGAATTGACAGGGAGACGGCGGATCGGAAAGTTTTGAAGCTTTCCGGCGGCGAACAGCAACGAGTGGGGATTGCCCGTGCGCTATCCCATAACCCGGACATCGTTATTGCCGATGAACCGACAGGAAATCTGGACGGCGATACCGAGGATAACATTATGAAAATTCTGCTATCGTTGGCACATGACGAAAACAAATGCGTCATTGTCGTGACACACTCAAAAACCGTGTCAACTTATGCAGATGAGATATGGGGATTAAACGGCGGCAAGCTGGTGTTTGTAAAATAGAGGTCAGCCCCTTTTCCCCGCGAAAAACTTGACAAGCCGTTGTTTCCACTTTGGGCTTTTGCAGTAAGTTTTGCCGTTATGCTTTTTCGTGCATGCGGCGCAATCGCCGTGCCGTGGACAACGGCTGTTTTGGCAGGGGCAATTCGGGTTTAGTTCCATATTGCGGCTCCTTTTAGACAATTTGGCGATAGATATTAAACGCCTTTTCGCCGGTTCTGAACTTGTCAAGCGTCGGGACAATTTCCGTGAAATGCGGCGAGTGGTTGTGCGCGTCGATTGCGGCTTGATCCTGCCACTTCTCGATGAACGCAACGACATTGGGGTTGTTCGCGTCCTCAAACAAGTCGTAGGAGATGTTGCCGCTTTCGGCTCGACTACCATCAATCAATGGTTGCAC
>BNZR01000204.1 GCA_026001245.1 Clostridia bacterium
CTCATTTAAGCGTTTTGTCGCCCATTGCCGAAATTGTGTGCCGCGCAAGGACTTAACGCGGTAGCCAACGGATATTATCACGTCAAGATTGTAATAATCAACATGATACGTTTTACCGTCAGCAGCAGTTGTTGCAAATTTTGCAACAACTGAAATTCTGTCAAGTTCCGCTTCGTCAAAGGCGTTTTTAATATGCCGCGACACGGTGGACTTATCGCGTTCAAATAACGCGGCCATTTGGTCTAGCGTCAGCCAAACGGTGTCGTCGTCCATACGCACGTCAACGCGGCTCAAGCCGTCTTCGGTCTGATATATCTCAATTTTCGAGTTGTTCATAAGCTCCCCCCACCTACATATACTTCTTAAGCTTCAAAATCACCTCGTCAAAGTCCAGCGGCTTTGGGATATGCCCGTTCATGCCCGCTTGCATGCACCGCCTTGCGTCCTCGCGGAACGCGTTGGCGGTCATCGCTATAATCGGCACAATTTCGCCCATGCGGCGAATCTCTTTCGTCGCGGTAAGCCCGTCTTTTACGGGCATTTGAATGTCCATCAAAATAACGTCGTACTTGGCGGGATTGGCCTTCACCGCGTCCACCGCTTGCTGTCCGTTCACGGCCATGTCAACGGACGCGCCCGTATCGCTTAACAGCTCCAGCACAATCTCGCGGTTAATGTCCACATCCTCGACCACCAAGACGTTCTTGCCGCGAAAATCGGCCGTTACCGCCTCTGTCGCTTTTGCCGCGGCAGGCTCGCCGATAACGCCGCCCCACTTGACGGGAAGCTCGAAGGTAAACACCGCGCCGCGCCCCAACTTGCTGGCGGCGCGAATCTCGCCGCCCATAAGCCCCACAAGCTTTTTGCAGATAGACAAGCCCAAGCCCGTGCCGCCGTAAATCCGCGTTATGCCGCCGTCCGCCTGCTCGAACGAGTCGAACACCGCGCCCAGCCGCTCCGGCTCGATCCCTATACCCGAATCGCGCACCTCGCACTGTATAAAGTCCGCAGCGCCCCGCGTTAGTATGCGGGCCTTCAGCATAATCCGCCCGCCCTCCGGTGTGAACTTGTTGGCGTTGCTTAATAAATTCAGCAATACCTGGCTTATTCGCAGCTCGTCCGAAATCAGATAGCGCGTGAAACGCTCGCCCAGGT
>BNZR01000205.1 GCA_026001245.1 Clostridia bacterium
CCTTCCACTTCGCGCTGGGCGCGGCCTACTCCACCTGTGTAAAAGGCGGGGCGGAGATGAGCGAGGAGCAACGCCTTGAGGCCGGACTAAACGACAGCTTTGAACACGCGGACTTCATGGTCGGCACGGCGGATTTGTCGATAATCGGCACTCGCCCGGACGGCGGCACGGAGGACGTGTTTGTAAACGGCAACTTTACGTTCTAACGCTCATATACTGTTAAAACTCTGCAAGATTGGAGCTGTTAATATGAGCGACAACCGCCCCGTCGGGGTATTTGACAGCGGTCTGGGCGGCCTAACGGCCGTCCGCGCCATTAGCCGTATACTGCCGGAGCAGGACGTGGTGTATCTTGGCGACACGGCGCGCGTGCCATACGGCACCAAAAGCGACGAGGTGATTATCCGCTACGCCCTGGAGGGGCTGGGGTTTTTACTGCGGCGCGGAGTAAAGGCCGTGGTAATCGCCTGCGGCTCGATGAGTACCGTGGCCTTGGACGCGCTGACCGCCGCTTCCCCCGTGCCTGTACTGGCGGTAGTCCAGCCCACCGCCGCCGCCGCCGCGCAGGCCACAAAAAGTAAATCGGTCGGGCTGATAGCAACGCCCGCCTCGGTTCGCAGTACCGTGTATGAACGCGCACTGCTGGCCATCGACCCCGCCATTAAGGTCACCGCCCGCGCCTGCCCGTTGTTCGTGCCGCTGGTGGAAAACGGGCGCGTCAGTCGCGGCGACGTGGTGATCGAAACCGTGGCGCGGGAATATCTTGAAGACCTGCGCGGCGTGGACACGCTGGTGCTGGGCTGTACCCACTATCCGTTGCTGGCCGAGATTATCGGGGACGTGATGGGGGACGGCGTTACGCTGATTGACGCGGGCGCGGCGGTCGCCTGCGCGCTTAAATCTCATCTATCCCGCACAAATGCCATGCCCGGCGGCGGCGCGGGACGCCAAAGCTTCTGCGTGACGGACACCGTGGAGGGCTTTTCGGGGCTTTCGGAATTATTTTTAAAAAAACCCACAATAGGTTTGGTACAAAGGGTAGACATTCTCACGGATTAGTGATACAATGCCTAGTGAGGAGCGTGGTGATCCGCGCCCCAAACGTTGATACAGGTATCAAACCCGCGCTGGAATTTATCGCGATGATA
>BNZR01000206.1 GCA_026001245.1 Clostridia bacterium
ACTGTATAACATTGCCCGCGTTGACGATTTTCAAGGGTATAAACAGGATTTGACGGTGTGGGCGAGGGTGAGGGGGTGAACGTTTCGTTCACTCCTTTTCATCTTCAACATAAAACCCTATGCGGCGTGGCGGTTTTGTGGGTTCTTGTTTTTTAACTGCTAAAAGCAAGAAACTTAACATCGACATATTCTGAATAAGCGTTGCATTTTGCCCATTTACAAAACCGTGAAACACGAGCGTATGTGGATTTGAATAACCTATATCGGTTACGTTGAGCAAAATATCCTTGCCAAAAGATGCTAATTGCACAGCTACTTCGTGTTCGTCGTCTAATTCGTCCTCAAAGTCCTTTATTCGTTCCATAATGACTTCATATTGATAATCAGCCATTTTATAATCACGAATAGTCAGTGCAGAAATTGTTTCGGAGTTTGGTACTGCCAAATTTGCCAAAGTGTTCATGTTTTCAAACATTTCATTAAAGTTAGCCATTTTTATCCCCTTATATCCTATCGCTATAAGGCAAAGCCATTATATAGCGTTCCATATAACCCCAATCGGGCGCATTGTTTTTGGCAGGCAGTTTTACAAGGCTTTTTTTCATTTTTTCCATAGTCCACTTACGCCCATAACCGAATTTATAACGATTAGCCTTGATAATTGTTGTAATAAATAGTGCTGTATACTTGTTGAGTGTCCAATCGTCCGCATATAGCACATTAACATCGTCCGTAGCCCAAAACGGCGCGGATTGATAAAACGCTTCGCCAACGCTACCATTATAATTTACGGTTATACAATTAGCCTTGAATATCGCGGGCGCGTCTACTCTTTGACGAATACCGTTATTTTCACTAATAGCCCCAAGATAATTAGTTTCGCCGTCTAACATATCCTCTTTTCTTAACCGCTTGCCCTTAACAAACTTGAATAAATCGCCTAACGCAAATTCACCCCAAGTTTCAGTATTGCCGACATCGCAAACAGACGGAGTAACGCTTGTTGTGAACGGCGCAACAGACCCCGCATTAACCCACGCCGGAACACTATCAGGTAATTCAATATCTGGGAGTGTTTTATTCGCTTGCCGCCCGTAGCTGTAACGATATGCATTAGACTGTATGCTCATACAATAATAT
>BNZR01000207.1 GCA_026001245.1 Clostridia bacterium
GCAGACCTCGAAACGGGCAACGGTATGCCGGCGGACGGACGCAAGGTCAAAGGTACAATCCACTGGCTGTCCCGCGAACACGCCGCAAACGCGGAGCTGCGGCTGTACGACAGTCTGTTCACGCTTGAGGACGTGAACGCCATGCCCGACGGGAAGACCTTTGACGACTATCTAAACCCCGACTCGCTGACCGTGTACGCGGACGCAAAGGTCGAGCCGTCGCTGACGGCGGTCACGCCGGGGGAGCGGTTCCAGTTTGTACGCGGCGGGTACTTCTGCGCGGATAAGAATTCCGAGGTTGGCAAGCCGGTGTTTAATCGGATTGTTGCGTTGAAGGATACGTTTCGGGTGTGAATGACAACCGGGGGAGTTATGCCCCCGGTTTTAGCGTAGCCACGCAAACTCAAGCTTTTCGTTTTGTTCAACGACGTCAAATTCGTGATGGTCGGCGGTCAACACCGCACCGCCGTTTACAGCGGCTTCCGCGAGGACGATAGAGTCGGCCAGCGACATTTTGTAGGTCGCTTTCAAGCGACCAGCTTCGAGGAACACACTGTCGGTTATCACGGAGTTTATGGTGATGGGAAGGCTTGTATTTTCTTTTCTTGCGTGCTATGATACAGTGAGAGTAATTCGGGGAGGCATGTGATGGAGGTAATATTACTGTCCAAAGCCGCCAAGTATCTTGCGGGAACGAACGAACCCGCCAAGAGCCGATTGATAAAGGCTTTGAGTAAACTGGAGGAAGAACCCCCGCGCGGCGATATTATCCCGCTGAAGGGTGAGAAAAACCGCTTTAGGTTGGTAGTCGGCGGGTACAGGGCTTTATTCACCTATGATGAAGCCGGGCGTATTTTGGTGACGGACATTGACGTGAGAGGGCAAATCTATAAGCATGGGAGGGCAAAATAATGCTTGTGGCGGATACCAGGCAACGAGTTTTGGATTTTATAGATATTCTGACTGACAAACAACTCGCCGTACTGGAAAAATTGCTGAACGCGTGGGTTGACGCTACCCAAAGCGACGACGGATTCATCGTCGAAACGGGCTTGACGGCGGAGGAACACGCCATAATGGACGCGGCTTTAGAGGAATATCATCTGCACCCCGAAACGGCTGTCAGCCTGAAAGACTT
>BNZR01000208.1 GCA_026001245.1 Clostridia bacterium
GGATCGGTCTTGTCGGCCAAGTAGATGATTTTTTCCAACGTCGTCATGCCGGCGCGACCCGTTGTGTGCCAGCGTATCGCCTCGACAACGTGATCGGGAGCGCCAAACGCCTCCCGCGCATACTCCGCGCCCGAGTCGGAGTGGGCAAGCTTAGGAACTTCTACCACTATATCATACTTTTGGAGGAATTTCAAGTGTTTTTCATCGCTCCACAGTTTTGTGCAGTCATGGGCAAGACCCGCAAAACCCGCGTCATCCTCGTTTTCGCCCCAGTGCCGAGCAAGCGCAATCGCAGTGGTTTCAACGCCCAGAGCGTGTTCCAGCCGCTCCGCGTCGCCCGCGTAGCAGTCTGAAATTTTATCGCGTAAAAGCTTGTCCATAGCGCACCCCTATCAACTGATATATAACTTGTTTGCTTGGATATAATCCCAGATTGTCGGTTTTAGCCACTCGCGTCCCTCGCCGCGTGACAGCATGTCGCGTAGTTTTGTGGACGAAATATCAATCGGCTCATGCTCAATCACTGATGCGCCAAGGCTTTGCGCCGCGTCCCGCACCGCGCCGAGTTGATCCGATGCACGACAGACCGCCGCGACATCGGCAAGCTTCAATATGCGCTCAAAATGCCACCACTGCCTGAAGCTGAACAGCATGTCCGCGCCGACGATCAACGTAACTTTCGCGTCCGGCCGGGTTTCAACCAGCCATTCGATGGTGTCGGCTGTATAGCTAGCCCCCGTGTGATTAAGCTCAAAGTCTGACACCGCAACGTTTTCAAGGCCGCGAACCATCAATCGCGACATCTCCAAACGTTGTGCCGCGTTGGCCGAACCCGGCGGCAACGCCTTGTGGGGCGGCTGTCCCGCAGGCATGGCTATCACTTGATAGCCTCGCTCCAAAACGGCCTCAAGCACCACCGAATGCCCGATATGTGGGGGATTAAACGTGCCTCCGTACAACGCGATACGTCTTTTTTCCACGCGCAACCTCCGTCTTCGGTTTTGAGTGACGCCCGTAAACATGCCCTGTGGACGGCGCTTTTTTGGGCTTGTGTAGCTCCGGATTCAGTCGATAGAGTATAAATTTCGAGCCTATGACCTGTATAACCTCGGCGTTCAACGCCTCCGCCACAGC
>BNZR01000209.1 GCA_026001245.1 Clostridia bacterium
ACGCCCTACGGGTCTAAGTGTTCGCCGTAACGACGCAATACGGGGCTTTTTTGATTAAAAAAAAGTTTGTCCAAGTCCATATACTCGCAGTTCAGGGCTTTCCTGATTTTCTTCATCAACGAGTAATGTGCGTTCTTGTCGCCCGTTTCAATTTGCGAATAGTGACTGCGACTGCAACCAACCGTATCAGCGAAAGACTGTTGCGAATATCCTTTTTGTTCCCGTAGCCGCAAAAGATTTACCCTCATCGTGCATTTCCCCCTTTCCTGACCCACGTCGGGTCTGTCTAAAAAACATTATAGCCCCTTTCGGGGGCGTTGTCAAGTTTTTTTTGCAAATTTTCTAAAAAAACTTTTCAAATGCCGATTATTGGGTCAAGATGTTGACGAAACGGGGCAAAAAGGATATAATTAAATTCTACCGAAAGGAGTAAAAACCTATGCAAATCTTCTCTACCCGTCTGATTGAACTCCGCAAGGAGCGCGGATTAACACAGGCTGAACTGGCAAAATCGCTCAACAAAACCCGCTCCACCTTATCCGGCTACGAAACGGAGGGCAAAGAGCCTGACTACGATATGCTCTGCCGCTTCTCCGAATTCTTCGGGGTGACGCTTGACTATCTCCTTGGCCGCGAAAACGTCAAAACGCACACGGACGTTGTGTTTCAAAATGACAACGTAAATTTCAAGCGCGGTTATGACGCTCTGCCGCAAGAGTTAAAGCAAGTCATCGCGACGCTTTTTGACGACTTCTATGTCCTGCTCAACCGTGATATTAAAAAGCCCAACGCCCTCCGGCTGTCGCTGTATGCCGAACTGATGAAATCCATTCGTGAGGCGCGGAATGAAATCAAGGGAGTCATTGAGCGCGGCGGCGAACGTGTTCAAGACCCTCTCTTTCTCTCTGACTTGATGGCTATGCAAAACAACCTCAAAAACGAGGTGTCTGGAATCTTTGACCGCCTTATGCAAGCCGACATGGAGACCGCTTTTGAGTTGAAAAAAGACGACGGAATCCAAAAATCATCAAGAAAGTCGGCAATGTAATCTATGTGGATTTCGGGGCAAAAGATTAAGGCGATACGCTCCTCCGCTCTCTGCGGCGGGGCGTTTGCTTTTCTGT
>BNZR01000210.1 GCA_026001245.1 Clostridia bacterium
ATGTATCCCAGCGGTGTGAAAATTCCCCGCTCTAACCTTGCGAGTTTGCGCCCGTATTCGGCGCGGTCAATCCGCTGTTTGGAGGGTACGACGCGCTGATGCTCGTTGCCGAGGTAATATCGCCCCAATTCCTCTGCGGTGCAAATCCCGCGCAATATTGTACAGCCGTTATTTATCATTTTCGCCTCTTTCCCGGCGCAAACTCCATTTTGTAATCAACGAAATTGCCGCCGTTGTCGTCCAACAGAATGGTTGCGGTGTAGGTCTTGCCCGTCTTTTCGGAGTACAGTTCGCTGATTTTGACGCGCCCGTCTTTGATGAGCGCGCTCACAATTTCCGGTGTAAGTTCGCACCGCTTCGCCGTCCAGAACTTGGACGTTTTCCACAGCTTGAAATTGCAGTCGCGCTTGTCACAGAAGTAGCCCTTTTGCCCCTCGCGAACCGGAGAACCGCAGCGCGGACACTTTCCGAGTTCCGGCGCGGTTGGCTTGCGCGTATCGGGGAACAATGCGGCGAGTTCAGACTTCGGCTTGTTGTTGTCAAGCACAATCGCCTTGATAAACGCGCCGATATTCGCCATAAACTCGTCGGTGGCAAGCTCTCCGCGTTGTACATTCAAAAGTTTCTGCTCCCAATCGGCGGTGAGCTTCGCGCTTGTGAGCGCGGTCGGCAGTACGGCAATTAGGTTTTTTCCTTTGTCCGTGGGGAGCAGATTTTTCTTGCTCCGCTCGATGTAGCCGCGCTTGACGAGAGCTTCCAAAATCCCTGCCCTTGTTGCGCTTGTCCCAATTCCGCGTCGCTCGACCTCATCCGGCATATCTTCCGCGCCCGCGTTCTCCATCGCGGACAGAATTGTCGCTTCATTGTGGTGTGGCTTCGGCTTTGTAAAGCCCTCTTTAACAGTAATATTAACACTCTCAAAAGTCTGACATTTTGAGAGTACGGGCAAATCGCCGCTATCCTCGCAGTCACCGTCATCATCGGTATCGGGAGCGTTCTGTGCCGCTTTCCAGCCCTGCTCGATTACCGTCTTGCCATTTGCGGTGAACGTATTCCCACCGCAGTCAAGCGTGACCGTTACGGCTTCGTAAACGTGTTTCGGCGATACGGCGGCAATCAGACGA
>BNZR01000211.1 GCA_026001245.1 Clostridia bacterium
TTGTCGGGGCGGGCTTTCTTTTTATCGGAATGCCGTCCTCGAATGTTGATATGCACGAGCTGTATATGAAAAGCCGCCGTGAGGTGATTACCAAGCGGCGCGTATCCAAGGGCGAACGCCTGAAGCTGAAAATCAACGTGACGCTTCGGCAAAGCGGCAGTAATTTCAACGTATTCACCATGTGCTGTGTGGGCGCGGCTCTTGTGGGCTTCGCCGTCGGGCGTATGCTGTTCGGCGGTATGCTGTTGGCTGTGGCAACGGGTATTGCGTGTGTGCCTGTGCCGTTTCTGTTCTTCTTCCTGCGGGCGGCACAAACGCGGCGCGAGGAGGACGAACAGCTGGAGCAGTCCATGACGATTATAACCAATCACTACGCCGCGTCCTTTGATATTATCAGCGCGGTAGAGCAATTCAACCGCGACAGAAACGCCGGGATACCGCCGCATTTACGCCGCCGCACACCATTTGACGCGTTTCCCACTAATGCCACGCTAACCTACAATTCCGTCGATAAAGCCTTGATTATACTGGAGACACAGGTGAGCAACCGCTATTTCAGCGAATGGGTTAAGACGCTGAAATTATGCACGAAGGATCGCAATATGGTGTTCGCGCTATTCCCGATTATCGCCGCGATGTCCGACGCGAAAATCATGATGATTGAGGCGGACACCGGGATCGGGAAGTCGTGGAAGGATTATTTGTGGACGGTTGCCGTCATGTTTTCGATTGTGCCGATACTGCGCGTGATGAATGTCGAGTGGTACAACATCTTGGTCGGAACGGCGATTGGCAAGGGACTGCTGTTGCTTATGCTTGTCTCTGCGCTGGTGTCGGCGTTTCTCGTGTCCCGCGCCGCGAGGCCGAACATTCAATGAAAGAGAGGTTTTGTAACAAATGTGGTATTTTATAATCTTCGTGCTATTGACCGTCGGAAGTTATCGTTTGGTTTCGGCGGTGATGAGGTGGCCGCCCGCCGGGACGGCTAAGAATCTCAAACGCGCCTATGTATCCAAGCCCACGCTTGCCGGGCAGCTGGACGCAAGTCTCATCGCGCCGATAGCGCGACTGCTCTCCAAGCTAATACGATTGTCCGAACGCTCGGAGGTTAC
>BNZR01000212.1 GCA_026001245.1 Clostridia bacterium
TTGATATTCAGCAGAAAATTCGAGAGGGTAAGGGCGCGGGCTATGAGCATTTCGCGAAGTTGTTCAACCTCAAAGAAGCGGCGAAAACGCTCATATATTTGCAGGAAAACGGCATCGATAGCTACGATGATTTGAAACGTCAAGCGTCAAAATCCTCCGCCGATTTTCGCAAACTGACGAGCGAAATCCGCGACATCGACGAGAAGCAAAAGGACATCGCCGAACTCCAAAAGCAAATCGGAGTTTACAGCAAGACACGCGCCGTGTTTGAGAAGTATCGAAAGTCGGGGTGGAACCGGGATTACTTCGAGGCTAACCGCGCCGACATCACACTCCACCGCGCCGCGAAAAAGTATTTTGAGTCGCAGAATCTTGGCGGCAAGCTCCCACCAATCGCCACGCTCAAACAGGAGTGGGCGACGCTCGACTCGGAGAAAAAATGCCTATACCGTGACTACTATCGGGCGAGAGACCAGCACAAAGAATTACAGACCGCACTGCTCAACACGGAGCAGATACTCGGCATATCGCGGGACGGTCAAGTTCGCCAGCAGGAGCAGGAACGTCAGCGTCAAAAATCCCGCGACCGCGACGCTCGGTGACGCTGTTTTTTCTCCGCCAGTAACGCGCCGACAGGCGCGAAATAGACGGCGCAGCCGTCGCAGCAGACCGCCGTAGGCGGGCTTAACGGACGGGCGCAAAGCGTCCGTCCGAGGGGGGCAGGGGCTCGCCCCTGCAAGCTGCAATCGGCGCGGGTGCGCGCAGATTGCCTTGCTTGCCTCTTTAGTAAACGCAATATATAAAGGGTTTCTCAAAACCAAAACACACTATCACTTACAATAATCAAAGTCATAGCTTTCGAGCGAAGATACCATATGAAAGCGGGATGAAAAATGCTCTCTTAGTCTTAACCCAATAATCCTGTACATCTGATAAAACGGAAAAGCCATTAGAATCCAGAATCCTTTCAACTTCAGCAATTTTGCGATATACTGGCTTCACGCCATTGAAATGAGCATCCCAAAAAATATTTGGAGAGGGTTCAATGATAACTATCTCATCTCCCCGTCGGAAGCTACATAGGATT
>BNZR01000213.1 GCA_026001245.1 Clostridia bacterium
AACCTCACCTCCATCAAAATCGTCGAATTGTAGGGACGGCTGTGATAGCGAAGAGTCTGCTCCTTGCCTTCATTGGAGTTCACCTTGTTTTCAAGTGTGATGCTTATGTGCTTATCCACTCTATTAGATCGGAAGTCAAACGAGAGAAAAAGGTCGAGCCGATCATTTGCAGTCGCTACACGTTCTCTCTCACAAATAATGTTGTCCAAGCTATATCCGCCGCAAATAATGATGTCCTCGATGTCGTTAGGAAATTGCAGTTGGCGGTATCGGCAAGTGGCTTAAGCCATCTGAGACGGTCGTTCATTTCGGATAAGGCTATGCTGGCTTTTTTCACACCTGCTATCGCCGTCCTATTTCTCGACATTCGAGTAGAGAGGCCGCAATTTTTGTCGGCGCACCGCCAGATAGCACGGCGGGCATAGGGTGTTCAGATGAGCCATAGACCGGGCATGGTTCACTAGGTGCAAGTGTCTGCGCCAAAACGCCGGCTTGTTCATCGAGATACGCTTTGTTGCGGCTCTCATATTCATCACGCTTACTGCGAGAGGTTTCCCCTTTTTCCTGATAGGCGGACTGCGTTTCACTTAACGCCTTGAGCAATTTGTTGTAGCTACCTATAGACGTTTGTAATGCAAGAAGAGCTTTCTGCCGCTCTCCAAGATTGGTCTCATTATTGCGTAGCGTTTCAGCCATAATCCCAGCTTCAGCCAAAGATTTCAATTCTTCTTTATCTGTGGTCAGTGAGGCAGAAGCCTCGTCCTGCTGTTTCTTTTGTAATAGCCTGTTAATGGTCTATTTTGACCGCGAATTGACGAAGGGATACGTCATCACCGCGTAAGGTATTTCAAGTTGAGAGATCCGAGATATTTTATTTGCTTGTTTTCGAATCTCAGCCAAAGCGGCGAGCATGGTTGGATTGTCTTTATTGTCCGCTTCCAGCGAATATAAAGCCGAGAACATATCAGAGAGAGGTTTGTCTACCAACGCTTGAATCACGTCTCGCACGTTTTGCTCGGTAAGCATCGTTAAACACCCTTTCAGAAGTAGTTTTGTTGATTTTATCATGAAGCGTGAGGTC
>BNZR01000214.1 GCA_026001245.1 Clostridia bacterium
ACGAATGGACAGACCCCGCCGCGTGGGTTAAGGCGAACCCCGCGTTATGCTCAATCAAAAAGTTAGACGATTTGACCGCCAAAGTAGAACGGGCAAAACAAGAACCGCACGAACTTTCGGGCGTATTGTGCAAAGAATTTAATATCCGCGAAACTGTAAAAACGGCGTGGCTATCGTTCGCGGACATAGACAACGCCGAAACTTTCAGTCTTGAGGATTTTCGCGGGGCGTATGCTATCGGCGGCGTTGACCTATCCATTACAACCGACTTGACTTGCGCGAGTTTGCTTTTTATGAAGCGCGGCGACGACCGCAAGTATATATCGCAAATGTATTTCTTGCCCGCCGACAACTTGACCGAGCGCGTAACGCAAGATAAAATCCCATATGACAAGTGGTTTGAGCGCGGACTATTGCGACTTTGTACGGGCAATTCGATAAACTATTCGGACGTAACACAATGGTTTGTCGATACCGTTAAACAATATGAACTATCGCCCGCGTGGGTTTATTACGACAGTTACAGCGCGCGTTATTTTGTCGAGGAAATGCAAATGCAGGGTTTTGCAATGGTTAGAGCGATACAGGGTGCGAAAACCTTGTCTTTACCTATGCAAATGTTAGGGCAAGACCTAAAAGCGCACAAGGTTATATATAACAACAACCCTGTCTTGAAATGGTGCTTGACGAACACGGGCATACAGACCGACCGCAACGGGAACATTGTACCTGTTAAGAACCAGTCGCCGCGACAGCGGATTGACGGCACGGCAGCATTGCTTGATTGTTACGTTGGCTTGTATGAACACTATAACGAATTTACGGGGGCTATATAATGAAAATGAAAGACAAGAAAATAGAGATTTTACAGCCGACTTACACGAAAGACGCAAGCGGTTTTCAGACCGAGCATTTAACGCCTATCGCGCCGCCCGTGTGGGCGTACTACCGCCAATTATCTGGTAAAGAGATTTTCACCAACGCAACGACCACGGCGACCGAGGACGTGCTATTTATCGTGAATTACCGCGAGGGCTTGACAACGCGGCACGTTATACGTTTTCGCGGAGTACTGTAT
>BNZR01000215.1 GCA_026001245.1 Clostridia bacterium
CGGGGGTTAGGTACTGGCGCGGGTCAAAATGTTCCGGGTGCAACGCGAAATGCTCGCGAATGCTGGCCGTCATGGCCAAGCGCAAATCCGAGTCGATGTTAATCTTACACACCGCGGACTTCGCCGCCTGACGCAGCATGTCCTCCGGGATTCCGATAGCGTCGGGCATTTTGCCGCCGTATTGGTTGACCTTGGCCACAAACTCCGGGATTACGCTGGACGCGCCGTGCAGAACGATGGGGAAGTTGGGCAGTTTTTTGGTGATTTCGTCTAGCACGTCGAACGCCAGGCGCGGGGTCTGGCCGGGCTTGAACTTAAACGCGCCGTGGCTTGTTCCGATGGCAATCGCCAAGCTGTCAACCCCTGTGCGGGAGACGAATTCTTCGACTTCTTCGGGGCGGGTGAACTGCGCGTGGTCGTCGGCCACAACAACGTCGTCCTCAACGCCCGCAAGCGTACCCAGCTCGCCCTCGACCACAACGCCCTTGCTGTGCGCGTAGTCCACAACCTGCTTGGTAAGCGCGATGTTGTCCTCAAACGACTTGGACGAGCCGTCGATCATGACGGAGGTGAAGCCGCCGTCGATACAGGATTTGCAGGTTTCAAAGTCCGGGCCGTGGTCAAGGTGTACCGCGATGGGCAAGCCCGTGTCCGCGACGGCCGCCTCGATGAGTTTCATCAGATAGACGTGCTTGGCGTACTTGCGCGCGCCGGCGGACACCTGCAGGATAAGCGGGGCCTTTTCCTCGGCGGCGGCCTCGGTTATACCTTGAATAATCTCCATGTTGTTGACGTTAAACGCGCCGATGGCGTAGCCGCCGTGGTAAGCCTTGTCGAACATGTCCTTTGTTGATACGAGAGGCATTTTGAACAGCTCCTTTGCTTTATTTTGGGGTTATGGGAGTATTATAACACAATTATGGGGGCTTGTCAACGGGTCGAGTGAGTTAGAGGTTGACAAATTTCGTGCCGTTTTATTTTACGCTTTACAAACTCTCTCCGCTATGATATAATGTCTCCAAATTTATATTTTGGAGGTAGTATCCCATGAAAAACCCAGTATTTACCCCC
>BNZR01000216.1 GCA_026001245.1 Clostridia bacterium
GTGCGACAGGGTGCGCGGCAGACTTTCGGGGAACACGTCGGCAAATTCCTCCATAAACGGCTGTGACTTGGCGGGGTTGCGCGGCAGTTTTTCGTATTTATTGGTCGGAAACATAGAAAAATCGCTCCTTTCGGGTGTTATAGTCGGTTTAATTATGCCCGAAAGTCCGGTTGACAATACGTCCAAAACATGCTATACTATCAGCAAGAAAGGTGGGGGTGACATGAAAAAGCTCGTTATTATCGCGCTGTTGGCCGTGCTAACGCTGTCCGCTTGCAGCAGCAAAATCCCGCCGCTGTACATTAGCGGTAACCGCGCCACGGACGCGATATACACCAGCGCCGCCAATCTTGAAAATCTACCATCTGAGGCGATGGTGTATAAATTTGCCGCGCAAAATGATAAGCAAGTCTTCACCACGGCGGCCAAGGCGTTGGGCTTTGTTGACGCAGAGATAAACTCCCGCAAGGACAACGGGTTCTACCAAGCAAACAGCGCCGCAGTTCACGAAGAATCCGGGAAAGAGCTGGGCGAGATAGTAATGTTCCCCGATAGGTCAATGTGGTACAATATAGCCGAGGGTGGCTGGACTTTTTCCAACTCTACCCCTGTAAAATCCTATGCTTTGCCCCACGACGACACGGCGAAAGCCGCCGCCCGTAGATTTTTGCAGGAACGCGGCCTTTACCGCGACCGCCTGTCCGCGCCTACAGTTTTTTGGCAAGAAATCTCTGTGGAAGACATGGCGGATGGCTATAAACCAGATTACAAGCAGATATACTTCCCCCTAGAAGTAAACGGCTACAGAGTATGCGGCTACGCGTTTGTGCAGGTTGACATGGGCGCAAACGAAGAGATTCGCAATGTCCGCTACCAATTTAAAGACGTGCAGGAATACAAAACCGTGCCGCTGGTTGACCCGAAGACGATCAACCTGGGCGACTACGCGTCATACGGCAACGCGGCGGTGATTCAAAGCGTAGAGCTGGCGTATTACCAAGAGCGCGAGGCAACCCAGCCGTATCTGCAACCGATTTGGGTGTTCCACGGCACGGCGAATTATGAGCT
>BNZR01000217.1 GCA_026001245.1 Clostridia bacterium
ATCAGCAATAGCGTTATCGCAAACGCCACAACGATTATGTCCGCAATGACCACAGACCGAACCTATGAGGTGGAAGCCGTCAAACCACTGCTGGGCTTTAGCGATGAGCCTGAATATGCGCTTGTAATCTTTAAGGGCAAGGGCTACGCCATAATCAGCTTGCTTACCGAGCAGATTGTTGAAGCCTTGCCGGACGGCGAAAACCCGTATCAAGGCGTTTCGGGAGAAGAATATTACGCCGGACCGCTGAACTACATATACGCCGATGATAGCGGGGACTTGTTCGATGTGAAAGACAATCACGAGCTAAGCGACGAGGAGATTTCTTCGGCCAGCGAACAGGTGGATAAGGCTATTGAAGCAAATCTTGCCGCCACGTCTACGCCGTCTCGCGGAAGCCTTGTGCGTGCTACCCCCGCTTCGGCCAAGGTCACCAACTCGGATTATATTATAAATTCAATGTCGTTTGGCAAGAACGTAAACGGCACATGCGGTTCGGTCGCGGCAGGCATGATGCTAACATACCTGGACAAGTATGTTGTTGGTACAGGCAAGGTTGTCCCGCTTTCAATGCCGTATGGCGAAACGCTACACAAATCGCTAGTTCCATACTGTGAGGGCAAGAGCGGAAGCACGTCTGAAACAGTCGCGACTGGAATCAACAAATGGATAACCGCCAACGCAAGCAATTCATACAATGTGAAAAAAGCCATTAAAGCCGATTATTTTTACCTCCTATGGGGTGGCTACGCTAAGTCTTCTATCGCCGCAAATAAACCTGTGGTTTTGGCTCTTGGGGAAATATTAGGAAGCCCGTATCAAAACCATCAGGTGTTGGCGTTTGGCTACTATAAAAATGCCAATGGTGAATATTACAATGCGCACCTTGGTTGGAGTGGTAGCGGAAACTCAAATGCTATAATCCAAGCCAGTTGGGCTATAGGCGTAGTAGATGGTGAACAATTCCGCAAGAGAGGTGGTGCTGGACTGGGTCGTTGGCTGTTCCTTTTGTTCCTGCTTCTCGTTCTCCGTGTACGGATACTCGCGATAGGTCGCCCAAACAAGT
>BNZR01000218.1 GCA_026001245.1 Clostridia bacterium
GGAACAGCATTGCCATCAAATAGCCTATCAGCCCGCAACCCGGAAACGTCGCGACCCAGGCGACCATCATATCCTTGACCACGCTTAGGTTTACCGTGCTGAACCGCCGCGCCGCGCCCACGCCCATAATCGAGGTGGTCTTGGTGTGTGTGGTGGACACCGGCAAGCCCGTAAGGGACGACACAAGCAGGCAACCCGCCGCCGCGCTGTCCGCCGCAAAGCCCTGATATTTCTCCAGCTTGACCATGTCCATGCCCACGGTTTTTATGATACGCAGGCCGCCGATGCTTGTCCCAAGCCCCATTACAAGCGCGCATATCAGGATAATCCAAATAGGCACGTCCGCGTTCCAGTCGATACCGCCCGCGTTGCCGTGCGCCATGAATACCCCAAGCAACAGCACGCTCATAAACTTTTGGCCGTCCTGCGCGCCGTGCATGAACGCCATCGCGCCCGCGCCCGCTATCTGCGCCCCGCGAAAAAACTTCTGCGTGTGCCGCCTGTCCAAACTGCGGCAGATAAGGCTTGTCAGCTTAGAGGTAATCCAGCCCATCGCGAAGCCCAAAACAATCGAAAATCCCAGCCCGTAGATGACCTTAATCCACTCGTGCCAGTTGATTCCGGCGACACCGCCGCTGACGGCTATCGCCGCGCCGGACACGCCCGCGATAAGCGCGTGGCTCTCGCTGGTGGGGATCCCGAAGCGCCACGCCGCCGTGGCCCAGGTGACTATGGCGAACATCGCCGCGCACAGCGCTATCAGCGCGTCCTTCTCGTCGTCGCCGAAATCCACCATGTTGTAGATTGTAACGGCCACGGCCTTGCTTATCCACGTCATAACCAACAGCCCCGCGAAGTTCATAACAGCCGCCATGATAATCGAGGCGCGGGGAGACATAGAGCGCGTGGCCACACAGGTGGCTATGGCGTTGGGCGCGTCCGTCCAGCCGTTTACAAGGATTACGCCCAAGGTAAGCAGTACGACAAAAATTAGGGGTATGTTACCCGGAAGCTCCGCCAGAAACGCGAAAAAGGATATGTCCATCACATGCCCCTCTCGAT
>BNZR01000219.1 GCA_026001245.1 Clostridia bacterium
ACAGCAACAACACGGGTACAAGCCAGCAGACCACAATGGTCAGCGTAAGCCGCATACCCGGAAACTTCCTGTCCATTTTCAAATATCCAAATGCTTGTTGCGGAACTCTCCGGCTGACACGCCGGTCATCCGTTTAAATACCTTTGAAAAGTGCGCCACATCGGAGTAGCCGACGCGTGTGGCCACGTCATGCACGCGCAGGGACGGGTCCTCAAGCAGTTTTTTCGCGGCGGCTATACGGGTGTTGTGAAGAATATCCACAAAATTCTCGCCCGTGTGCTTCTTCAGCAGCTTGGACAGATGCCACTGGCTGACGAAGGTGTGCGCGGCCACGTCCTGCAAGGTCACATGGTCGTTGTAGTGTTCCTTGATGTAGGTCAGCGCGTTGCGCGCCACAAAGCTATCCACGCGGCTTATCTCCGCGTTGGTGTCGCCCTGCGTGCCGGTGTCAAGGTTCGAGACCATTGTGGCCAGCGCCTCGTAGATTTCGTCCATCTTCGAGGGCTTTAATAAGTACCGCGTTACCCCGGCGCGTATGGCGCGTTGGGCGTAGTCAAAGTCCGGAAACGCCGTTAAAACCGCGATTTGCAGCTTGGGGAACTCGGCGCGCAGAGCCGCTATCATTTCCAACCCGTCCATGTGCGGCATACGAATGTCGGAAAACAGAATGTCGGCCGAATGGGTGCGCACCGCGTCAATCCCGGCCTGCGCGTTGATTTCACGCGCCACTACCGCGCAGTTGTACTTCTCCCAGTCGACGAAATCGCTCAGCCCCGACAGGATGACCTCCTCGTCGTCGACCAGAACAACTTTATACATTGATATACCTCCCTTTGTCCCTTTATATATAGTATAACACAAAAGGGGAAGTAATTCAACAAAAATATTCAACAAAGATAAGCGAAATTGCTGTTGCTTGGGGACGGCGAGCTACGCCCCGACATCGAGCGGCAAATCGACAAGCTGGGGCTGAATAGCGCAGTCATACTTCGCGGCGTGGTCCCCAACCCGCAGGATTATTATCAGGCTATGGACACGTTTGTGTTGCCCTCGCTGTTCGA
>BNZR01000220.1 GCA_026001245.1 Clostridia bacterium
GATAGGCGTTATCGCGTATTCGCTGGCCATGTCGAACTATTTTCACACGGGCGTGCAGAGCGCGATGGTCAGCCGCGCCACGGCCACCGCCAACTACTTCTCAAAATTTATAACCACAAGCTATAACGACTACTACAACTCCGCGCTACAGTTTACCCGCGACTTTAAGGACCGCGATCTGCTTGAACTGCAATTTATAAACGTGCGCGGGCGGGTTGAGGTTAGTACGTCCAGTACCACCGTGGGCTTTGTACCCAAAACGGGCGACATTGAACCCACGCTTAAAAACGGCGTGGTTACCACATGGATCGGTATGGATCCACTGACGGGCGAGCGGGTACTTAGTGTGTCCGCGCCGTTGTTTTTCAAAGGGCAGGAGGTCGTTGGGGTTATGCGCTACGTGACCAGTATGCGGGAGGTTAGCCGCCGGGTGCGCCTGTCGCTTATTCCCGCGGTTATCATCGGGCTGACGCTTGTGGGGTTCGCCGCGCTGACCAACCTGCTGTTCATACGCTCGATTATCAAGCCCATACGCGAGATTACGGCCATAGCGCGGCAAATCTCCGGCGGCAGTTACGGGGCGCTTATAGACAAGCAATACGACGACGAGATAGGCGAGCTGGCGGATACAATCAACGGCATGTCTGTCGAGATTGCGGGCGCGGAGAAGCAAAAGTCGGACTTTATGTCCGCCGTGTCCCACGAATTGCGCACCCCGCTCACGGCTATCGCGGGCTGGGGCGAGCTGTTGATTACCGCCGACAGGTTCGACGCGGACGAGGTGCGCAAGGGTCTGCGCGTGATACTTAAAGAGACCACCCGCCTTTCAAAGCTGGTGGACGAATTGCTGGACTACACCCGCATGGAGACGGGGCGCATGATAATGCTGATGGAAAGCTTTGACCTGGCGGCGGAGCTAGAGGAGATTATCTTCATGTACATGAACAATGTTGACGGCATGGAGCTTAACTTCCGCGCCGCCGACGAGGTGAGCGAGATTATGGGCGACCGCGCAAGAATCCGCCAAGTGGTGCTGAATATTATCGACAATGCGGTGAAGT
>BNZR01000221.1 GCA_026001245.1 Clostridia bacterium
ATTATAAGCAGTCGCTTGGTGTTTGGCAGTCTTTTTCTGTTGAAGTTCTTGAAGGTATTCCTGTCGTTTATCTGAACAATACTATCCCGCCTAGGATTGTTATCGGTGGTGTTCTTTTTGGTGCTGGTATTAATGATTCTCTTGCTACCCGTTACGCCCTTTTTTCTTCTCAAAACGATCGTCTTAATACGTATCTCACCCCGCCTAAAACTACAACTGATACAGCTCAAGCAAACCCGATAATCCCGGCCATGCCGCCTAGTTTTCGTATCAACGTGCCGCCAGTGCCGCAAAACATTAACAGTCCTGAAGCGGCTCAAGCCGCCATCGGCAACGCCGGGAGGGCAATTGCTCAAACAAAGTGGCCGGACGTTGTTGCGCCTCCGGCTACCGAAGATGTTGAAGTCGTGTTTATACCGCCACAAATTTTAGATTTAATCAACCGAATCAAAAACCGTAAGCCTGCGGTGCCGCCTGACGGTGATAAAATGGGCTGGGCATGGGTGTTTCTTACCCTCGAACAGATTATAGACCTGTTTCGGCGGCAGGTAGTGACAACGGAAGACGAGACGGGTATTTCGGACGCTTTGACGGATATTGATGACGCTATCGGTAGGGGTACTGGTGTCGGTGAAGCGGGTTCAGGTATATCACCGTGGGCACCGCCGATACCGTACCCGTATAGCCCAAGCCAGCCGTTCCCCAGCGCGAACCCGAACCCGACACCAAGCCCGAATCCAACATCACAGCCGACTTCGCAACCAACGTCTAATCCGACTTCGCAACCGACTTCTAACCCGACCACAAGCCCAACGACAAGCCCGACCACACCTCCGGCACCGCCGCCTAAGCCCGGCGAGATTGACTTTTCACCACTGCAAAAGTTCGGAGGGCTTGCTACTGTTTTCCCGTTCTGCTTGCCGTTTGACATGATTCATTTGCTTGAAAGCCTTGCCGCCGCTCGTGCTACGCCAGTCTTTTCCGGGGAGATTAAGGTGTTTTCAACCGTGGTGCCGATAACCTTTGACTTGTCCTCGTTTGAAGATGTTGCGACCGTGATT
>BNZR01000222.1 GCA_026001245.1 Clostridia bacterium
TGGTGTAAGCAGCGCCAGCGTAAGCGTTAGGATTAACGCCAAGGTGATAACGACCGGCTTGGTTTTTCCAGATGTGTTAGTCTTCATTTCAATTCCTTCTTTATGTTAAAATTTGTGGTTTTAGTTGCCTTTTTGCCTTATAATAAAATTGTAGCACACGCCGGGCGGTAAAAGCAATATGGGATATTTCACAAAGTTTCGGGGTGCGCAGGGGTCGATTTTTGTGACATTTGTTCAATTTGGCCTGTTTTGGGGGTGATTTAGTTGTTTTTTTGCGGAATAGTAACAGCCCTGTAACCGCTAGGTTACAGGGCTGTTACTTGTGGAGCGGGTGATGGGAATCGAACCCACGCGACCAGCTTGGAAGTTGTGCCGCAAATAGTTCGCACTCTTTAGTCACGTTAAATTTTCGTTGATATAACTAGGTTTTTAGATTTCTGATTTCCGCAATCGCTTGCTAGTCTAAGCGATTTTTCTTGAACATCGGCGACATTCTTGAACAAAACTTGAACACGGCTTGAACAAGAAAATCACCGCCATCAGACTATTCACCATCATCAGCGGCAAGGCTTTTCAAATCCTTGGCGTTCTTGGGAGATATGGCCTCGCGACCAGTCTGCGCCTCGTACTGTATCCGCGCCGCCTTTGCGACAGAACCGCCGCGCCGCGCAATATCCTTGCTCTCGACAAATGTTACGGGTTGCACAGTTCGCGATATGTCGGTGGTCGTGACTTCGGCAAGCATGTTCAGCACCAGTTCCACATTGGTCATGTTGTCGCGGAGATTCTCCTTTTTCAGTCCTTTGAATGTTTTGTATTGCTGTGTAGTTTTGCCCGACCATGCCCGCGTGATTTCGTCAGTCAAGATGGCGAAGTCGCGTTTTTCTGTTATGCCGCGATTCTCCCATTCATCGGTTAGTTCCTTGCGAACCTCGATGGTTTTCAGCCGTTGATTAATCCAGTTGCGCGAATAGCCTTTTCTTAGATAAGTTGCCAACGCACGGTCGATGGCAAGTTCGGGGTCAGCGGTTTCATCAATGCGCTCGCTACCG
>BNZR01000223.1 GCA_026001245.1 Clostridia bacterium
GTTATCAAGGATAACATCAGCGACACGGACATCCCCGCAACCAAAAACGCCCTGCAAGAACTGGTGGACGCGGATTGCGACGTTATCTTCGCCACAAGCTACAACTACATGGACTCGGTTGACGAGTTCGCCACTAAGTACCCCGACGTTATCTTCTCGCATTGCTCCGGCTTTAAAAGCAACGACGTGAACTTTAACAACTACTTCGGGCGTATCTATCAGGCGCGCTACCTTGCGGGTATCGCGGCGGGTCTTAAAATGAAAGCGGACGGCAAGCCGCTGGCCGGCTACGTTGCGGCCATGGACTCGCAGAACTCCGAGGTTACGGGCGGTGTCAACGCTTGGGCGTTGGGCATTCAGTCCGTCTACCCCGAAGCCGAGGTTAAGGTTAAGGTGACAGGCTCTTGGTACGACCCGGAGGGCGAGGCCGCCGCCGCAAAAGCGCTTATTGACGCTGGCTGCTATGTAATCGGCCAGCATTGCGACACCGACGGCCCCCAGACCACCGCGCAGACCAATAAGGTGTTCGGTTGCGGCTATAACTCCGACATGACATCCGTCGCGCCTGACGCGCACATCACCGCGCCGATTTGGAACTGGGGCGCGTACTACACCGCCGCGGTGAAGAGCGTTATCGAGGGTACGTGGACGCCCAAGGCCTACTTCGGCGGCATGGCCGAGGGACTTGTGGACATCTCGCCGATTAACGAAAAAGTAGCCGCGCCCGGCACGAAAGAGGCCGTAGCGGAAGCCAAGGCCAAAATCATTGACGGCTCGCTGATTGTATTCCCGGCGGGCATCACCAAGGCCGACGGCACGGTGATTGACGCGGCGCTAAGCGACGCCGACATCACGGGCGGCATCAACTACTACCTCAAAGGAGTCTCGCTCCTTTAAGCACTTCAAAAGCTGAGGCTTTTGAAGTGAAAGAATGGCGAATGTTGCGGAGGCGGAGTGAATCCGCCTCCGCAACGGATTTGAAAACGTAGGAGCAGGAGTGGCTGATTATGGAACACGCAATCCGGCTGACGGGTATAACCAAAATAT
>BNZR01000224.1 GCA_026001245.1 Clostridia bacterium
CCACCACGAGTTTGACGTTGTGGAGCAGAACGAAAAGCTTGAATTCGCTTGGATACGATAATTCTCCGATAACGGGAGGGCGTTGTGAATCTACTTATAATAGGCAACGGCTTCGACCTCGCCCATGGTTTGAAGACTACATACAACGACTTCTTGGATTGGGCGTATAAAACTGACAGAATGAGGACTTATGCTGGCTTTGATTTAAGACGTTATTGGGAAAGCCTATCCTGTGATGACTTCTGTACAAGCCGGATCTCCCTTATGACCAAATATCGATCGAAAAACGTTTTCTCGACTGATTCTATTCCACTTTTTGTTGAAACTCTATTTGCCGTCAAAAATGAAACATGGCTTGCCCTTGAAAATAATCTCGCAGATGTCGTTGAAGTATTCGCAACCGAAGGTTATTCCGATCGTATTACATTAAGACGTCTTTTTGACAATTTTTTAGTGCCTGAATTCGAGTTTTATATTGACGAAGTAATAAACAAAACTGATATTTTGTCTAAATTCCCACTGCTTGCTCGTGCCGACAGAGTTTTAAGTTTTAATTATTCCAATACATTCGAACGTGTATATGCTTCATTTGCAGAAGTATGCTATGTCAACGGCCAGGCGGATTCTAGCGTGTCGCAGTCTAATATCGTATTCGGATGCGATTATTATGACCTTAAAGATCAGTACTTGTCATGGTTTAATAAGATTTTTCAACGTGCCTCAAAGCATACCGACAAACGCCGTATAGATTGGATGAAATATAATGAGGGCTATGATATTGACATTGTTGGGCATTCTTTGGGCAAAACTGACCATGACTTGCTTCGTCCCTTTATTATGAACGAGAATAATGCAACAAAGGTCTATTACCACACTGAAAACTCCAAGCACGAATTGATATATAACATGTTTGACATGGTGGGAGGGCAGTTTGTGGATGACCACAGAATTGAATTTCTGCCAATTTCTGCATTGTGTGCATTACGAGTAAAAAAATAATTTTCCCAAACCCCGCGAAAACCCCTTGACAACCT
>BNZR01000225.1 GCA_026001245.1 Clostridia bacterium
TTTACTTGGGGCGGGTGGTACTATCTATGACGAATATTGAGCTTTTTAACGACGGGTGGCAGTTCGCTAAAGGCAAACCCACGGACTACGCCCCCGTTGAAATCCCCCACGACTGGCTGATTTACGACACCAATAATCTGTACCAAACCGGCGCGGGCTGGTACACCAAGCGTTTTGAACTGCCGCCGGACGCGCAGCGTTACTTCCTGCGCTTTGACGGGGTGTACATGGACTGCACGCTGTACTTCAACGGCGAGCAGGTGGGCGACTGGAAATACGGCTACACCGCGTTCGAGTTCGAGGTTACGCACTTGGTAAAGCGCGGCGAGAACGTGATATTGCTAAAGGTGGACTACAAGTCGCCCAACTCGCGCTGGTACTCCGGCGCGGGGATATTCCGCGACGTGTATCTTGTAACCGCAGGCAAGTATCGCTTCGTGCGAGACGGCGTATATGTCCACACCACAAAGGACAGCTACGATGTGGACGTTGAGGTCGAGTGCGATGTCCCCTACGAGGTTCGCCATACGCTGGAGGACGAGATCAAGCTTTGGGACATCGACAGCCCCAACCTAAACACCCTGCGCTCGGAGCTGGTAGTAGACGGCGTAACCGTGGACGTTGCGCGGACAAAAATCGGCTTCCGCGAGTTTGAGCTTAAGCCCGAAGGCTTTTTCCTTAACGGGCGCAAAGTTAAAATCAACGGCGTGTGCCAACACCACGACTTGGGCGCGCTGGGCGCGGCGTTTAACCGTGACGCGGCGCGGCGGCACTTCACGCTACTCAAAAGCATTGGAGTCAACGCCATACGCACCGCGCACAATCCCCCCGCCGCCGATTACATGGACTTGGCCGACGAGTTCGGCATGCTGATTCTATCCGAAATATTCGACATGTGGGAGGACGGCAAGACGGAGTACGACTACGGCCGCTACTTCGCCGACTGGCACCAGCGGGACGTTGCCGCGTGGATTCGCCGCGACCGCAACCACCCCAGCATAATCATGTGGAGCGTGGGCAACGAAAT
>BNZR01000226.1 GCA_026001245.1 Clostridia bacterium
AGATGAAGTCCGATCCGACAGCGGCGATGAGGATATGGTGGTTGTTGACCAAGAACAGCTTTCGCAAGAAACGGGGCCGTCACTGAAATCGCGGGTAGATAACGGGGCAAATCTTTGGATACGCGGGAAAAATATTGACGTTTCGGATACGTTGAAGCAACTGGGGATTCCAAAGCGCGGAATCCCGGAGGGGAAAGGCTTTGACCAAACGGGACTTTTTGTATACAGCCTGAACGGCGAGTACTATTACGGCTTGACAGGAGTTGCGTACTGCACAACGGGCAAAGAAAACCCCGAAACGCCGGACAACATTTCAACAGATGTCAACGCGATGTCTGCCGGAATTTCCGAACACAAAGCAAACATGAAGACGTACGCAAGCCAGTTGCCAGAAGGAAAAGAAGCGTTTAGCGGGATTGTGATGGCGTATGATGGCGGCGGCGCATTTGTGGCGCAATTGAGGATAACGGAGTACGCCTATTTAGTAGAAAAATATGACCAAAACGGCGAAACAAAAAAGGTCTATGACTACATAGCGGATACAAGAATTGCGCCAAGCAGCAATTATAAAGTTCGAAAAGCGACCACAAGAATGCACTGCAACGTTGCCGACCACGAATGCATAGGGGAAAGCAATTTGGCCAACATCTCAGGCCTGAAAATCACCAATTATTTTGCCGAACCAAGAATATTGGACTGGATTGTAACACCAAGCTCCCCAAAACTGGGCAAAGCAATCAGCCTGCAACCGGCTATACGCGTACGAAGCACAGGAAAATCAGGTGACGGAAACGGAGGCTTTACCAGCCTTAACGACATAAAACTAAGAAAAAGCGGAAGCTTTTCGGACACTAAAGTATTGACATCGTTTGAAGTAGGCGGTTGGAACTTCTGAAAAGCAAAAAGCCCCGAATTTCGGGGCTTTAATTGTCCATTGTCCATTGTCCATTGTCAATTGTTAATTGCCTACGTCGCCGGGATTACCATCAACGCCAGCGTCAGCAGTATGAACAGAAT
>BNZR01000227.1 GCA_026001245.1 Clostridia bacterium
GCGCGATGTAATCGCGGAGCTTAAAAACGCCGTGGAGGATCGCGGGCTTATCTTCGGCGCATCGTCGCACCGCATTGAACACTGGTTTTTCCTAAGCCACGGGCGGGACTACGACAGCGACATAAACGCCGAGTTTCGGCGCGGCGACTTCTACTGGCCGTCAGTCCCGGCCGGGGAGTGGGACTTTGAATCTTTTGTAAGCGACGAGTTCATGCAGGATTGGCTGGAGCGTTGCATTGAAATCGTTGACCGCTTCCACCCGAAAATATTCTACTTCGACTGGTGGATAGGCGTTAAGGCGTTGGAACCCTATCTGCGCCGTTTCGCGGCGTATTATTACAACGCGATGGCCGAACTGGGTTTGACCGGCGTGATAAACTATAAGCACGACGCGTTCCCCGCAGGGACAGCCGTGCCGGACATGGAGCGCGGCCGCTTTGAGCAGATACGCCCGTTTTTCTGGCAGGCATGCTCGGCTGTGGCGCATAACTCGTGGTGCTACACGCAGGGCAACCAGTATAAAACCCCACGCGAGGTGGTCTTCGAGCTGGCAGACGCGGTTAGCAAGAACGGCTGTCTGCTATTGAACATCGGCCCCAAGGCCGACGGAACGATCCCCGAAGCGGACAGAGATATACTGCTGGCCGTGGGCGATTGGCTTAAAATCAACGGACAGGCGATATACGATACCCGGCCGTACAAGACGTTCGGCGAGGGCGATACCATCAGATATACGCGGCGCGGGAACACCGGCTACAGGATAAGCTTTGAGGCCGCAGAGGGCATGCCAACAGTTGAGAGTTTTAAGAAACCGTCACCTTGCAGGGTGACGGTTTCTGCGTTTGATGACAATCGTGATCGTAAAACCACCAATGTGCAACGTTATACGCATATAGCTACACCCCCATTTCTGGGATTCCCTCTTTCGAGGGGGATGTCGCCAGCCGCCGCGCCCTCTGCGCCGGGGCTTTATCGTCCCTTACCTTTATATTATAGCACGCTTAAAAACAGTC
>BNZR01000228.1 GCA_026001245.1 Clostridia bacterium
GCAACGCAACCTGCTCGCCGCCTCTCAACTAATCAGTTCGCGGTCACAACCGGGAACGACAGCGGCAGAGATGGCTGAAACCATGCCTCATGTCATCGCGATAAATATCTTGAGCTTTAACTGCCGAGAGGACAACACGGAATTTTTACAGCCAATACAGATGCTGTACACTAAACCGCCGCACACGGTGGCGTTACCGCAGTTCAAGATTTACAACGTACAGTTGCTGCGGTTCATGGAGAACGCACCGGACTTCACAGACCCGCTGAGTTGTTGGCTGTACACCATGTATACGGCGCACAAGGATAAATTGAGCGTTGAGGAGGTAATTGAGATGACACCGGAATTACGGACATTTGAAAAGAACGATGCGGGGTTCAGACAATATTGCAGCCAATATGGGCGTGTCGCGACAAACCCCACGGTGCGTGATGAGTACATGCGCTGGCTGAACGAGAGTATGCGTCAGGCGGGTATGCTCCTCGGTGCGAGCAGGTTGCGTTGCGGCATCACAGGGTCAACGGAAAGTTGAACCTCAGCTATGATGATACGGTTGTTTGAGGTTTCAATCTCCACGTCCACGCGGCAACCGCGTTGGTCGGGTATCTTGTAGTACCTCTGCGGCGTGACCGATATGACCTTGCCCAACGATTCGCTCCCGATGATACTCCGTACCAAACTCTCGGCGGCAAGCCCCGCGTTCTCGACATCGGAGAAAATCGCGCCGACAACAGGGTCGGCAAGCGGCGAAAGCGGTTGGAACTCGTTATCATTGGACAAAGCAATCACATCCTTATGTTTATTATAGCATGAAGCCGCAAAAAATGCAAGTCAATTTAACAAACACACAGCGAAGGTACAAGTGAAATGTCAAGCAGAAATGGCGAAAAAAAGCGAAAAAATTTTTACTTGACATAATTCGCGCCCAAATCGAGCCTATATTTACAATATATTGGGCTATAATCACTCCTCATCAGATTCCGCACACCCTTAGAAAGCCCTCGTTTTGCTG